>NZ_JAVBIJ010000001.1:1277500-1596875 GCF_032193765.1 Rhodoferax potami
CGCCGCAAAGGGTTCAGCACTGACGCGGGCACAAACCACGGCTGGCTGAACTGCACTTGCACATCGAGTGTGGCAAAAATCGTGGTGCCCATTTTGCTTAGGTTCGCGCGCAAGGTGTCGAGCGCAGTGGCCGGGTCTTTGGCCAGCTCCAAGGGCAGGCTGGTGCGGGAGGTTGCGGTAAAGCCATCTTCGTCAGTCAAGGTCAACGCCATGCCGCCATCGGTTTCCGCCAACACCGCCCAAACACCGATGCGCCGGTCGCTGCTCTTTTTATCGAGCACTCGGGTCCAGTTCACATCCCGGTTGCGGTTAACCTCTACCCCCTTGCGCAGGTCCTTGAGGCCGGGGAGGGGATCTTTGGGGAACACCCGCCACAAACCCTTGGCTGAGTTGATAGCTTCGGCCCGGTTGATGGCCAGGCCCACCAGCTCCTTTTGCAAGTCGTAGTAACACAGGCCGTCGCCATTGCTCAAAGCCTTGCTGCGGTCGCTCAGTTCCAGCTCCACACTTTCAGGGTTGACCTTGGTCACATAGCCAATCGGCTGGCCCGGGTTTTTGGGGCTGTCAAAAGCCCCGATGTCGATTTGCCGGCCCTGTACAAAGTAATCGGTGAACTCGCGGTTGAAGTTCTGATTGGGGTCAGGCTCAAACGTGAAGCTGGTGCTACCGCTGCTGCTGCGCGAAAGCGGGAAATGGTGGGGCTGATCCGAGTACTGGCGATCTTCGATCAAGCGGTCGAGTAGCTTGCGGTAGTGGGCGGTGATGTTCTTCACATAACCCATGTCCTTGTAGCGCCCCTCAATTTTGAAGCTGCGGATGCCCGCATCCACCAAAGCGGCCAGGTTCTCGCTCTGGTTGTTGTCTTTCATTGAGAGCACATGCTTGTCATGGGCGACGAAGCGGCCTTTGTCGTCGACCACCTGGTAGGGCAGGCGACAGGCTTGGCTGCATTCACCCCGGTTGGCACTGCGGCCGGTGTGGGCTGCGCTGATGTAACACTGGCCGCTGTAGGCCACGCACAGCGCACCGTGGATAAAAAACTCCAGCGTGCATTTTTCAGGGTCCGTTGCCGCGCGGATGGCGGCAATCTGCCGGGCGGTTAGTTCGCGCGCCAGCACGATCTGGGACAGGCCCACATCCTGCAAAAAGCGCGCTTTCTCGGGCGTGCGGATGTCTGTCTGGGTACTGGCGTGGAGCTGCAGCGGCGGCATGTCGATCGCCAGCAAGCCCATGTCCTGCACGATCAGCGCATCCACACCGGCTTCGTACAACTGCCAGGCCTGCTTGCGGGCGGGCTCGAGCTCGTCATCCCGCAGGATGGTGTTCATCGTGACAAAAATGCGGCTGTTGAAGCGATGAGCGTTAGCGACCAGACGCTCAATATCGGCAATGCTGTTGTCGGCGCTGGACCGCGCGCCAAAGCCGGGCCCGCCGATGTAAACCGCATCGGCACCATGGTTCACCGCTTCGATGCCGATCTCGGCGGTACGGGCGGGAGCCAGCAATTCGAGTTGAAAATCTTGCAAAGACATGGGGCCGCATTATCCCGCAGCACGACCCCGCCGGCGCGCGGGCTGCCGCTACACTCACCGGCTCCCATGCCTCACACACTCATTACTCATTGGCCCCGCGTTTTGCTGCTGTGGGTCTGCGGCATTTTGGCGGCCATGCAGTTCGCCAAGGTGTCCCTCGCGTTTGCTTTGTTGCAGCAGCAGTTTGGCGTGAGTGCGACCCAGATGGGATGGGCCTTGTCGGTCGTAGGCGTCGTGGGCTTGAGTCTGGGTGTCAGCATGGGTTTGTTGGCTCCGCGCATCGGTTACCGGCGTCTGCTGTGCGGTGGCATGCTGCTGGGCGCGGTGCTCGCGGCGGTGCAAGCATTGAGCTTGCCGTTTCACTGGTTTGTAGTGACCCGGGTGCTGGAAGGAGCGTCACACCTAGCCGTGGTGGTGGCTGCGCCCACGCTCATGTCAGGTACCACTGCTGCGCGTCACCGGTCGATTGCCATGGGCTTGTGGAGCACCTTTGTGGGCACCGCGTTCGCGCTCACCGCCGCAGGAGGCCACCAGTTTTTGGCGTATGCCGGTGTGCCCTCGATGTTTGCACTGCATGCGGTGCTGCTGCTCATTGCCGCGGTACTGGCTTGGGTCGCACTGCCCCTGGACCAGCCGCCGCCCGCTAGCGCCGCCCACGGAGCCGGCTTGCTCGCGCGCCATGTGCGCACCTATACCGACTGGCGCACCGCACTGCCGGGCCTGTGTTTCTTTTGTTACACCGGTATGGCTGTGGCGCTGTTGACGTTTTTACCCCGGGGCCTGACCGACACAGACCGCTGGGCCGCCACGGTTTTGCCCTTGATGGGCATCGCCGGTACCTTTGGTGCGGGTTGGCTCACCCAGCGGAGCAGCCCCTTGCGCTTGCTGCGAATGCTGTATCCCAGCCTTGGCTTGGCGGGCGTGTTGTGTGCATGGAGCGCCATGACCGGCTGGGGCTACGTCGAGGCATCCATCGCTTTGATGCTGATCTCCGGCCTGGCCGGGGGCAGTGCCTTTGCCCTGATTCCCCACCTCAACCACGACAGCGCCCAACAGGCCCGTGCCAACGGCGCGGTTGCCCAAATGGGCAATTTGGGCGCTACGTTGGGGCCGCCCCTTTTTGCATGGTCCACCGCCATGCACAGCGCCTGGGGGCTTGCAATACCGGTGCTTTTGTTGGCGTCTACCGGCGCTGTGCTCACCCAATGGGGCAGCATCATGCAACGGTCTGCCACCGGTAAGCCACAAAACCCTTGAAACGGCCATGAACACCCGGCGCTTGGACACTCTGGATGCATTGCGTGGCTTAGCCATGGTGTGGATGACGGTGTTTCACTTTTGCTTCGACCTGAACAACGCCGGCGTTATCCAACAAAACTTTTTGCAAGACCCCGTCTGGACGTGGCAGCGCACTGTCATCCTCAGCCTGTTTTTGTGCTGTGCGGGCGCCGGTCAGGCGCTGGCGCATGCCCGCGGCCAAAGCGGGTGGCAGTTCGCACGGCGTTGGCTCCAGATTGCTGCCGCCGCGGCGTTGGTGTCTTTGGGGTCGTGGTTCATGTTCCCCGGCAGCTATATCTATTTCGGGGTGTTGCACGCCATGGCGGTGATGCTGCTCATCACCCGCCTTGTGGCACCACTGGGGCTTGGGTGCGGTTTGCTGGGTCTTGCGATCATTGCTACACATTTCATAGCAGGTAGCGCAATATCTAACTGGGCTAGCGCTCAGTTTGGCGTGGATATGAACGGCCGCGCCTTGAACTGGATCGGGTGGGTTACCCGCCTGCCACGCACCGAGGACTATGTGCCCCTGTTTCCCTGGCTGGGCGTCATGTTGCTGGGTTTCGCGTTCATGCACGGGTGGCAGCACCAACCCCGCACAGGGCGGCTGCCACTGCCGGCAGCCCTGACGCGGCGGCTGGCAGCACTGGGGCAGTGGAGTTTGAGTTACTACCTGCTGCACCAGCCGGTCTTGTTGGGCCTGCTTTGGCTGGCCGGAATCGGCCGCTAGCTCTACAGCTGCGGCCCTTTGCCGGGTGCAGCGGCCTTTGGGAGCAGGCGAGTCACAGGCAATAAAAAAGCGGCCGAAGCCGCTTGATGGGAATCAGCCTGTAGAGGCTTATTCGACCTTGGCTTTAGCGCGCAGGTCTTCCTGGAACTTGGCGATCTTTTGTTGCTGCAGTTGCTGGGCGATTTGCGGCTTCACATCTTCGTACTTGGGCAACTGGGCTTCGCGCAGGTCATCCAAACGGATGATGTGGAAACCGAACTGGGTCTTGACCGGAGTGTCGGTCATCTTGCCCTTGGACAAGGCCACCAGAGCGTCCGAGAACTCTTTCACGTAGCTGCTGGCGTTGGCCCAATCGAGGTCACCACCATTGGCACCGGAGCCTGGGTCTTTGGAGTTCTTTTTGGCCAGATCTTCAAACTTGGCGCCTTTTTTCAGCTGCGCAATCAGGGCCTTGGCCTGGTCTTCTTTTTCCACCAGGATATGGCGGGCGCGGTACTCTTTGCCTGCGTTGGCCGAGGCAAATTTGTCGTACTCAGCCTTGGTTTCTTCGTCGGTGACCGGGTTCTTTTTCTGGAAATCGGCAAACAACTCGCGGATCAGGATGGACTGGCGGGTCAGGTCGAGCTGATTTTTGTAGTCATCCGTCGCGTCCAGGCCGCGTGCTTGCGCTTCTTGCACAAAAATTTCGCGAGCGATGATTTCCTCGCGCATCTGGCCTTGCATTTCAGGCGTCACAGGGCGGCCGGAGCGGGCGACCTGTTGGGCCAGGGCTTCCATGCGCGCAGTGGGAACTGCCTTGCCGTTCACGATGGCAATGTTCTGCGCCACAGCGCCTTGGGAGACCGCCATCAGGCTGGCTACAGCCAAGGAGGACAAAATGTGCTTCTTCATACCGTTTCCTTCAGGAATGCTTAAATCTTAGTGTTGCCAGAGGGCGAGGCTTCGGCCTCAATGGCCAAGGCATGAAGGCCTTGATCAATGAAATCTTGCAACGAATCATACACAAGGCGATGCCGTGCTACGCGGCTCAAACCGGTAAATAAAGGTGAAGCAATCCGCACCCGGAAATGGGTGCCGACACCGCTGTCATTGGCACCCACATGGCCGGCATGCTGGTAGCTTTCATCGATCACTTCGAGGCGCAGCGGCTGCAATTTGGCCTGCAACCGCTGCTCCAGGTTGTGGGCAGTAGGATCCAGGGCGCTCATGGCTTGGGGGGCTCCTCGGGTGCGCTATCGCCCTTGAGATAAGGCGAAATGTAGAGGCCCTGGCCAATCAAAAAGGCCAGAGGGAACACATAACCCCAGAGTTTGAAATTGGCCCACGCGTCTTCGCTGAAATACGCGGCGACATACCCATTGCTGATCGCCATGAACAGGGTGTATCCGATCCAGGCGATATTGAGCTTGTGCCACACCGGGTCGGGGAGCTCCAACTGGCTGCCCAACATGGACTTCAAGAAGTTGATCTTCATGCCCCATACCGCCACAGCCAGCGCAATCGCCATGCCCGCGTACAGCACGGTGGGCTTCCACATGATGAAGCGCTTGTCGTGCAAGAGCAGCGTGATGCCGCCGAACACAAGAATCATGCCCAAGGTGATCTTGTGCATGGTGGTGAGCTTTTTGTCGATCCAATAAATGATCGCCATTTGCGCCACGGTGGCAGCCATCAGCACCGGCGTGGCGAAATAAATCGCTTCGTCTTTGCTGATGCCGAAGGTGTCATGCAGCTTGTAAGCCGCAAAGAACAAGAGGATGGGGATGAAGTCGAGAAGTGTTTTCATTTGGGCGTGAAGTGTAGCGAGGCCGAGTTCATGCAGTAGCGCAAACCGGTGTCGGTAGGGCCATCGGGGAACACATGCCCCAAGTGAGCGCCGCACTGGCTGCACACCGTCTCAACCCGCACCATGCCGTGACTGCGGTCGGTGATTTCGGTGATCGCGCCCGGAATCGCGAGCGAAAAGCTGGGCCAGCCGCAATGCGCGTCAAACTTAGTGCCGGAGTCAAACAGCTTGGCGCTGCAGCACATGCAGTGGTAGCTGCCGTCCGCCCAGTGGGCCTCAAACTTGCCGGTGAAAGGCCGCTCGGTGGCGGCGTGGCGAGTCACCTGAAACGCGACCGGCTCCGCGCCTTTTTCTGCGAGCAGGGCTTTCCACTCAACGTCGGTTTTTTGGATAGGGAAGGTCATGGGGGCTCCTAGGGTAGATGAATGCAAGGCAGCGCTGAAAGTTCAGGAGCTGCAGCTGATGGAAATCTGCGCGGCCCAGTCGGGCGGAAAGCCGGCCCAGGCCTCGAACTCCGGATGTTCGTCGTGCGGCGTCTCCAACACTTTCAGCAACTCAGCGACCACGCTGAAATCCTTTTGCCGGGCCGCTTGGATGGCTTGCTCTCCCAAGTGGTTGCGCAGCACATATTTGGGGTTGGTTTTGAGCATCAAATCCGCTGCGAGCGCTCGTGGATGTTGCGCGAGCAGCTCCGAATAAGATAGCAACCATGCGTCAAAGCCGGCTCTGTCCAGGAACAGGTCGCGCACCGAATCAGCAGCTGCCGCCGAGTCAGCGCCCCAATAGCTGAGGCGCCGCCAAAAGATGGTGAAGTCGACTTTGTCGGCTGCCAGCAAATTCAGGATGCCTTCAATGACCGGCTTCTGGGCCTCTTGCACCTCGGTAAAACCGAGCTTGGCCGCCATGCGGCGGGCAAACGCCTGCGGGTACAGGTCCTTAAAAGTTTCGAGGGCGGCAATGGCGTGTTCCTGCTCGTCAATCAGCGGCATCATGGCCTGGCCCAAACAAAACAGGTTCCAGTACGCCACATTCGGCTGCTTGTAAAAAGCGTAGCGGCCGCCCGTGTCCGAGTGGTTGCAGATGTGGCCGGGGTCGTAAGCGTCCATGAACTGGAAAGGCCCGTAATCGATGGTCAGGCCCAAGATACTCATGTTGTCAGTGTTCATCACCCCATGGCAAAAGCCCACTGCCTGCCAGTGTGCCACCATCTCGGCGGTGCGCGCCGTCACTGCGGCCAGTAGCGCCACATAGGGGTTGCCGTTCCAGCGCGCGTCGGTGCGGCACTCGGGGTAGTAGTGGTCGATTACAAAATCGGCCAAGGTTTTCAGCTCGCCGGGCATGCCGTGGTGGCAGAAATGCTCAAAGTGCCCGAAGCGGATAAAGCTCGGGGCCATGCGCGTCACCACCGCGGCTGTTTCTATCGTCTCGCGCCGCACCGGTGCATCGGACCCGGTGACACACAGCGCGCGTGAGGTGGGCACGCCCAGACCATGCATCGCCTCGCTCGCCAGAAACTCGCGAATGCTGCTGCGCAACACAGCACGGCCATCACCCATGCGGGAGAAGGGGGTCAAGCCCGCGCCCTTGAGCTGCACCTCCAAGCCATCGACTTCGCCCAACAGGATCGCTCGGCCGTCGCCCAACTGGCCGGCCCATTGGCCGAACTGGTGGCCGCTGTACACGCTAGCCAAGGGCATGCTGCCGTTCAGCGGGCGGTTGCCGGTCAGTGCCTGCAACACCTCCGGGTCGCGCAGCAAAACCTCATCCCACCCGGCGCTGCGCGCGGCAGCTGCGCTGGTGCCCACCCAATACGGTGCCGGAAGCGGGGTAGGGGAGAGCGGCGCAAAGAACGCGTCTCCCAGCGTGGCAAATCGGTTATTCCAGCGGAGGGGGAGGTCCAGAGCGTCGGGCGCAGGGGGCAAATGGGGCATGGGTGAATTGTCCCGCATATGACTAATTCAGCGTCTCCGAGGGGACTTGCTCGCAGTACTATGTGAGTCGCCGAAATTGCAACAGCTTGTTTCCGGTGTTGGTGTGTTTGTTACAAAAATTTAGACAGAGGTGACTTGATGTTAGGTCTGATGCAAAGCCAGCAGTTGCTGATCTCCACCTTGATTGACTTTGCCGAGCGCCACCATGGCGAAGGCGAAGTGATTTCCCGCCGGGTAGAGGGCGATATCCACCGCACCAATTACAAAGAGGTGGCCGTCCGTTCCCGCAAAGTGGCCAATGCCCTCGATGGCCTGAACCTCGCGTTTAGCGACCGCGTAGCCACATTGGCTTGGAACGGCTACCGCCACTTGGAGCTGTATTTCGGGGTAAGTGGTTCGGGTCGCGTGCTGCACACCCTGAACCCGCGTTTGCACCCCGACCAGATTGTTTGGATCGCCAATCATGCCGAGGACCAGGTGTTGTGTTTCGACATGAGCTTTTTGCCCATCGTGCAAGCCGTGCACAGCCGCTGCACCACCATCAAACATTTCATCGCTCTCTGCGATGCGGACAAGCTGCCCGCCGACTCCGGCATTCCCGATCTGCAAAGCTACGAGGCTTGGATCGGCCAGCAGCCCGCCACCTACACCTGGCCCGAGTTTGACGAAAACTCGGCCTCCAGCATGTGCTACACCAGCGGCACTACCGGCAACCCCAAAGCGGCGCTTTACAGCCACCGCTCCACGATATTGCACGCGTTCTCCGGCGCTTTGCCCGATGCGCTCAACATGAGCGCCCGTGATGCGGTCCTGCCGGTGGTGCCCATGTTTCATGTCAACGCTTGGGGCTTGCCGTATTCGGCTGCCATGACTGGCGCCAAGTTGGTGTTCCCCGGCCCTGCGATGGATGGCAAATCCATTTTTGAGTTGATTGAGTCCGAGAAAGTCAGCTTCGCGGCCGGTGTACCGACCGTGTGGCAAATGATGCTGGGTCATATGCAAGCAGGCGGCCTGCGCTTCTCGACCCTGAAACGGACCGTGATCGGTGGCTCGGCGTGCCCGCCCGCCATGATTACCGCGTTTAACGATGTGTACGGCGTGGAAGTGCTCCATGCCTGGGGCATGACGGAAATGTCGCCCCTGGGCACGGTGTGCACCCTGAAGAACAAGCACCTCGCCATGGACTCCGCCGACAAGATGAAGGTCCGCCTGAAGCAAGGCCGCGGCATTTATGGCGTGGACATGAAGATCGTGGACGGCGAGGGCGCCGAGTTGCCCTGGGATGGCAAAGCCTATGGCGACCTGCTGGTTAAAGGACCGTGGGTCATCAGCGAATACTTCAAGGGCGAGGGCGGTTCACCCTTGGTCGATGGTTGGTTCCCCACCGGCGATGTGGCCACTATCGACTCTGATGGCTTCATGCAAATCACCGACCGCAGCAAGGACGTGATCAAGTCCGGCGGCGAGTGGATCAGCTCTATCGATGTCGAAAACATCGCCATGGCCCACCCCGCTGTGGCGATGGCGGCTTGCATCGGCATGAAGCACCCCAAATGGGACGAGCGCCCCATCATTGCGGTGGTTAAAAAGCCGGGCAGCGAAGTGAGCCGCGATGAGCTCATCGCCTTTTACGACGGCAAGACCGCGAAATGGCAGGTGCCGGACGATGTAGTGTTTGTCGAGGCGATTCCCCTGGGCGGCACCGGCAAAATGCAGAAAACCAAATTGCGGGAGCTGCTCAAGGACTACAAGCTCCCCGGCGCGTAAGCTGGCCTCTCAGCACTCGCTTTTTTAACGCTGAGATTCGGGAAAACCCTTTGTCCCAGCGGTGACAAAGGGGCTTGGTGAGGGGGGTAAAGCTCCTACAATCGAAAAAAAGAACGATCGTTCTATTTTGAGATTAACCTCACCCACGGAGCCTGCATGACCGCCCAGTACCAAGTCCATGGCGATATCGCCGTCATCACCCTGAACAACCCGCCGGTCAACGGCTTGGGCCTTTCCACCCGCCAGGGAATTGCAGACGGCATGGCCCAGGCCAATGCCGATGCCGCGGTCAAAGCCATCGTGATCACCGGCGCCGGCAAGGCGTTTTCCGGCGGTGCGGACATCACCGAATTCGGTAGCCCCAAGGCGCTGCAAGAACCCAACCTGATCAGCGTCATCAAGGTGTTGGAAAACTCTGAAAAGCCAGTGGTCGCGGCGATCCACACCGTGGCCATGGGCGGCGGTTTGGAACTGGCCTTGGGTTGCCACTACCGTATTGCAGCACCCGGCACCAGCATTGCGCTTCCGGAAGTCAAACTCGGCCTCGTTCCCGGTGCCGGCGGCACCCAGCGCCTGCCCCGCGTGCTCGGTGTGGAGCCAGCACTCAACATGATCGTGAGTGGCGAGCCCATCAAGAGCGAAATGCTGGCCATGCTGCCGGGCCAGAAGCTGTTCGACAAGCTTTCCGCTTCCGCCGAAAGCCTGGCTGAAGAAGCCTTGGCCTTCGCCCGCTCGGTGGCAGATGTGCGCCCCCTGCCACTCGTGCGCGACCTGAAGTGCAAACACCCGCAAGGCGATGCGTACTTCCAGTTCGCCCGCAACATGGTCAAGGGCATGAGCAAGAACTTCCCGGCTCCCGCCAAGTGCGTGGATGTGGTGGAAGCCGCTACCAAAAAGAAGTTTGACGAAGGCATGCAGGTCGAGCGCGAGGCCTTCATCAACTTGATGTTTACTGCGGAGAGCAAGTCCCTGCGCCACCTGTTTCTGGCGGAGCGTGCAGCATCCAAAATAGCGGATGTGCCCTCGGATACTGCGCAACGCGCTATCAACTCTGTAGCAGTCATCGGCGCCGGCACCATGGGTGGCGGCATTGCCATGAACTTCTTGAATGCGGGCATCCCCGTCAAGATGCTGGAAATGAAGCAAGAAGCCTTGGACCGCGGCATTGCCACCATCCGCAAGAACTACGAAGCCCAAGTCGTCAAGAAGAAACTCAAGCAAGACAAGTACGAGCAGCGCATGAGCCTGCTGACCACCACCCTGAGCTACGACGACCTCGCCGGCACCGACATGGTGATCGAAGCGGTGTTTGAAGAGATTGGCGTTAAAGAAGCCGTGTTCAAAGAGCTGGACCGCGTGATGAAGCCTGGCGCCATCCTCGCCTCCAACACCTCCACCCTAGACGTCAACAAAATCGCCAGCTTCACCAAACGCCCAGAAGACGTGGTGGGCCTGCACTTCTTCAGCCCTGCCAACGTGATGAAGCTGCTGGAAGTGGTGCGCGGCGAAAAGACCGCCAAAGACGTGATGGCCACCGTCATGTCGGTCGCAAAAAAGATCAAAAAGACGGCAGTGGTGTCTGGCGTGTGCGACGGCTTCATCGGCAACCGCATGATCGAGCAATACGGCCGCCAGGGCGGTTTCCTGCTGGATGAAGGCTGCACACCCGAGCAAGTGGACAAGGCCATGGAGAAATTCGGCATGGCGATGGGCCCCTTCCGCATGGGCGATCTGGCAGGCAACGACATCGGCTGGGCCATCCGCAAGCGCCGTTACACAGAAAAACCAGACATGAAGTACAGCAAAACGGCTGACTTGCTGTGCGAAAAAGGCCGCTTCGGCCAGAAGACCGGTGCCGGCTGGTACGACTATGTGCCCGGCAAGCGCGACGCCATCCCGAATGCGGAAGTGGTAGCCATGATTGAAGAGCACCGCAAGGCGCTGGGCATCACGCCCCGCAAGATTTCGGACGAAGAAATCGTGCAACGCCTGGTGTTCAGCCTGGTGAACGAGGCCGCCCACATTCTGGAAGAGGGCATTGCCGCCAAGGCCAGCGATATCGACATTGTGTACATCTTCGGCTACGGCTTCCCCGCACACCGCGGTGGCCCGATGAACTACGCCGATGAAGTCGGCCTGTTCAACGTGGTGCAAGCCATGAACCGTTTTGCCAAGAACCCTCTGGACGATGCCAAGTTCTGGCAACCCGCGCCGCTGCTGGCCCGTCTGGCCGCTGAAGGCAAAACCTTCAACTGAGCGTTCGCGCCGTTCACACCAATCAAGGAATCACCATGACATCTGCAGTTATTGTTTCTACCGCACGCACCCCTCTGGCCAAGAGCTGGAAGGGCTCCTTCAACATGACCCACGGCGCCACGCTGGGCGGACACGCCGTGGAGCACGCGATTGCGCGTGCCGGCATCGACGCCGCCGAGGTGGACGACGTCATCATGGGCTGTGCCACCCCCGAGGGTGCCACCGGTGCCAACATCGCGCGCCAGGTGGCCCTGCGGGCAGGTTGCCCGGTCACGGTGTCGGGCATGACCATCAACCGCTTTTGCTCTTCCGGCCTGCAAACCATTGCCACCGCGGCGCAACGCATCATCTCCAATGAAGGCGATGTGTATGTCGCGGGTGGTGTGGAAGCCATCTCTTGCGTGCAGCAGGAAATGAACATCCACATGCTCAACGACCCCTGGCTGAGCAAAAACAAGCCCGAGATCTACTGGAACATGTTGCAAACCGCGGAGAACGTGGCCAAGCGCTACAACATCAGCCGCGACGCCATGGACGAATACGGCGCCGCCAGCCAGCAGCGTGCCACTGCCGCACTGGAAGCTGGTTTGTTCAAAGCCGAAATTGCACCGATCACCGTCACCATGGGCGTGGCAGATAAAGTCATGGGCCTGATGACCAAGCAAGTAACTGTGAGCGACGACGAAGGCATTCGCGCCGGCACCACCAAAGAAGGCATCAGCGGACTGCGCTCTGCGTTGCCCGGCGGCCTCATCACTGCGGGCAACGCCAGCCAGTTTTCCGATGGCGGTGGCGCTGCGGTTCTGATGCATGAAAAGCTGGCCGAGCAAAAAGGTTTGCAACCTTTGGGCCGCTTCCTCGGCTTTGCTGTGGCCGGTTGCGAGCCTGACGAAATGGGCATTGGCCCCGTATTCGCCATCCCCAAGGTCTTGAAGCGCCTGGGCCTGACCATGAACGACATCGACCTGTGGGAGCTCAACGAGGCTTTTGCGGTGCAAGTGCTTTATTGCCGCGACAAGCTGGGCATCCCCGCAGACCGCCTCAACGTCAACGGCGGTGCGATCGCGGTGGGCCATCCCTACGGCGTATCCGGCCAGCGCCTGACCGGCCACGCGCTGATAGAAGGCAAGCGCCGCGGCGCCAAGCGCGTCTGCGTCACCATGTGTATCGGCGGCGGCATGGGCGCGGCGGGCGTGTTTGAAGTGCTGTAACCCGCACGACAACATTGGCCATCTGAAACGAGCCGGTCTGCGCACAATCCGCAGTCCGGCTTTTTTATTTTCTTGAGACCTTGTCCATGACCCTGCGCACCACCCTCGACTTCCTGCTCCACGACTGGCTGGACACTACCGGCCTCACCAGCCGCGAGCGCTTTGCGGACCACAACCGCGAAACTTTTGACGCGGTGCTGGACACCTGCGAGCGCATTGCGCGCGAGAAGTACGCGCCGTTCAACCGCCTGGTGGACACGCAGGAGCCGCACTTTGATGGCGACCAGGTCACTTTGCCGCAGGCCACCCACGATGCGTTCAAGGCCTACGCCGAGTCGGGCATGCTGAGCGCGGCGCAGGACTACGACATCGGCGGCATGCAGCTGCCCTACAGCGTGGAGGCCGCGGCCAATGCGTTTTTTGCCTGTGCGTCGGTCAGTATCGGTTCCAGCCTGCTGTCCGTGGGCAATGCCAATTTGCTCATGGCACACGGCACCGAATTGCAAAAGCAGGTGTTCGCCTACAACGAGTTCTCCGGCCGTTGGGCCGGCACCATGTGCCTGAGTGAACCGCAAGCGGGTTCATCCCTGAGTGATGTGGCGACCCGTGCGGTGCCGGACGGCGAGGGCTTTGAGTCTGACCCGCTGGGTGCGCGTTACCGCCTGCGTGGCAACAAGATGTGGATCTCTAGCGGCGAGCACGAACTCACCGAAAACATCGTTCACTTGGTGCTCGCCAAGATTCCGGATGCGGATGGCAAGCTGGTGCCCGGCACCCGCGGCATTTCGCTCTTTATCGTGCCCAAGAAGTTGGTGAACGCCGAGGGCCAGCTCACCGGTGTGCGCAACGACGTGGCGCTCGCCGGCCTGAACCACAAGCTGGGCTGGCGCGGCACCACGAACACACTACTGAACTTTGGCGAGGGCAAGTTCCCCGTCGATGGCCAAGCCGGCGGACCCTTTGGAAACGGCGCAGGCGCCGTGGGCTACCTCGTGGGGCAGCCGGGCAAAGGCCTAGCTTGCATGTTCCACATGATGAATGAGGCCCGCATCGGCGTGGGCATTGCGGCAACCATGTTGGGGATGGCGGGCTACTACGCGTCGCTGGACTACGCCAAAAATCGCCCGCAGGGTCGCCCAATCACCGGTGCCGGCAAGGACGCTGCCGCTCCGCAGACCCGCATCATTGAGCACGCCGATGTGAAGCGCATGCTGCTCACGCAAAAGGCCTATTGCGAAGGCGCATTGGCTTTGGAGCTGTACTGTGCCCGCCTGATTGACGAGCAGCATACCGGCACCGCGCAAGACGCCGAAGATGCCCGCTTGTTGCTAGAAGTGCTCACCCCGATTGCCAAAAGCTGGCCCAGCGAGTGGTGCCTGGAAGCCAACTCCCTGGCCATCCAGGTGCACGGCGGCTATGGCTACACCCGCGACTTCCCGGTGGAGCAATACTGGCGCGACAACCGCCTGAACATGATCCACGAAGGCACCCATGGCATTCAAGCCATGGACCTGCTGGGGCGCAAGGTGCTGATGGAGGAGGGCAAAGGCCTGACACTGCTGAGCCACCGCATCATGGCCACCGTCAACCGCTGCAACGGCATTCCTGCGTTGGCGCCACACGCCAAGGCGCTGGCCCGCGCGTTGCAGGATGTGGGTGTTGCCACCCAGAAGGCCTGGTCTACCGGTGTACCCGGCGAGGCCTTGGCCAATGCAGTGCCCTACATGCAGGCTTTCGGCCACACAGTGCTCGCCTGGATCTGGCTGGACGTGGCCGGTTGCGCGCTGGATAACGACCCGCAACAAGAGACGCTGGAGACACAGGGCCATGTGGGTTGCGCCAAATTCTTCTTCCACTATGAGTTGCCAAAGATAAATGCCTGGCTGGGTGTGGTGCAATCGAGGGATCTGACTTGTGCAACATTCCCCGAAGGAGCTTTCTGATGGCATTTTTTAAAAAATACAACGGCACCACCAACGTCAAATTGGTGCGCATGGAGCGCTTGATCTGGGCGCTGATTTACGGCGGCCTGCTGGCCATGGTGTTGGGCTACTTTATTGACCAACAAGAGGCGCAAGACGCGGCCTTGTTTTACAACCTTGGCGGCTTGGCGGTTGTGGGCGGCGTGGTGATGGTGTTTATCCGCTCCCGCTTGCGCGGCGAATAGGCCAAAGCACCCGTTTCTATCGCTGAGGGGACAGGCTTTTGCGCAGGCTTCTGCGCACAATTCCGTCCATCTTTTTTGCAACTCCGGGCTGACCGCATGACACGCACCATCCAACAACTTTTCGACCTCACTGGCAAGACCGCCTTGATCACCGGAGGCTCCCGCGGCCTGGGCCTGCAACTGGCCCACGCTTTGGGCGAAGCCGGCGCCAAAGTGCTGATCAGCTCGCGCAAAGCGGCAGACCTGGAAGAGGCCTGTGCCGAGCTGCAAGCCGCAGGCATCGACGCGCGTTGGGTGGCTGCCGACTGTGCCAAAGAATCCGAAATCCAGCGCTTGGCCGATGAAACCCTGCAGCGCTTGGGCGATGTGGACATTCTGGTCAACAACGCCGGCGCCTCCTGGGGCGCACCCGCTGAAGACCACCCGTTGGACGCCTGGGACAAGGTGATGAACCTCAATGTGCGTGGCTACTTTTTGCTGAGCCAGATCATCGCCAAGAAGAGCATGATTCCGCGCTTCCAGAGCGCGCAAGCGGCGGGTCAACAGTACGGTGGTCGCATCATCAACCTGGCCTCGATTGCGGGGCTGAACGGCAACCCGCCGGCCATGCAAACCATTGCCTACAACACCTCCAAGGGCGCGGTGATCAACTTCACCCGCGCTTTGGCGGCCGAGTGGGGCAAGTACAACATCACCGTCAACGCGGTGTGCCCGGGCTTTTTCCCCAGCAAGATGACAGCCGGTTTGTTGCAAGCCATGGGTGAAGAGAACCTGGCCGCTGCCGCACCGCTCAAGCGCCTGGGCGACGACGAAGACCTGAAGGGCCTGTGCGTGCTCTACGCATCCGACGCCGGCAAACACATCACCGGCCAATGGCTGGCGGTGGACGGCGGCGTGAGCGTGGTTACCGGTGCATGACCAGCCTCTGGGAAAAAGCGGTGGGCTTCGGCGTTGAGATTCCCTTCGTCACCCACCTCGGCTTCGAGCTCACGGTGTTTGAGGGCGGGCGCTCTGAGATCCTCTACACGCCACGGCCTGAACACCTGAACTCGTTCAACGTCACCCATGGTGGCGCGCAAATGACCCTGCTGGATGTGACGATGGCCACCGCGGCACGTAGTGAGACGCCGGAGTTGGGCGTAGTCACCATTGAGATGAAAACCAGCTTCATGCAACCCGCCGTCGGCGCCCTGACCGCCAAGGGCGAGCTGATGCACCGCACCGCCACTATGGCCTTTACCCAGGCCACGGTGTTTGATGCCAACGGCAAAGCCTGTGCCCACGCCACCGGCACCTTCAAGTACATGAAACGCCTGGCCACCGGCGCACGCAGCGTGAACGCACTGAACGCACCGGGCACCGGCATTGCCACCGACTAGCGCTTTTTGGGCCAAATGGGCCTCTGGCGCCCGTTGAATATGCGCGAGCAGCTATCAAAAGAATAGCGTTTGAGGAGACAGCATGCACAGCGAAACCGATTTCCCGGCGACCCACACGGTGTTCAACCAGGTCGAGCCCTTGGCAGATACCGATCTGCTGGCGGGCAACCGCGCCTTGGAGAGCGCACTGGCTTTTCATACGCCGGGGCTAGACACGACTGCGCTGCAATCTTTGGGCGCGCAAATGGGCAGCCGTGCTATGCAGACCCATGCGCGCCTGGCCAACACCCACCCACCTGTGCTGCACAGCCACGACCGGCTGGGGCGCCGGGTGGACCAGGTGGAGTTCCACCCCAGCTACCACGCGCTGATGGATGCCGCCGCCCAGGCCGGCCTGCATGGCAGCCCCTGGGACCCGGCGGCAGGTGAGGGCGCCCACCTGCGGCGGGCGGCTGCATTCATGCTGTTCACCGAAGCCGAGCCTTCCATCCTGTGCCCCATTTCCATGACCTACGCGGTGCTGCCGGCGCTGCGGGGCAACCCGGCCGTGTTTGAAGCCTGGGCACCGGGCCTGATGGCGCGGGCCTATGACCCCGGGTTCAAGCTCTACCGCCACAAACGCGGCCTGACCATGGGCATGGGCATGACCGAAAAGCAGGGTGGCTCGGATGTGCGGGCCAACACCACGCAGGCCATCCCCGACGGTGAGGATGCGTGGGGCCCGCGCTTCAAGCTGCTGGGGCACAAGTGGTTTTTCTCGGCCCCCATGTGCGACGCCTTTCTGGTGCTGGCGCAAAGCCCGGCGGGCTTGTCCTGCTTTTTTGTGCCGCGCATCCTGCCCGACTTCGCGGATCCACAATCACCCGGCACCGTGAATGCCATCCGCATCCAGCGCCTGAAAGACAAGCTGGGCAACCACGCCAATGCCAGCTCGGAAGTCGAGTTTCAGCACGCCACTGCCTGGCTGGTGGGCGTGGAGGGGCGCGGTGTGCCGCAGATTCTGGAAATGGGCACCATGACCCGGCTGGACTGTGCCTTGGGCACCGCCGGCCTGATGCGCCAGGCGCTCAGCATCGCGCTGCACCATACCTCGCAGCGCCAGGCCTTCGGCAAGGCCCTGATCGAGCAAGCGCTGATGCGCAATGTGCTGGCCGACCTTGCTATCGAATGCGAAGCGGCTTGCGCACTCTCCATGCGGCTTGCAAGCGCTTTTGACCATGCATCTAACCCGCACGAACTGCTGATGGGCCGCCTGCTGACTCCGGTGGCCAAATACTGGATCTGTAAGCGCGGCGCTGCTTTTGCCCAAGAAGCCATGGAATGCCTGGGCGGCAACGGCTATGTGGAAGAGGGCGGAGAAGGCACCATGGCCCGCATTTACCGCGAGATGCCGCTCAACTCCATCTGGGAAGGCGCCGGCAACATCATGGCGCTGGACCTGCTGCGCGCCCTGCGCAAGGGCGATACCGCCGCAGCCCTGGCCCGTGAACTTGCTCCCGCTCGTGGAGCCCACCCCGCACTCGACAGGCTGGCAGCGTCCTTGCCCACGCGGGTGGAACTCATGGCTACCGAGATGGAAGCCCGCCGCCTCGCACAAGACGTGGCACTCGCCGTACAAGCTGCGCTCTTGTACCAAACGGCGCCCACTGCGGTGTTCGAGGCGTTTTGTGATTCACGACTCGGAGGCAACTGGGGCTACAGCTTCGGCACTCTGGGTGCTGCGGTGGACTTTGACGCCATCCTGCTGCGCGCCATGCCCTATTGATTTTTCTGGAGAAACCCATGACAGATCTCATTCTTCACCACTACCCCACCTCGCCTTTTTCTGAAAAGGTGCGCCTGGTGCTGGGCTACAAACAGCTGGCTTGGAAGTCGGTCATCATTCCGGCCATCATGCCCAAACCCGATGTGGTGGCCCTGACCGGCGGCTACCGCAAAACGCCGTTTCTGCAAGTCGGCGCTGATGTGTATTGCGATAGCGCCCTGATTTGCGAAGTGCTGGAGCAGCTGCGCCCCACGCCCACCCTCTACCCCGAAGACGACAAGGGCCTGAGCCGCATCGTTGCGCAGTGGGCGGACAGCACTTTGTTCTGGGCCGCCATGGCCTACAACCTGCAGCCCAAAGGGGCGGCCAGCATGTTTGAAGGCGCGCCCCCGGAAGCCGCCAAGGCCTTCGGCGCCGACCGCGCCGCCATGTCCAGCGGCATGACGCGCCTGCGCCCCGGTGACGCTGCTGCGGCCTACAAGAGCTACCTGCGCCGCATCGCCAGCATGCTCGAAGGCCAGGACTTTTTGCTAGGCAGCAACCCTTGCGTGGCCGACTTTGCCGCTTACCACCCGCTGTGGTTTACCGCCAAACGGGTGCCGGTGATGGCCGACATCCTGAACGCAACCCCCTCGGTACAGGCCTGGATGGCTCGCATGGCGGCCATCGGCCACGGCAGCTTCGAGAAGCTGTCTGCTACAGAAGCCATAGCAGCTTGCGCACAAGCTGTGGGCGCCACAGCCCCATTGGACACGTATTTCCAGGACGAGCACGGTATCCCTCTGGGCAGCGAAGTGACCATCGCCGCTGAAACCTTCGGTCAGGAGGCGACTGCCGGCACCTTGGTCGCTGCCACCCGCACCCGCTTTACGTTGAAGCGCGTGGACGAGCGCGCCGGCACCGTGCATGTGCACTTTCCGCGCATCGGCTATGTGCTCAAGGCGGCGCAGGCATGAGTCAGGACATCCAATGGAAGTGGCTCGCATTTGATGCACTGAGCCGCGACCAGTTGTACGAATTGCTGCGACTGCGCAGCGAGGTGTTTGTGGTGGAGCAGAACTGCGTGTTCCTGGATATGGATGGGCTGGACGACAAGGCCATGCACTTGCTGGGAGTTCGGGCGGCGGCGGGCTCTGCTCCGTGTCCCCCGCCCGCGTTGCGGGCTACTCCTTGTACGGAGCAGAACCCACTGCCACCCGAACTCCTTGGCGAACATGTTGGTCGAGCCAAGACCGAACTAGTCGCCTACGTGCGCTGCTTCCCCGCCGGTGTGACTTTTGACGAGGCCAGCATCGGCCGCGTGGTGACCAAGCCCGACGCCCGCGGTGGTGGTCTCGGCCACCTGCTGATGGCTGAGGCCGTCAAAGCACTGCAAGCGGAGTGGGGCGCACAACCGATTCGCATCGGTGCGCAAGCCCACCTCAAGTCTTTTTACGAGCGACACGGCTTTGTGGATGTGGGCAAGCCCTACATCGAAGACGGCATTCCGCACCTGGAAATGCTGCGCGGCGCCTGAAAAGTACCGTTTTCAAACACTTATAACGAGGAGAACCCCTGTGATTGCAAACTTTCAAGGCAAAACCGCCGTACTGACCGGCGCAGGCTCCGGCTTCGGGCTGGAATGCGCTCGCATAGGCGCCCGGCTGGGCATGAATTTGGTACTCGCCGACGTGCAGCAAGACGCGCTGGACAAGGCGGTTGCCGAAATGGAGGCCGAAGGCGCTCAGGTGCTAGGCATGCGGGTCGATGTGTCGCAGGCCGAACAGGTAGAGGCGCTGGGGGCCGCCACGCTGCAGCGCTTTGGCGCGCCGCACCTGGTGTTCAACAACGCAGGCGTGGGGGCAGGGGGCCTGATCTGGGAGAACAACGCCCGCGACTGGGAATGGGTGCTGGGTGTCAACCTCATGGGCGTGGCCCACGGCGTGCGGGTATTCACCCCCATGATGCTGGAGGCCGCCCAACAAGACCCTGCTTGGCAGGGCCACATCGTCAACACGGCCAGCATGGCGGGCCTGTTGAACGCCCCCAACATGGGGGTTTACAACGTGAGCAAACACGCCGTGGTGTCGCTGAGCGAGACCCTGTACCAAGACCTGGCGCTGGTCACCGACCAGGTGTCTGCCAGCGTGTTGTGCCCCTTCTTTGTGCCGACCGGCATCAGCCAGAGCGAGCGCAACCGCCCCTCAGGTGCGGCGCCAGCCCAACCCACCCGCAGCCAGCTGATCGGCCAGGCCATGACCGACAAGGCGGTCACTAGCGGCAAGGTCACCGCCGCCGAAGTCGCACAAATGGTGTTCGATGCGGTGGCCGAAGGGCGCTTCTATATTTATAGCCATCCCAAGGCGATTGCTTCCGTGCAAACCCGCATGGAAGACGTGATGCTGGCGCGCAACCCCACCGACCCATTCGCCCATAAGCCTCATCTAGGTGAGGAATTGAAAAGATTACTCCGCTAAATCACTGACCATCTGTTAGTTTCGGGCAAAATGAGATCAAAGCCCGGACTGAACACTTGGTTGGAGAGCTCGATGCGTTGGAAATTACTGCCCTTACGACTGCTTTCATTCGTCACCCTTTGCGCTGCGGGCACGGCTTACGCCAACACCCAAGTGACGGTGACCGACAAAGACGGCAAACCCCTCGCAAATGCGGTAATTTTCCTCGAGTCTCCCGCCGCGAAGGCCGCAGCCAAGCCGCTGTCCGGCGTCGAAATCATTCAAATTGCGAAACAGTTTTCCCCACAAATCGCCGTGGTGACACCCAATACCTCGGTCCTGTTCCCCAACAAAGACACGGTCCGGCACCACGTCTATTCATTCTCTCCGGCCAAAAAATTTGAATTGAAGCTGTATTCCGGCGTTCCGGCAGCTCCAGTGGTGTTTGACAAACCCGGAGTAGCCGTGCTGGGCTGCAACATCCACGACAACATGGTGGCGTGGGTGTTGATCGTTGAAACCCCGTATTTCGGTGTCACCGACGGCAGGGGCCGTCTGACCCTGGATGCCCCAGCCGGAAATTACCAGCTCAAAGCGTGGCACTCCACCGTTTTGCCGGGTGCCCCATTGAGCGAGCAGCCGGTCAAAATAACGCCGGGTAATGACACTCTCAGTGTCAAAGTCGCGGGGAGCACGGCTTGAAGTTGTTTCGTTTCATGCGCAGATTCGGGGTGGGCACCAAGTTCGTGTCCATGTCGATCGCTATTCTTTTGGTGATTCAGTCGGCTTCCTATCTGATCACCGAGCGCAACATTGATGAAATTGTCCGTCAGCAGGTCAAAGAAGAGCTGATCACGGTCGATGCCAATTGGTGGGCCTTGATGGAGCAGCGGGCAGCCAGTTTGCGCCAGAGCGCTTTGGTGCTCGCCAGCGATTTTGGCTTTCGCGATGCGGTGCTGAGTGGCGATACAGAGACCGTCCGCTCGGTGTTGGACAACAGCGCTGGTCGCGTTGGTGCTGCCTTCGCGGCCCTGCTGACCGTGGACCACAAGCTACAAGCATCGAGTATCGATGCGTTCACCGAAGCCGGTTTGGTCGGGTTCTTCCAGCAAACCGCAAGCCGACTGGCCTCCGGCGGTGACGGCTATGCGCTCATCGATTTTGACGATAAGCTGCTGGTTACTGTTATGGTGCCCCTGAACGCCCCGGTCCAGGTGGGCTGGGTGATGATGGCGTTCCCCATTACCCGCGAGCAGGTGGAAGAGTTGGTCAAAGTGAGCCGGGCTGATTTAGCCATCATTGGCCCGACCGGCGGCGTGACCGTCAGCAGTTTGCCTTCGGGGACTTACCCGGCACTGCTGAATCTCAAAGACGGCGGCAACGCTGTTCTCGACGGCCGCGAATACGTGGTGCGCAAATCGAGCGACCGCAGCCACTCTTTGGGGCTCGAGGTCTATATGCTGCGCCCGATTGATGTGTTTGTGGAGCCGTTTGCCCGGGTAGAGCAGGCACTGCTCGCACTCGCCGCGATCGCCTTGGTGCTCTTTACCGCGGGCAGCTTCATCTTGGCACGGCGCATCACCATTCCCCTGCGGTCGCTCGCCAAAGCGTCAGATCAGCTGAGCGCAGGGTATTACTCTATGGCCTTGCCTGCGATGCGGCACCGGGATGAGATCGGCGATCTTTCGCGCGCGTTCAACCACATGCGGACCAGCATCCAGAGCCAACAAGACGAAATCCGCGCGCTGGCCTTTTGGGACCGTCTGACCGGCTTGCCCAATCGTGTTCAGTTCCGCGATTCAATTTCAGCTGCCATCAAGCGCAACACCCAAGAGTCAGGGACCAGCCAACCCGTGACCATCGTGATGCTGAACCTGGACCGCTTCAAGTTCGTGAACAACGTGCTGGGTTACGCCTTCGGCGACCAACTGTTGATTGCGGTGGCCGAGCGATTAATCAGTATCCCCGGCGTCGTGCGTGAAAACATCGCCCGGGTCGGTGGCGATGAGTTCGCCATCGTGCTCGAGGGCGTGGATTCCGCCGGTGCGCTGCCGTTTGCCAAACAAGTAGCGCAAGCGTTTGAAGCCCCGATGAAGATGCAAGACCAGACGGTCGACATCAGCGCGGGTATCGGCATTGCCAGCTGGCCGAGTGATGCGGGAGATGTAGACCGCCTACTGAGCCGCGCCGTGATTGCCATGTATGTCGCGAAAAACAAATCGACCGGGATCCAGATTTACCACGCGGCCCTCGACTCCTCCAGCCCTGAAACGCTCTCGATGCTCTCGGAGCTGCGCCACGCCGTAGAAAACAACGAGTTGCGTGTCTACCTTCAGCCCAAACTCCATATAGCCAGCGGCACCGTCTCGTCTGCAGAGGCCTTGGTGCGTTGGCAGCACCCTGTGCGCGGCCTGGTGCCGCCGATGCAGTTCATCCCTTTTGCCGAGCAAACGGGCTATATCCGGCAAATGACCTTGTGGATGTTTGAAGAAGTAGCCCGCAATATGCAGCTGCTGAACGCTGGCGGCGGGCCCTTGTGTGTGTCGGTGAACTTGTCGACCCGTGACTTGCTGGACCAGGATTTCCCTGACAAGCTCGAAGACCTGATGCGTAAGCACGGTGTGGCCACAGAATCGTTCTGCCTAGAGATCACCGAAAGTGCCATCATGGACGACCCGGACCGGGCCGAGGCAACGCTCAATCGCCTTTCGCAGCGCGGCTTCAAGTTGTCGATTGATGATTTCGGTACCGGTTACTCTTCACTGGCTTACCTGAAGCGCTTGCCAGTCAATGAGCTCAAAATTGACAAATCTTTTGTCATGGGCATGGACGGCGACGAGAGCGACAGCCTGATCGTGAAGTCGACCATCGAACTCGCCCACAACCTCGGCAAAACCGTGGTGGCCGAAGGGGTGGAGAACCAGGTGATCACCGACAAGCTGCGTGCTTTGTCGTGCGACGAAGCCCAGGGCTACCACTTGAGCAGACCGCTGCCGTTGGAGCAGTTCAACGCCTGGCGCTTGAAGTTCTCTGAAACCGCCGCGGTCCAGACCGCGCCGACCTTTCAGATATAGACGGTGGACTCTGCCCAGCGCTGTGCATGGGCGGCGGCGAGCGTATAGGTTTGCATTTGCACTGCGACCGTCTGCTCCAAGTCATGGCCGTAGCCACCACCCATGGTGATCACTACAGGCAGCCTCCGGTCCAAGCACCAATCCAGCACTCTTTGGTCCCGGGCGTGCAGGCCGGCTGCAGTGAGTTTGAGCCGCCCTAGACGGTCCCCCTCATGCGGGTCAGCGCCTGCGAGAAAAAACACAAAATCGGCGGAGAAGCGCTGCTCCAACTCTTGCAGGGCGTGATCCAGAGTGCTCAGGTATTCATCATCGGTGCAGCCGTCGGGCAACCCGATATCGAGGTCACTGGCTTCCTTGCGGAAGGGGAAGTTTTTTTCGCCGTGCAGTGAGAGGGTGAACACCGTGTCATCACCTTGAAATACGCTCGCGGTGCCGTTGCCTTGGTGCACATCCAAATCAATAACCGCCACTTGCAAAGGACTGCGGCGACTGCCATCCTGGTTGCGGCTGCGGCCCCATTCCGCTTGCATGACCCGTGCGGCCACGGCAAGGTCATTGAACACGCAAAAGCCGCCGCCTTTGTGGGCATAGGCGTGGTGGGTGCCGCCCGCAAGGTTCGCAGCAACGCCCGCCACGAGGGCGGAGCGGGCAGCAGCCACCGTCGCACCAACTGAGCGTAGAGCCCGCTCGGCCATCGCCGGGCTCCAGGGAAAACCGATTTCACGGAGCACCGCAGGTTCAGCCGTGCCTTGCAAGATGGAGTCAATATAGGCTGGCGTGTGCACCAGCGCCAACTCGCCCTCCGTGGCGGCCGGTGCCTCGTGCAGGGCAATAGCGGGGAGCTCCGCCGCGATCCGGTCGCGCAACATGCGGTACTTGGCCATCGGGAAGCGGTGACCGTCCGGCAAGGGCAAAACAAACTGGTCCGAGTAGTAGGCAAGCATGTCCGGATTGTGGCAAATCCGCGCTTTTCGCCCTGCTGTGGGGCCTTGATTTACACCGGTGCCGATAGCGGCCCAAAAAAATGAGAAAATACTGGTTTTCTCACCAACCTCAACAGGATCGCCACATGGGCAACAAAATCTTTACTGAAGCAGACCGCAAAGCTACTCCCGCTCCCCAGCCACTGCCCGGCTTCACCCTGCCTACCGGCGGCCGTGGCCAGCGCGTGAGCTTGGAGCGTGGTGTTGCTACCCGTAGCAAGAAGAACCCAGGCAAGCGTCACCGCTAAGCCCTGCAACCGCTGCCGGCCGATGGCCAGCAGACTTGCCGAACAAAAGGCCCTGTTTCAGGGCCTTTTGTTTTGGTGAATCGCATCAAAGGCTCAATGCACTACCGGGGCTACGCCCAAGCGCCACAGGCTGGTAACTTCCCGGCTGCGTGCCGGGTGAAGCGCATCCACTGGCGCCTGGCTTTTGGCGTGGACCGGTTTGGCGTCGCTGCGGCCGAGTACCACCAAGCCAGCAGCCGCTATAGCGTCCGTCAACATGGTGGGACTGCGTAGCCCCAAGCGCTCGGCCAGATCCGACAGAATCAGCCACCCCTCGCCACCGGGCAACAGGTGGCCCGGCAAGCCTGCCAAGAATGCCAGCAGCATCCGGCTGTTTTCGTCGTAGACCGCATATTCCACCGGTGCACTCGGCCTGGCAGGAAGCCACGGGGGGTTGCACATCACCAGGTTGGCGCGCCCCTCCGGAAACATATCGGTTTGCTGCAATTCAATCGAAGCAGCCACCCCCAGTCGGGCGAAGTTGTCGCCGGCGCAGGCCATGGCTCGACCGTCTTGATCGGTAGCCACCACTTGGGCCACCTGGCGGCGAACCAGCACCGCCGACAGCACGCCGGAGCCGGTACCGATGTCAAAAGCCCGGTAGGGGACGCTCTCCTGCACTCCTGCTGCGTCTTGCGCAGGCAAGGGCTGCGCGGCCACTAAGTCGATGTACTCCCCGCGGACCGGCGAAAAAACGCCGTAGTGCGGGTGGATTCTGTTGCCGGGTGCGGGGCCCAGAGCGGCAATCTCCACGCCATTTTTGCGCCATTCGCTGGCACTGCGCATCGCCAGAACATCCCGCAGCGAGGCCACGCTGGCTTGCGCCGGCTCGACCACCGGTCCCCAAGCTTCTGTGCAGGCAAGGCGCGAGTCGGGCGCGCGGCGCAGCGTGATGTCGTAATTGCCATCTAATGGCACGAGCACCATGGCCAGGATCCGGGCCCGCTGCGCTTGGGCTTGGCGGTGCAAATGAAAAACCTGGGGATCCATCGGGCCGTCTGTAGGTGCTGCACCCGGGCCTTTTACCCCCCGGCTTTTGCGTTTGGGCGGGGTGTCAATGCGGCGTTGCAGGGCCTGTAGCAGTTGCCGCGCGTTGTGGAAGTCGCCCCGCCACAGCAGGGCTGTACCGCCACAGGCCATCTGGTAGGCCGCGTCAGCAGTCCAAGTGTCGTCCGCCAGCACCACTTTCGCAGGCGGCGCCGCACCGCGCTCAGAGCGCCAGACGGCGGAGCAGGCTTGGCTCTCTTCGGTCCAATGGAGATACTGGGTGGGGGCGCGGGCGGGCAGGGTGCCGACGCTGGGGGTAATCGGCTGCATCGGTTTGCTCGCTGAGAAGGGGGGACGCGGAAAGGGAAGGGGGCGGGGCTAGTTTGTACCCCATAAAACCACCGGAGCCAACGGCCTACTGCAAATGGGCGTATTTTTTGAGGATCGCGTCGCACACGCCGTTGCTCTGGATGATCTTCAAGCCGGCATTGAACTGGTCGCGCACTGCAGCATCTTTGAACACGGCTTTGCGCGGGTTGAGCGGGAAAATGGGGTGAATCGAGAGCGGCTTGCTGCGGTCGAGCTTGGGGTCCAGGTCGCGCAGAAGGTGGTGCAGGATGCGCTTGTCACCCACCACTACATCCACCCGCCCGGCGAACAACAAGTTGTTTTGGGTGATTTGTTGGGGGTACTCGGTGTACCGGGTGTGGCTGCCCGCGACCCGCTTGAACCGCTCGCCCAACAAAAAACTGGCATTTTGAAAAGCTGCCACCGAATAACCGGCCAGGTCTTCTATTTGTTTGATCGGGAACCGATTGGAGGCCAAAGTGATAGCCACGTTTTGATTGGAGATGTAAACCTCTGAAAAGAAGCCGTCGCCGCCAATGCCTTCATCCACTGTCAAAAGCACGTCGAGCTGGCCAGCGCGGTAGACCATGAGCGCTCTGGACGGCGGAAACTGCTGCGCCTGCATGTTGAGCCCCACGGCCTGAAATGCCTGGCGGGCGATCTCCACCTCGAGGCCGGCCTGCCCACCGTCCATCACATAAGGCGGCTTGTTCAGGCCCATTCCCACCGTGAGCGGCTGCGCCCATGCCGCGCCACAAAAGGCGGCAAACAGGCTGGCACCTAGCAGGAAAGAGAGAACACGCGGCATCGGCAAAGTGTAGATCCTCTCTGTGGCACACTCGCGCCCTTGATTGAATTCCATCACCGGTTTTGACCGGCTTTTTCGCAATGCAGAAAATCATCGCGCAAATTGCGCAAGAAATCCGGGTACGCCCCCAGCAGGTCGAGGCCGCCGTGGCCTTGTTGGATGGCGGCGCCACCGTGCCCTTCATCGCCCGCTACCGCAAAGAAGTGACGGACGGGCTGGACGATATTCAGCTACGCGAGCTGGAAGCCCGCCTGAGCTACCTGCGCGAACTGCGCGACCGCAAAGAAGCGGTGGTCAAAAGCATTGACGAACAAGGCAAGCTCACGCCCGCCCTGTTGGCTGCCATTGACGCGGCTGCGACCAAGCAGGAAGTAGAGGACATTTATCTGCCCTTTAAGCCGAAGCGCCGCACCAAGGGCATGATTGCCCGCGAAGCCGGCATTGAGCCGCTGGCGGACAAGCTGTATGCCAACCCGCAGTTGGTGCCCATGGACGAGGCACAGGCCTTTGTACTCAAGGAAAAGACCGAGGCCGGCGACGACTTCACCACCGTGCTGGCGGTGCTGGACGGCGTGCGCGACATCTTGAGCGAGCGCTGGGCCGAAGACCCGGTGCTGGTGCAAGACCTGCGCGAGTGGCTCTGGCAAGAGGGCCTGTTCCGCTCCAAACTGATGGACGGCAAGGACGAAAACAACGTCGACGTGTCCAAGTTCCGCGATTACTTTGACTACGACGAGCCCATCGGCCGCGTGCCCAGCCACCGTGCGCTGGCGGTGTTCCGGGGCCGCTCACTGGATATTCTGGATGCCAAGCTGGTGTTGCCCGAGCCGGTTTCTACATCAAATGTGGCTGTAGCGCCCGCGGCATCTGCGCAAGCAGCTACTAATTCTGTAGCAAAGCGGCCTGCAGCGGTGGTGTCATTGGCAGAAGGGCGCCTGGCGCTCAAGCTGGGTTGGAGGCATCAGGGCCGCCCCGGTGACGATTTGATCCGCAAGTGCGTGGCCTGGACTTGGAAAGTCAAGCTCAACCTGTCCACCGAACGCGACCTGTTTGCCCGCCTGCGGGAAGACGCCGAAAAGGTGGCCATCAAGGTGTTTGCTGACAACCTGCGCGACCTGTTGCTGGCAGCCCCCGCCGGCCCGCGCGTGGTGATGGGCCTGGACCCTGGCATCCGGACCGGTGTGAAAGTGGCGGTGGTCGATGCCACGGGCAAGCTGGTGGAAACCGCCACCGTATTCCCCCACGAGCCCCGCAAGGACTGGGAAGGCTCGCTACACACCCTGGGCAAGCTGTGCGCCAAACACAGCGTGAACCTGATTGCCATCGGCAACGGTACCGCCAGCCGCGAGACGGACAAGCTGGCCGCGGACCTGATCAAGCTTTTGGCCAAGATGGCTGACCAAGCCGGCGCGCCTGAGATCAAGGTCGACAAGGTCGTAGTGAGCGAGGCAGGCGCTTCGGTGTACTCCGCCAGCGAATATGCATCGCAAGAGATGCCTGACGTGGACGTGAGCCTGCGCGGCGCAGCCTCGATTGCCCGCCGCCTGCAAGACCCGCTGGCTGAACTGGTGAAGATCGACCCCAAGAGCATCGGGGTGGGGCAGTACCAGCACGACGTGAACCAAAGCGAACTCGCCAAAACACTGGACGCGGTGGTGGAAGACTGCGTGAACTCGGTGGGCGTGGACCTGAATACGGCCTCTGTGCCGTTGCTGTCCCGTGTATCCGGCCTTTCAGGCACCGTGGCCAAGGCCGTGGTGCGCTGGCGTGAGTCCAACGGCGCCTTCGGTAGCCGCCAAGACTTGATGAAGGTGACCGGTTTGGGTGCCAAAACCTTTGAGCAAAGCGCAGGCTTTTTGCGCATCCGCGGTGGCAGCAACCCGCTGGACATGACTGGCGTGCACCCCGAAACCTACCCGGTGGTGGAGCAAATCATGTCTAAAACCGGCAAGCCGGTGGCCGAGATCATGGGCCGGGCCGACATGCTCAAGACGCTCAAGCCTGAGCTGTTCGCCAACGAGCAATTCGGCGTGATCACTGTCAAAGACATCTTCACCGAGCTGGAAAAGCCCGGCCGCGACCCGCGCCCGGACTTCAAGGTGGCGCGCTTCAACGACGGCGTGGAAGACATTGCCGACCTGAAGGAAGGCATGATTCTGGAAGGCACCGTGAGCAACGTGGCCCAGTTCGGCGCCTTCATCGACCTGGGCGTGCACCAGGATGGTCTGGTGCATGTAAGCCAGCTGGCGCACAAGTTTGTGAACGATGCACGCGAGGTCGTCAAAACCGGCGACATCGTCAAAGTGCAGGTGGTGGAAGTGGATGTGGCCCGCAAGCGCATCGGCCTTACTATGAAAATAGGAGCTGCTCCCGCAGGTGCCAAGGGCGCTGGAGGCCAAAGAGCCGGTGATAACCGCTACCAGGGCCCCGCCCGTGGCGAGCGCCAGGTGGGTCGCTACCAAGACAGCGCCCCGGCTGCCGGCAACGCCATGGCAGCGGCATTCGCCAAGCTCAAGCGCTAAGCACCATCCACGCCCACCACTGGCTGGGTGGGCGGGTGCTTGTTCAACGCAGGGCCAGCGGCCGGGCTTGACCCCAGCCCGTGGCTGCCCCTTCGCCGACCTGAAACACGGCCACCGACTCCACCAGCGCATTGGCCTGCTCGTTGAGCGTGGCAGCAGCTGCGGCCATTTCTTCGACCAGCGCGGCGTTTTGCTGGGTGGTCTGGTCAATTTGCGACACCGCGCTGCCGATCTGGCTGATGCCGGTGCTCTGCTCGCGGGTCGCGCTGCTGATGGTGGCAATCAGATCCGCGACCCGATTGACCTCGACGACGATGCCCGTCATGGCGGTGCCGGCGGAGTGCACCAAGGTGGTTCCAGCCTCGACCCGTTGAACACTGGCTTCGATCAAGGTTTTGATTTCTTTGGCGGCCTGCGCGCTGCGCTGGGCCAGGGTGCGCACCTCGGTCGCCACCACTGCAAAGCCGCGCCCTTGCTCGCCGGCACGGGCTGCTTCCACGGCGGCATTGAGCGCCAGAATGTTGGTCTGAAACGCAATGCCGTCAATCACGCTGATGATGTCTCCGATGCGGCGTGAGCTGCTGGAAATGTCTTCCATGGTGCTCACCACTTGCGAGACCACTGTGCCGCCATGCTCTGCCGCAGCACGTGCGCTGGTCGCCAAGCGGGTGGCTTGTAGGGCGGTTTCTGAGCTTTGCTGCACATTGACCGTCATCTCCTCCATCGAGGCGGCGCTTTGCTGGATGCTGTGGGCCTGTTGCTCGGTGCGCTGCGAAAGGTCGTTGTTCCCGCTGGCAATCTCCCGCGATCCTGCTTCGATCGAGGTGGCCGAGCTGCGCACGCCCGACACAATGCCGGCTAGCGCGATTTGCATCTCGCCCAGAGAGGCGAGCACGCTGTTGTGGGGCGCGTTGGCACTGCCATCCACGGGGCCCAAATTGCCCGAGGCCACACGCCGCGCTGCAGCACTGAGTTGGGCCGGATCTGCGCCCAGCGAGCGCATCAAGCTACGGTGAATCAGTGTGGCCAAGAGAATCGCAATCACCACGGAGGCAATGGAGCCCGCCACCAACATCAACCGGTTGGTGCGGAATTTTTCGCCCGAGCGTTTGATCTCGTTGCCGCCGGCCGCTGCGATCAGCTTGGAATACTCGCTGGTGGAGCTGATCAGCTGTTTGAGCAAGGGCTGGCATTGCTCATTCATCTGCAGAATGGCCGCTTCTTTTTGGCCCGAGACCGCCTTCGCCACGATGGCAAGGGCCACCGGCCCGTATTGCTGCTCGAGTTTGTCGATTTTGTCGAGCAGGGCGCGCTCGTCAGCACCCACGCCTTGCGCCTTGGCCACCGTGCTCTTGAGCAGTGCCAGGCGCTCTTGCACCCGGTCGTGGGCGACTTGCACCGCGAGGGACTCTGCCTTGATGTCTTCCGGGCCATTCAAAATAATGAGGTTGCGTGCCGAGATGGCCCGGGCGCTCGCGGCGGCCCGGATATCACGGGCCAGGCTGCCACGGCTGAATTCATCACTGACAAAGCCATCAAAGTCTTGCTGCGCCTGGCTCAGGCTCTGAATGGCAATCAGCGACACCCCCACGAGGATGGTGACCAGAATAGAAAAGGCAATGAACAGCTTTTTTCCAACCGACTGTTGATGAAAATTCATGAAAATAGTCCCTGATAACGCAAAAAATCAAATGGCCCACGTTGGTTACGCAGCAACAGCGGCATTGGATTCAGTTAAAACACGTTGTCAGTGAACGAATAAAGCAAAAGGCGGCGGCTCCACAGCCCCCTGTGATAATTGGCCGTTGGATAGACCATTTTGCGGAGCTTGCCTACATGATTCTCAGTGCCTTGCTGGAACAGCAGTTTCACCTGCCCAGCATTCCGAAAGTGGTGGCGCTGCTGCTGAGCGAGCTGGGCCAACCCGAGGCGGACCTGCACAAAATCAACCGCCTGATCAGCACTGACCCTGCGCTGACCAGCCGGCTGCTCCAGCTGGCCAATTCGAGCTTTTTTCAGCAGTCGGGCAAGATCAGCACGGTCTCTGAGGCCCTTGCGCTGCTGGATTTGAGCCACGTCCGGATGATGGCGCAAGCCGCCGCCGAGGTGGCGTCGCCCAAAGCGGTGCCAGGCATCCAGCTGCCGCAGTTCTGGGACTACAGCCTCAACGTAGCCAAGGTGTCGCGCTCGCTGGCCACCTTGGTCCGGCTCAACGCCCAGGCGGCGTTTACCACCGGGCTGATCCATGCGGTGGGCGAGCTCGCCATGCACCTGGCGATGCCCGATGTGTGCGCCATGCTGGACAACGAAATCGCCCCCTTGGCCATGAACCGCGCCTTTGTAGAGCGCACTGTGCTGGGCTACTGCTATGCCAGCGTGGGCGCCGGCTATGCGCGGATGTGGCAGTTTCCCAAACCGATGGTGGATGCCATTGAGCACCAATACGCCCCGTTTGACAACAATGTTTACGAGCCTCTGGCCGGCGTGATTCACCTCGCCGCCTGGCGGGCACGCGCCAAGGAGGCGGGCTTGAGCGAAAAAGGGCTGGCCGTGACCTACCCGGATGCCGTCGGCATTGCGCTGGGCCTGAACATCGACATGGTGCTGCAACAAGACCCGTTTGACTGGGCAGCCCACACCTGAACCGGATATGAAAGCACTTCACATCTATGCGGGCCCGACGGCCCGCGCGTCATTGGCCGCGCACGGCTTGCAACCAGAACACATCCGCACCATTCCCGGCGCTGCCGGCGGGCCCAAAGGGCTGATCCTTGGCCCGATGGACCGCTTTTTGTTTGGGGATTGGCTACAGCGATCCAACCAGCCGGTGGATCTGGTGGGCGCCTCCATCGGAGCGTGGCGCATGGCGACTGCCTGCCTGAATGACCCGGTGTCTGCCTTTCAGCGCTTGGAGCACGACTACATCCACCAGCATTACGAGCTTGCGCCCGGACAAAAGCGGGTCAGCGCAGACCAGGTGAGCGAAACCTTCGGGCGCAACCTGCTCGCTTTTTATGGAGGCCGCGTCCCCGAGGTGCTGAGCCACCCAAGGTACCGGCTGCACATCGTGACCTCCCGCGGCAGGCACATGCTGGGCACCGAGCATGGCCTGCGCACCCCGCTGGGTTATTTGGGCGCCTTTTTAACGAACACCGTGAAACGCAAGGCCATGGGTGCCTGGCTGGAGCGGGTGGTGTTTTCAAGCGGCAGGGCAGGCGAGGGCCCGGCGCCCCTGCCATTTGCGACCCAGGACTACCGCACACGGCGCGTGCTCTTGAGCGAGACCAACTTCAACCCTGCGCTGCAGGCCAGCTGCTCGATTCCGTTTGTTTTGCGGGCCATCCAAGATATCCCCGGCGCACCCAAAGGCGCGTATTGGGATGGTGGCATCACTGATTACCACCTGCACCTCAACTACCCAGGGGCGGAGCTTGCTACATATTCAGGAGCTAATCCCGCAATGAATACGGGGGCTACCGGTACTTTTGACCCTAAAGGCTTGGTGCTGTACCCGCATTTCCAGCAAAGTGTGGTGCCGGGTTGGTTGGACAAAGGGCTGAAATGGCGCCACCGCAGCACGCCGTTTCTGGACACCATGGTCTTGCTGGCTCCCAACCCGGATTGGGTGAAAACTTTACCGAACAGCAAACTTCCGGACCGCACAGACTTTACGCACTACGGCAATGATCTGGATGCGCGCGTCAAGGCATGGAATGCCGCGACGGGCGCAAGCCAGCAGATGGTGGACGAGTTCATCGCCTGGCTGGACAAGCCAGACATGAACCAGGTACACCCGCTATGAATCTTCCGCGCTCCGGCTTCCGCACATACTTACTCCCCTTGCTGTGTGCGGCCCTCTGGGCCAGCGCCACGCCAAGCCATGCGGACAATGTGCTGGATCGGATCAAACAGCGCATCATGGAGCGGCGGGACAACGGAGACCGGCGCGGCGCCGAAGAGTCACTCGAGGCCCCGGACGGCGGCACTCCCAGCGAAGCGCGGTTCAGGGTCTTGCGCGACGTGCCTTATGGCAGCGACGCCCTGCAAAAAATGGATGTCTATCTGCCCGACACCCAGGCGGGGGGCCCGGCACCGGTGATTTTCATGGTGCACGGGGGGGCCTGGCGCACCGGCGACAAGCGCAATGGCAATGTGGTGGACAACAAAGCCCATCGCTGGCTTGCCAAGGGTTTGGTATTCGTCTCGATCAACAACCGCCTGCTGCCCGAGGCCGATCCTCTCGACCAGGTGCGCGATGTCGCGCAAGCCTTGTCAGTGGCGCAAAACCAGGCGCGTAGCTGGGGTGCAGACCCCAAGCAATTTGTGCTCATGGGTCATTCGGCCGGGGCCCATCTGGTGGCTTTGCTGTCGGCGTCGTCTGTGTATGGGCCTCAAGCAGGTGCCCAAGGCTGGCTCGGTTCGGTGCTGCTCGACAGTGCGGCGCTCGATGTGGCCGGCATCATGAAAGCGCGGCACTACAAGCTGTATGACCCGGCGTTTGGCACCGATCCAGATTTCTGGCGTGCGGTATCGCCACTGCACCAGCTGCAGGGCGCTGCCAAACCGATGCTGGCGGTGTGCTCCACCCGCAGGGGCGACTCTTGTGCCCAGGCCCAGGCATTCAGCCAACAGGCCCTCGTCATGGGGGTAAAGGTGCAGGTCTCCGGCCAGGACCTCAGCCATGGCGAGATCAACAAGAACCTCGGGCTGGCCGGCAACTACACCGACACGGTAGAGGGTTTTCTGGCCACGCTGAGCCCGGCGCTCTCCAGCCGATTGCGCTAGAGCACGGCTTTCGCCGTGCGGCGCGCCGTAGCCCACGGCACCACCGCATCCGCCGGCATGGGCTTGGCAATGCCATACCCCTGGCCCATTTCGCAGCCCAAGGACAACAACTTTTCTGCTTGCTGATCGGTCTCTACGCCTTCGGCAATCACCGCGCGGTCGAACGCACGGGCCAGACCGACGATCGCGCTCACCAAGGTGCTGTCCTCCGGGTCGGTCAGAATGCCGTCGACAAACATGCGGTCAATTTTGATGGTCTCCGCCGGCAGTCGTTTCAGGTATGACAAAGACGAAAAGCCGGTCCCGAAGTCGTCAAGCGAAAAGCTCACGCCCAAGGCCTGACACTCCTGCATCATGTGGCGCATGTATTGAATGTCCTGAAGCGCAGCGGACTCCAAGATCTCGAGCTCCAGCAGCCCGGCGGGGACGGAGGGGTAGTCCAACAGCAGGGATCGCAGCGAGTCCACGAAATCCGGCCGGTGGAAATGGCGCGCGGCAATATTCACGCTGACTTTCCAGGCGTGCCCCTGTTGTACCCACTGCTGCAATTGCCGCATGGCCTGCGAGAGCACCCAGTTGCCGGTGTCGACGATCAGGTCGGTCTCTTCAATCAAAGGCAGGAAGGCTTGCGGGCCCACCAAGCCGTCCTCCGGATGCTGCCAGCGGAGCAAGGCCTCGAAACCGATGATGTCGCCGCTGCGCAAATACACCTTGGGCTGGTAGTGCAAGCGGAATTCTTCGGACTGCAGGGCCTCGCCGATCCGGGCCATGCGGGTGTGGGTGGTTTGAACCTGCTGGTCTTGCAAGGCATCGAACAAATGGAGGTTGCCTCTGCCTGCCTGCTTGGCTTGGTACATGGCCTGATCGGCGTGTCGTAGCAGGGTATCGGGGCTCGCGTTGTCCATCGGGTATACCGCAATGCCGGCACTCGCCGTGCAGCTCACAGTGACATCGTCAATGGCAAAGGGCTGGGCGAGAGCCCCCAGCAACTCGCGCACGCGTGCAAACAACCGGGGCCCCTGTGCACTTTCGTGAAACAGCACCACAAACTCATCGCCACCCAGCCTTGCGATGTCGGATTCGTCTTTGACAAAGCGCCGCAGGCGCAGACCGACTTCTTTGAGCAGACGGTCGCCGATTCGCTGCCCCTCGGATTCATTGATCGCCTGAAAATGGTCCAGATCCAGCAGGCAAAGCGCCAGGCTCTGCCCGGATTCGCGGGCCTGAAACAGCGCGTGGGTGAGCCGCTCACCCAGTGCGGTGCGGTTGTTCAATCCGGTGAGGGGGTCGTGGCGTGCTTGCCATGAAATTTCATTCTTCAGCGCGTTGGTTTCGGTGACATCACGGAACACCAGCACGCAACCGGACACCTCGCCCCCCGAATAACGGATCGGAGAGGCCGTGAATTCGATGGCGTAGCGCTCGCCGGAGCGATGCACCAGAAGCTGATTCAAGGCGTGGACCGGCGATTGCACCAGGTGCAACTGATTCACCTGGAGCCCCTCTGGCAGTGGTTGAGAGGTGGGGTCCCGGCGAAAAACGGATGCTAGTGGCAGCCCCACAGCCTGCACCAACTGGTGGCCTGTCAGGTACTGGGCCGCCTCGTTCATGGTTTCAATGCGCCCGGCGGCATTGGTCGTGATGACACCGTCTGCGATCGACGAGAGCGTGACTACTGCGCGCTCTTTCTCGGCCAACAGCGCTGCTTGGGCGTTCTTGCGGTCGGTAATGTCTACCAGTGCGCCGATGGTGCCAGCCTGGGTACCGTCCCGGAGGGTGAACGGCGCCTTGTAGTAGCCCATGTCACGGACCTGGTGTTCATCGACCAGGATCTGGATCTCGTGATCCTCCCGCGGTTTACCGAACTTTTGATACTGGTTGGTCCCGCGGGGAAAGTTGGCGAAATCGCTGAGCAAGCGGCCGCCCACCACCGCGCCGGAAGGGTGGTTGAAAAACTCTTCCCAGGCTTTGTTGACCCCAAGACAGGTGCCGTCCTGATCTCTTAAAAAAACAGGAAGTGGCAGCGCATTGATGAATTGATGTGTGAAGTGAACCTGCTCATGGTGATCTGTTTTGCTCTGGCGCAAGGAGTGCACCAAGGACTCGATTTCTGCCGCCATGGCATTAAAGGTCTGGGCCACCGCGCGCATTTCGGAAGTGCCGGTTTCCACCATCCGCACCCCCAACTCCCCGGAACGCAGCGTGTCGGTAGCGAAACTTAAACGCTCCAGCAAGCGGGAATTGACCCTTAAGAGCAGCGACAACAAGGTGAACACCGTCACGATGATCAACAGAGACACCGGGATCTGCCGCATCACAGTGACCCAGCTCTTTTGCAGGGTGGTGTCGCCTCGCATCCGGACCGTCAAGCGGGCCTTGCTGCCTTGAGGGGAGAGGGCCTCGAACTCTTGTTGCAACGGCGCAAGGTTGGCGAGCTCAGCAAACCAGCGGGGGACTTGGGCGCTCGACGTACCGGACCTGTCGCTGGTGTAGCTGCGACCGTCAAACTCCCATTGAAGGGACTGCACACCGCGATGCCTGCCCAGTTCCTCGTCCAAGGAGTCTTGGATCTCGGTGCCATGGGAGACTAGGCTTTTGCGCAGCAGATTGTCTGGAACATACGCACCCAGCAGCTCCAGTTGCAAGGCCCGGTCTTCCGTGGCCTCGGCAACAATGTCTTTGATGAGCAAGTGATACCGCGTCAGGCTCACAGCGACCATGATCACCAGAATCGCGAAGTAGAGCAGGGGATAGCTTCCGCGGAAAAAAGGTAGTCGTTGTGTGGCTCTCTGTTTTACCTGGGGCATAGCGACGGCGGAATGGAGCGCTGCAGCGCGGATGATGAAGGCGCTGCGCAGTGTATAGCGCTATCTGACCCCGGATAGCGCTCACGAGGGTAAAGATAGCCTACATCGCCTTGGCCAGCATGGCCCTGTAGTCCTCCTCATTGGCCAAGCGTGGATTGGTCTTGTGACAGTGGTCCGCCATGGCGCCCGCGATGATTTTGTCGAACAGATCTTCGGTGACGCCCATGGCGGCGAGACCCGAGGGCAGGCCTAGTCGGGCGCTCATGTCTTTGACAGCGTCTCCGATATCAGCAGCGGAGTTCAAACCCATGGCATGGGCCATGCGCTGCAGGCGCTTGTCTGCTTTCACAGAATCAGCTTCTGCGTTGAATGCAATGACCGCCGGCAAAAACATGGCGTTGAGGGTGCCATGGTGCAAGCGCGGATCCACGCCGCCCAGACTGTGGCTGAGCGAATGCACACAACCCAGACCTTTCTGAAACGCCATGGCGCCTTGCATGCTGGCACTCATCAGTTGGCGGCGCGCCTCGATATCCGTGCCATCGGTAGTGGCGCGTTCGATATGGGCCCATGCCCGCTCCAAGCCGTCGAGGGCGATGCCGTCCGCCGGCGGATTAAAAGCGGCAGACATAAAGGTCTCCATGCAGTGTGCCACCGCGTCCATGCCGGTTGCAGCGGTCAGACGCGCTGGCAAGCCCAGGGTCAGCTCCGGGTCGCAGATGGCCGACTTGGGCACCAGGTACCAGCTATGGAAACCAAGCTTGCGATGGTCATCCACAATGATGATGGCACCCCGCGCCACTTCACTGCCGGTGCCGCTGGTGGTCGGTACCGCGATCAGGGGAGCGACTTTGTCGGTGATGCGGGCAGAGCCGCCCTCGATGGTGGCGTAGTGGGTTAGCGGCCCTTCATGGGTCGCCGCGATGGCAACGCCTTTGGCGCAGTCAATGGCGGAGCCGCCGCCCACCGCAATCAAACCATCACAGCCTCGTGCCCGGTAAAGCGCAGCGGCCGACCGCACTGCGGCTTCGGTGGGGTTGGAAGGGGTCTGGTCAAAGACGGCTGCGGGCATGTCCCCCAAGGCATTCAAGGCCCGCTGCAAGATACCGGCGGCCTTGACGCCCGCATCTGTCACGATCAACGGGCGGCTGATGCCGACGCGCTCGCACTCACTGCGCAGCAGGCGCAGTGCGCCACATTCAAACTGGATCTGGGTCAGGTATTGAATCAAAGCCATGGTGTCGCCGTGTAGGATTGAACAGGTTTCCAATGTACCCAATTCACTACGTTCCATGAGTCCCCATTTTGACCGCCACGCCAACCCGCGTGCCTTGCTCACTCCGGCCACGCTGAAGGTGGTGGACAGTATTGCCCGGGCAGGGCACGTGCCCATGCATGCACTCTCAGCAACCCAAGCCAAAGCGGCTTATGCGGCAGCGGCCAATGTGCTGGAGTTGCCGGTACAAAAGCTCGCGCGGGTCGAAGACTTTTCAATCCCGGCGCGCGATGGATACGCGATTCCTGCCCGCCACTACGCACCGGATCACACGGCTTTGCCGGTGCTGCTGTATCTGCATGGTGGTGGCTTTACCGTGGGGAGCCTCGCCACCCACGACGGCCTTTGCCGCCGCTTGGCCCACCTGGCAGGTTGCGCCGTGGTCGCCCTCGACTACCGGTTGGCCCCGGAGTACAAATTCCCGACAGCGCATGAGGACAGCTGGGATGCCCTGCAATGGCTCACCCGCCATGGTGCCGAACGCGGGTTGAATGGCCAGCGCATGGCCATTGGCGGGGACAGTGCCGGAGGCACTTTGTCTGCCGCATGCGCCATTGAAGCGCGGGATCAGGGCTTGCCTTTGGCCTTGCAGTTGCTTTTTTATCCAGGTTGTGCCGGTCACCAAAACACGCCGTCACACCGCCGCTATGCCAAAGGCTTTGTTCTCGACGAGACCAATATCACTTACTTTTTCGATCACTACATACGCACACCAGCTGACCGGGATGACTGGCGCTTTGCCCCGCTGGACGGCGTGCGCCCGGACGGACTGGAAGCCGATCTTGCCGGTACGGCGCCTGCATGGATAGGGCTTGCCGAATGCGACCCCTTGGTAGACGAGGGGGTGCAGTATGCCGACCGCCTGCGCATGGCGGGTGTGCCGGTAGATCTGGAAATTTACCGGGGCGTTGTCCACGAGTTCATCAAAATGGGCCGCGCCATCCCGGAGGCGGCCCACGCGCATGCCGATGCCGCCCGCGCGCTGCGCGCGGCACTCCACACCACTACCTGAGGCTGACATCATGAATTCTTCGCTCCAAGACTTCAGGTTCTTGCACCCGCTACGGGTGCGATGGTCGGAGGTGGATATGCAAAAGATCGTATTCAACGCGCATTACCTGATGTACCTCGACACCGCCATGGGTGCCTATTGGCGTGTATTGGCGCTCCCTTACGGCGACACGATGGCGTCGTTGGAGGGTGATTTGTTCGTCAAAAAAGCCACCTTGGAATACCACGCTCCGGCGCTCTATGACGAGTTGCTGCAAGTGGGGCTCCGGCTGGAGTCCATCGGCAATAGTTCACTGCGGTATGCAGGTGCGGTGTTTCACAACGGCGCACTACTCGTCAGCGCTGAGCTGATTTATGTGTTCGCTGATCCCGAAAGCCGCACGTCCCGCCAAGTTCCCACAGTACTAAGAAAGGTTCTCACGGATTTCGAAGCGGGCACGCCCATGATCGAGACGATTACAGGGTCTTGGCAGGCTCTGGGCGAAAGCATCACGCCCTTGCGAAATAGCGTGTTTGTGAACGAACAAAAGATATCGCCCACTCTGGTCTATGACGACGCCGATGAATCGGCGATACACGCGGCCGTGGTCAATGGTTTAGGGCGAGTGGTTTCCAGCGGACGGCTTCTGGTGCACGCACCCGGAACCGGCCGCATCGGCCGGATGGCCACAGACCCGGCCTTGCGCGGCCAGGGTTTGGCACGAGAAGTACTTCACGCCTTGATGAACGCATCCAAGCAGCGCGGGGATAGAGCCATCGTGCTGCACGCCCAAACAAGCGCAGCCGGGTTCTATCGAAAAGAAGGGTTTGAGCCCGTAGGGCCAGAATTCAAAGAGGCGGGCATTGCCCACCAAGAGATGGAAATTCGCTGGCCCTGAAGAGCGGCCGCCGGGCTTAAGTTAAAAGCCTAACGAGGCCAGCAAGTCATCCACATCATCTTGCTTGAGTGCGTTGTCCGCAGTTTGCGGCCCCTCGAGCACATGGTCGTCTACGGACACGGTGCCTTCGGTTGCAGCAGCCTTTGTGCTCACCACAGCCTCCGGGCTACTGTCGATCAGGAGCTGGACCAATTGCATTTCGGTCCGGGTGATGATGTCGATCACCTTTTTGATCACCTGGCCCGACAGATCCTGGAAATCCTGGGCCATCATGATGTCACTCAAGACCTCGGCCTGCTTGGATGAAAACTGCGCCGTGGAGTGGGCAAACTTTCCGCAAGTCACTAAAAGGCCCTTGGCTTTCTCATCGCTGTAGTCCGCACTCTGCGCCAAGCGCGTGAGCGCAGCACCCAGTTCGTCGCCGCGTTTCGCCAAGTCATCGCAAGCGGGCTTGGCTTCTTCGACCAGGTTCAACACCTTGTTGGCCGCGTCTTCGGTCATCTTGCCCACATAGGCCAAGCGATCGCGGGCGTTCGGAATTTCTTCGACGATGTTATGGAGTTGGTTCGCGCCCAATACCGAGAGTGCTTCGTGCATTTCACGGGTGATAGAACCCAATCGGGCAAAAGCTTCTTCTTTGCTAAGCGGTGTAGACATAAGCGGTCGTAGTCCTTCGGGCGCGGTGTCGTTCAATGCTTATTATGGGCTGCCTTGCGTCACATGCAACCCGTCAACCCCGATAAACAGATGGTAAACAGGCCTCAAATGTCTTCCAACAACGGATAAGGCAAAGGTTGGAGCGTGAGCCTAGCCTCGGCAACTGCCAATTCAGCGTCTTGGTGAGAGGTCTGTAACACCACCAAGGCGTCATATCCCCCGGCAGGGCAGGCCGCAACTTGCACGACTTGGCCAACGACGCTGTCACTGTCTTCAGCCACACAGACGTCTTGGCCCGGCGAAAGTTCGACAGCTGTGTGTGCGAGGTAGGTGCGTCGCTTTAATGTGCCCCGAAATTGACTGCGAGCTACCACCTCTTGGCCCGGGTAGCAGCCCTTTTTGAAGTTGACCCCGCCTACAGACTCGTAGTTCAACATTTGCGGCACAAAAGCCTCATAGACCGGCTGTGTCACGGTGGCGATGCCGCTGATGACTTCTCCCCATTGCCAGGTCTGCAAACTCATTTCCGCACCTTCTGGTTGAGGTGCATTGACCGGGCTCACCCAGAGTTGACGCTTGGTGGGGCCCGAGGGATAAAGCGTAATGGCGGTGCCGTCCGCCAAGTCAGCCTTGGACCAAGCCTGGTCATGCGTCCCAGCTGTGGTTTTAGTAGCGTCTCCAGAGAGTCCCCAGATGGCGTAGCTGTCCGACACGTCACTCAACTGAACCTTGGCGCGCATCACAAACATCGATAGACGCTTGAGCGTAGGAGCCAGCAGATCTTTGCTGCAAAGCAAAAAGATATCGCCATCTGATGCTTTAAATCCGACGAAGCTGGCCTGCATGCGGCCTTTGGCATTGCAAAAAGCTGCCAAGCGAGCTTGATCTGAGCCCAGCAGGGAGAAATCCTGCGTCAGTTGGCCATGAATGAATTTGGCAGCGTCGGCGCCGTGAAGTCGGATCACGCCCCAATGTGTCAATCTTGCCACCCCGGCAGGCAGGGCGAATGGTGTGGATGCGTTCAGTACGGTCATAGCCTGAATTATCATTCTTCGTTTCATCCAGACAGAGAGTAGGGCCGTGCGCTTTTTCATTGCCGTCGTTTTGGCAGTTGTCGCCTTGGTGGCTTCGGGCTTTGCATGGGTTCAGTCACCGCTGAAGTTGGAATCAACAGTGGTTGATATTCATATAGACGCAGGAAGTAGTGCGCGTGAAGTGGCACATCAGGTGGCAGGCTCGGGAGTGGATGTGTCGGAAGACCTGCTCTATGCATGGTTCCGGCTCTCTGGCAAATCGCGCCAAATCCGCGCTGGCAGTTACGAGCTGAATGCAGGTATCACGCCCCGGACGTTGCTGGAAAAGTTTGTACGCGGTGACCAAGCGCTCAGGTCCGTCACCATTCTGGAAGGCTGGACATTTCGCCAAGCAAGACAGGCCTTGGCCAAAGCCGACGCACTCAAACAAGACAGCCGGGGTTTGTCGGACGACGCCATCATGGCAGCCCTCGGGAGACCCGGGCAACATCCGGAAGGGCGCTTTTTTCCTGACACCTACACCTATGCCAAGGGCAGCAGTGATATGGATGTACTCGGGCAGGCCCTCAAAGCAATGGACAAGCAACTCGAGGCCGCGTGGAGCCTTCGCCGAGCAAACCAGCATTTGCAAACGCCCGAGCAGGCTTTGATTCTCGCCAGCATCATTGAAAAAGAAACAGGCAAGACGGCGGACCAAACGTTGATTTCATCGGTATTTCACAACCGGATGCAAATTGGAATGCGCTTGCAAACCGATCCGACGGTGATTTATGGCTTAGGCGAACGTTTCGACGGCAACTTGCGACGCTCCGATTTGCTGGCGGATACCCCTTACAACACCTACACCCGCAATGGTCTGCCTCCGACCCCGATTTCTTTACCGGGGAAATCTGCACTCATTGCCGCGATTCAACCGGTGTCATCCAAGGCACTTTATTTTGTGGCCCGAGGAGATGGAAGCAGCTATTTCAGCGAATCGTTGGACGAGCACAATAGGGCAGTCGACAAGTACCAAAGAGGGCGCTGAGCCAGAAGTTATGCAGGGACTGTTTATAAGTTTTGAGGGTATCGATGGAGCGGGCAAATCGACCCATATCGATGCTGTCCGGCTAGCGTTCGAAGCCTCGGGCGCCAGAGTCACCTTGACGCGGGAGCCAGGTGGCACGCCGTTGGCGGAGCAGCTGCGGGGTTTGGTCTTGAATGACCCGATGGACGCAATGACTGAGGCACTGATTGTGTTTGCCGCGAGGCGCGATCACTTAAAACAGGTGATTTGGCCCGCATTAGCGCGTGGCGATGTGGTTCTGTGTGACCGCTTTTCTGATGCTAGCTTTGCCTATCAAGGCGGGGGCAGAGGTTGCGCTTGGAGCACCTTGGAGACCCTTGAAGCTTGGGTGCAAACTCCGCCGGTTGCGAAGAACGACGCTACTTTGCCGCAACCCATAAAGCCGCTGTTGACTATATGGTTCGAGTTGCCGGCCACCGTAGCGGCCCAGCGGCTCGCGGGTGCGCGGATACCGGATAAATTTGAATCGCAACCTCAGGCGTTCTTTGAAAAAGTGGCAGAGGCCTACGAACGGCGAGCACAAGAGGACCCTACACGTTTTGCCAGGATCAATGCTGATCAAACAATGGCTGCCGTGCGCTCTGATGTACTGGCAGCACTTGTGACGCGAGGACTGCTGAAAGCATGAACCTTGCACCATGGATTGAGCGCCAGCGAAGCGCCTTATTGAGCCAAAACGGTCACGCTTGGCTTTTGCAAGGTCCGTCCGGACTGGGGCAGTACGCTCTGGCGATGGAGCTTGCGCGTGCCTGGCTTTGCGAAGCGCCGAGCGGGGCAGGGGCGTGCGGCACCTGCGGCAGTTGTCATGCTATCGAGGTGCGAACGCATGCGGATTTGTGCATGCTGATGCCCGAAACCACCATGATCGAGCTCGGTTGGCCGTTGAGTGAAAAGGCCCAAGCCGAGGTCGATGACAAAAAGCGCAAGCCGAGCAAAGAAATCAGAGTCGATGCAATGCGCGATGCAGTGGAGTTCTCGCAACGCACCAGTGCAAGAGGGCGAGGCAAGGTGGTTGTGGTGTTCCCTGCGGAGCAGATGAATCACATAACCGCGAACGCTTTGCTCAAGACCCTAGAGGAACCTCCGGGTGATGTGCGGTTTGTCCTTGCCACTGAATCTGCCCACCAGTTGCTACCCACCATCCGTAGTCGATGTATTTCTCACACATTGCAATGGCCGCCTCTTCAAGAAGCCGAGAGTTGGTTGGCTGGTCAAGCAGTCACTGCTGAGCAAATGAATCTGGCGCTCAAGGCATCCGGAGGCAGACCTGAGTTCGCCTTGACACTGGCGCAAACAGAAGGCGCACTCAATCGGTGGTCCGCCATCCCCCATGCTTTGCGCATGGGCGATGTGAGCATTTTCAAAGATTGGAGCGCGGCCTCTCAGATTGACGCGATTCAGAAGGTTTGCCACGATCTTATGGTGGTTTCTACAGGCGCAGATCCCCGCTTTTTTCCACGTCAAGCTCTACAGGACGTGCGAGCGCCCATGTTTTCTCTGTCTGCATGGTCAAAGGAGTTGTCACAGTCGATGAAGACAATTGATCATCCTTTCAACGCCGGCCTATTGACCGAGTCGCTTGTATCCAAAGCGCAAACCGTCCTAAACTCTGGGGAACCCAAGAGACCATGACCAGTACCCCTACCGCTAGTGCAAGGCCCAGCGTTATCCAGCTTTCGATCAAAGAGAAAGCTGCGCTTTATGCTGCGTACATACCCATGTTTACTGAGGGCGGCGTATTCATACCGACAACGCGCGACTACAGCTTGGGTGATGATGTCTATGTGCTGCTCTCGTTGCCCGAAGACATGCAGCGCTACCCCGTGGCAGGGAAAGTTGCCTGGGTTACACCCGCCAAAGCTGCTGGCGGGAGAACCCAAGGGGTGGGTATTTTGTTCCCCAAAGACGAGAAGTCACGGGCACTCAAGTTGAAAATAGAAGAGATTTTGGGGGCGCATATGGCCTCTGAGCGCCCTACTCAAACGGTTTAAAACTCACGACTCGGAGGGCGTCAGATGTAGTGTTGAGGACGGCCGCGAGTTTCTTGCGGACTTTGCATGTTTACTGATTCCCACTGCCATCTTACGTTTCCCGAACTCGCTTCCCAATGGCCAGATATTTCTGATGCGATGAAGACAGCGCAGGTAACTCGCGCCCTGTGCATCTGCACGACGCTCGAAGAGTTTCCTACGGTCCACGAGTTTGCAGTGTCTCAGCCCCATATTTGGGCAACGGTTGGGGTACATCCAGACAATGAAGGAGTGCAAGAGCCAGATCTTGAGCGTCTCTTGCAATGGGGCAGCCTACCCAAAGTCATGGCAATCGGTGAAACAGGCCTGGACTACTACCGCCTCGGATCCAGAAGCATCTCCGATATGGAATGGCAAAGAGAGCGCTTCAGTGTGCATATCGAGGCAGCACGAAAATTAAATAAGCCACTGGTGATTCACACACGAAGCGCCTCGGACGACACCTTGGCAATTCTTAAGGAAGCAGGGGAGTGCGGTGATCAAAGCAGTGCGGGGGGTGTTTTCCACTGCTTTACGGAAGACGTGGATGTCGCGCGCCAAGCTCTTGATTTGGGCTTCTACATTTCATTTTCTGGAATCATTACCTTTAAATCTGCTCAAAGCATCAGGAATGTCGCCGCCATGGTGCCACTCGATCGTTTATTGATTGAAACCGATAGCCCATACCTTGCACCGGTGCCATACCGTGGCAAGCTAAACAATCCTTCCTACGTTCCTCATGTAGCCCAAGAATTAGCCCGGGTAAAGAACGTGACTATTGAAAAGATTGCAGAGCAGACAAGCGTGAATTTCGATGTTTTGTTCAAGGTGTAACCATGCGCAATCATCCTAAAAGACGTCTCCTCTTGGTTTTAGGCGCTCTGTCCCTTTGGTGCGGTGGCGCTCATGCGGGATCGTATGAGGATTTCTTCAAAGCCATCGAGACTGACAACCCCCTGGTCATCCAGAGTCTCTTGAGTCGCGGCTTTGACCCCAACACAGTGAATCCCAAGGGCTTACCTGCGCTACTGTTGGCCATTAAGTTGTCGGCAAACAAGGCCACGAAGCTACTTTTAGAACAACCCAGCCTTCGTGTTGAAGTCAGATCTCCAGAGGATGAGAGCCCCTTGATGTTGGCAGCATTCGCGGGGGATGTGGATTTGTGTGCAGTATTGATTGCCAAAGACGCAGACGTAAATAAAACGGGCTGGACTCCATTGCACTACGCAGCGACTAACGCCCATATTCCTGTGGTGCGGCTGCTGTTGGAAAACTTCGCCTACATTGATGCTGCATCCCCAAATGGATCCACACCGCTGATGATGGCAGCGATGTACGGCAACAGTTCTGTTGTAAAGCTATTGCTCGAGGCTGGTGCCGATCCCGGTCTCAAAAATAGCAAAGGGCTAACGGCCATGGACTTTGCACGACAGGCAAAAAAAGACGAGTCCATGGAAATCATCGGCGCCTTCGTGAGGGCTCTACGTCCCAAGGGCGTTTGGTAGCTGCTACATCTGCGTGACCATGGTACTTCCAATCGGCTGCTTTAGCGCGCCCCGTAAATTGCTAACGCTGCATTCGCAAGCAACAAGACACGCTGAGAATTCTTCTTGCTGCTGTTGCAATGCCTTTACTTCATACGATGTATAACAAGTTGACCGAGCCGCTTTTGTAAGCATCCACGGTCACAGCCCGCGCATCGCTTGCGGGTAATGCTATCAAAGCTATAGCGAAGCAGACTGACAAAATAGCAGTCTGAGCGGCCCCACGTAGGCGGGCGGCGACCATCAACCACATGTTTTTAGCCTCGGGCGTCTTGCTCCGTTCGGCCTGAATCTGCGCCGCGATCACCCCGGCGTCATCACCAGACAGGGCGCATAGTTGCTCAATAACCGACTCATTCGGTAGGGTTCTTCCCTGTCGGTAATGGGTCATAGCGCCATGAGTAATTCCTATCACCTTTGCAAGTCGATAGTCGGATTCAATATTGGCTTTCGCCTTTGCGCGCTCTAACAAGTCTGCTATTGAAAACATAGCGGGGCCACCTTTCCACGGGTTGAAAATTCAGTATAGGACAGGGGTTGTAGCGTTGCAAGTTGCAGAGCCCCTAGCGTAGGCTAGTGGTCCTGTCGTACATTCCAATCCGCACCGGTTCAGCGGATCAAAACCTTTCCACTCTGTACCCGCTTCCGGTGCCCTACGGGTTCAGCAGTACAGGGGGAAAGGTTACGGAGTGGAATCCATGAGCGAACGAACAGCACACATCCTGCTTGAGAAGCAAGGTAACGAATTCGATGTAAGCACAAACACAGAGCATCCGGGCATCGTCTTTATTCACATCAACGCCGGGGGCTTCCGGTTTTGCCAAGGCATCACGGCCAAAGAAGCGCGAATGATGGGCATGGCGTTTTTTGACGCTATGGACGCCACAGAAGCCGACAAAGCGCAAGCGGTGGAGGCCTGAGCCATGCGCAACACCATCAAAATCACCAAGGCAAAAGCAATCGACGTGCAGGCCCTGAATGGGCGCGTGTTGGTAGTTTTCACATTGAACGGCGCGGAGGCCATGCGCCAAGAAATCGAGCGTATGCCCGCACTACTGGCGGCGGCATCCCTGAGCGCAGCGGCGCGGATGGCAGAGGCAAACCCCGCCTATGAAACAGAACGAGTTGCATCCGTGAAGGTTGCACCCGGCAAATACTTCACCGTGTGGCCATCGGCGGGGCGTGTGGTCCTGAATGTGGATATTTGGGGAATGAGCCTTGCAACAAACGAGGTTGACGTACATACGGCGGCGGCATTGGCAACGGCCATAGAACTTAGCTCCGCAGAGATTGGGGCGGGCGCACGTTGCCACGGCGACCAGTGCGCAGCGGGCCAAATTGCCTGTCCATCCCCCAAGGCTTGCGGGGTTGAAGCATGAGCATTGGGAACCCGTACCGCGCCCGGTTTATGACCCCGAACGCGCTCAAAAAAGACCGGGATTTAAAGTCTCGCAAGCCCCGGCTTATGGACTTAAACACCGTGCATTGTTTGGCCGGTGACAGCCGTTATTTCTCGCCCGTAGAGGATGGGGAATTTTGCGTTGTGGACACGGTGACCCGTGAAAAGGCATGGTTTGAGTGGTTGCCGAGCATGGATGCAGAGGCAGTGCGCCAGACCATAGAGGGCCACTTTGCGGCGGCGGCGTTCCGCATCACTTCGCGCATCTGGGCGGTTTAATGTTGCTGGATTGCCGGGCTAGTGAGCCAGAAATAGCGGCGCATTCGTTGTGGGGTGTTCGCAGTGTGCGAAACCACATCAGCGCCATGTTTACCCGCATCAACACACCGCACACCGGGCAGGAACTGCAAGGCACGTTGAACGGCATAGCGCTGTCAATGGGCGCCAAGCCGTTGCCCGGAAAAATGACACTGCACGGGGCGATAGCGCGGTACACCGACCCGACTTGGTGGCGTCGAAATCTGCGTGTGCAGTTGCTGCGAGAAAACGAGGGCTATGAGCACGCGGCGGGCCATGTGCGCAGGCGTCAGCAATGCTACGTTTCCAACTACGCGGTAAAGGTCAAGCGTGTGCGGGCCAAGGCATCGCGGGAAGTGTTGGAGCGCCTGGAAGTGGTGAACGAGGTGGGCGAGGCCTTCAATCTGGCAGAGGTGGCGGACGGTAGCGTAAGCAACCCGGCCTTGAGGCGCGCTGAATTGATGGTGCGTTGCCGTGGCTTTGAGGAAACCGCCGAACTCATGGGGCACACCGCGCTTTTCTTGACCATCACATGCCCTAGCCGGTTTCACCGTTTCAGCAAGTCGGGCAAAACAAACCCGAAATGGCAGGGCGAAACCCCAAAGGATGCGCAGAACTACCTGTGCGGAATCTGGAAAAAAATACGGGCGGCGTGGGGTAACCGTGGCTTTTTTCCGTATGGGTTCCGGGTATGTGAACCGCACCATGACGGGTGCCCGCATTGGCACATTCTGCTTTTCTTTCCAGCGGATCAAGCCGGTTGGTTTGTGCCCCAGCGTTTCCAAGCAGGGCGCAGGGATTACGGCGCGGGCGCGGTGGGAATTGCCGGCCGTTATGCCATGCAAGACAGCCCCAACGAAGCGGGCGCAGCAAAACACCGGTTCACCGTGGAAGTCATCGAACCAGAGCGCGGCAGCGCAACGGGCTACATCGCTAAGTACATCTGCAAAAACATTGACGGCATGAAGGAAGACGGCGAAGCCGTGGGCCTGGACTTCGCCAGCGGTACACCGGCAGAAGAAGCGGCAAAGCGGGTGCGCACCTGGGCATCTACCTGGGGAGTCCGTCAGTTTCAACCAATCGGCGGGCCATCGGTCACCGTGTGGCGTGAGATTCGTAGGCTTTCAAACCAGATTGAAGAGCCATTGCAGACCCGGCTTTTTGAGGGTGCGCGGGAAGCCGCGGACTCTGCCAACTGGATGGCCTTCTGGCTGATTCAGGGCGGACCCGGTGCGCGTAAAAAAGACCTGAAATTGAAGCCCCTTTACACGGAAGAAGAGGGCGGCAAGTACGGCGACAGCATCAAGCGGGTAACCGGCATTCAGGGCGAGGGCGAAGAACTGACAACCCGTTTGCACACCTGGACGGTGCAGCGGCAAGGCCTAGCGGCGGTGGACGACATAGAGGCAGACCGGAAGCACATGCGCGAACTGTTGCGCAAGGCGTTCGGCGTCAATAGCGCCTATGAATTTGAGCGGATCGGCGAAGCCGAACGCACTTGGACTGGTGTCAATAACTGTACGGATTCGCCCGAAGCGGATGAGTCCGGGGCCGATTTGGCAGGCTTTGAGGCCTACATGGCATCCATGAATCGCGGCGATTCGCCGCAACCGGCACCGCTACGGCACTAGCGGCAACAACAGAGAGTAAATCACCATGAAAGAAGCAACGAAAACCAAGCTGGAAGAACTGGCAGCGCGCGCACCGTACAGCAACACCACAGGCCGTGAACTGGGCGAACTGATCGGGGCATTGTTGGAGGACGCGGAGCCGGTAGCGGAGGCACCAGCGCCAGAAGGCGAAGCGGCCTAATCGTGAGCGAATCCGCCCGTATTGGAGTGGGTTCGTGCCCGGTATGCAACAGCAACCGGGCGCACTTCACCGTATCAAAAAAACAGCTCGTTTGCGTGACCTGCAACACCTGCAACACCCAAATTTTTGCGCGCTCTGACCGTTCGGACGAGCTATTGAGAGCGCGCATAAAGGCACCGGAAACACCGGCACCAGCGGCCACCCAGCAACCGGAACCCGTACAGCAGGAAGAGCAAAAAGCCGTACGGGAAATTGCCCCCAAAACCGAAGAAAGAAAGAGCTTTTTATCATGGTGAAAGTCGTACAAAACCCGCCATTGCCCAACGCAATGCCACCAGACCAAGACACCCACTTAGGCGTAGAAAGCCTGGACCAGATAGGCGGAATGGGTGAAGCCCTGGAAGTGAAGGATTTGCCCGCAGGCCCGGACCCAAGCGAAGCGGCAACACTGGAAATTGCGGCGGCGCTTGAACTGCTACGCGCAGCGGCCCTACCGTTTGCCCCGGACCATGTACAAGCCCCCCTGGCCATGATCTGGACTGACAAGCAGTTAGAGCGCATCGCGGCGGCGGTGGTCGAATTGTGCGAGTTCCACGGGTGGACCGTGGGCGAATTCTTCAGCCAGTACGGCCCCTATCTGAAACTTCTCGCGGCCCTGGGCATGCCTATCCTGGGCACCCTCAAAATTCTCAAAATGCCCCCGCCACAGCAGGCGCAGCAACAGGCGCAGGGGTAAGCAATGGACAACAGCAACCGCCCGGACTTGCGGGCCTACATCGGAGCCACGGGGAGCGGCAAGGGCGTATCAATCCGGGAACACCTGGACAAGCTCAAACCACCGCGGCGCGTGTTTTGGGATCCACTGGGCGAATATGGGCACTACGGCAAGACGGTAACCACCATCAAGGCCCTATGCGAAGCCCTGAAGGCGGATAAGTTCGCGGTTTGCTTTTGGCCTGGGCCCAATGCACAAGAGTTCGCGGGCAAGTTTGACCTGTTTTGCCGCGCGGTATTCAGCGCCGGGAACTGCTTTGTACACATCGAAGAGCTAAACGATGTGACCACCCCCACCCATGCGCCCCCGGCGTGGCGGCGCATCAGCAAGCAGGGGCGGCACCAAGGCTTATCCGTATGCGTGGGAACCCAGCGGCCCGCAGACTGCGATAAGGCCTTTTTGTCGGGCGTCACATACGTGCGGGTATTCACCATGCGATTCAAAAAGGACAAGCAGGTTATGGCGGAATTGCTGGAAATCCCGTACAGCGAAGTGCAAGACCTGTACACCGTCGAAAAAGACAACGGGACCACCGTGATTAATTGCTACGAGCGGGATTTTCGTACGGGGCAGCGCGGGCCAAAAACCATCACTTTGACGCGCAAAAAGTGACAAAACCGGGCGGGGCTACGTAGCGCCTACGTACAGCCCCCGAAGCTATGTAAGTACGGGGTTTGCGGGTTGAATCGGGGCCGTCGAACCCTGACACTTTCAACCAACCGGAGAACCCGAAATGAACGCAGCAAAAATCAAAGACGCCTTGATGACTACAGCAGTTGTCCTGGCCGTTATCTATGGCCTGAATCAAGTCAGCATGACCAAGGGCCTCGTGCAAAAAGCCCTCGCAGGCTAAACCGGCCACAGCGAACAGCAAGCCCCATGCCGGGGCTTTTTCACATCCACCAAAAAGCCCGAAGGCGACACCATGACCCGTAAACTCAAACTACCCCTGATTCAAAACGTAGGCCCTAACCAGCGCGTGACCATCCGTATGCCCCTGGGCGTGACCTATAACAAGGTTGCACTCTTCACGGCGGGCAACATCACCGCGTCATTGATGTCGAACATCGTGGTGAAGATCAACGGCCAAGAGCGCCAACGCTGGAACACCTTCGCCCAATTGCAGGCCCGCAACGCCTACAACCGCGGCGCGACGGATGCCAACGTTTGCGAATTCGACTTTATTGAGCGTGAAGGCAAAGACGAAGCGGCCCAAACCATCGGAGCCATCGCGGCCACGGCAGAAGCGGGCGTTCAGGATTTCACCATCGAATTTGACCTGGGCACCTACACGGTAACCGGCGCAAGCGTTATCACGGGCGTGGCCGAGGTGGACGTACCGAGCCGTAATAAGCTGATCGTTCGAAACCGCTTTTTTCAGCGCGTTTTTTCCGGTGCAACCGAAGAGCAAATTATTTTGCCAAGCGGCTTGAACGGCGAATTGCTGAAGCGGATTTACATTTTCGGAACCCTGACACAAATCAACCATATGCGGGTGCGTCGTGAAGGCGCGGACGAATTCGAGCAGTTGACACAAGCTCAAAACGAGTTTTTCCAACGTACCTACGGCAAGACCCCACAGGCCGGCCTGTACGTGGTGGACTTCACCGAACATGACTTGATGAGCCACATGCTGAACACATCGCAAATCGTGGGGCCTGACGGTAAGCCAACGCCAATCCAAAACTTGGATATCCGCTTGAACGTGAACGCGGCGGGCACCTTCAACATTTACACCGAGTCGATTACCACTAACGACCGCCCATAAAGCGGCCACGGCAGGTAAGGCACCCGGCGCACTTCACCCGTGCGCCGGGCTTCAGTGAATTGAAAAAGGGGCCAACATGGCAAGACAGTATTTTGACGATGGGAGCTACATCGACACCCTCGACGATGGGACGACCATCGGATACAACACGATGGGCGTAGCAGTCAACAAAGTGGAAGCGGACGGGGACTACTTCCAATCCCCAGGCTACTGGACCGACGCGCGGGAATCCCAAAAGCTCGACGCCTACACCCCCCGCGTAGCAGGAGATAACCGCCAGTGGTGGGAACGTGCGGCAGAGTACGGCCTGACCCGTGCCATTGACGCAAATTTTGGCCCGGCAGCAGTCAACAAGACCAGCGCACCGGCCAGCTACGCAGGCGCAAACGGGCGCACCTACCTCAGCGGCAGCGGTGACGGTTCACCACAGCAGGGCGGCAGCATGGTCCCCGTGTTGATCGCGGCGGCGGTTGCACTTTTCGCCCTGGCCTGATATGGACCCGGCATCCTTTGCCCTGGCCTTTGCCAACACGGCGGGCGGGGCGCGACTATTGGGCGGCGTGGGCGGCGGTATCGCATCGCCATCGCCAGCGGCGGGGCCATCGCGCGCAGACCAAGCGGTCTACGGTAACGGCCTGGACGCCAGCGGCTGGAATGTCAATTTCGCCGGGGTCCAAGACGTGACGCAGAGCCAAGACAAAAGCGGCGGAGTCCCTGGCCTGGGCATCACAGGCGGTGTGGGCGCGGTCCCCTGGTGGGCGTGGGCAATCCTGGCGGGGGCCGTCGTATGGAAATTGAAGCAATCGCGCCGATAGACCGCGCGGAGGCGGCGCAGTGCCTGGGCAGGGTCCAAGACCCCGCAGGCATTGCCACACCGGCCAGCATGGCAGCAGCAGGGCAACCCATGCGCGTGACCACCGAGTCGGGCGCTTTGGTGTTTGTCGCCACCAAGCGGGCAGAAGCCCTATGGATTGAAGCGGCGCAGGGGCAGGGCGCGCAGGACTTCACGGCCCTGGGCCTGGAGTTAGCACAGCGCACCGCACAGAACACCGGATGCGATTCGGTGAGCTTTCAAACCGCACGGCGCGGACTGGTAAAAAAAGCAGAACAGCACGGTTTTCAGGTAGTGGGCTGGATTCTCAAAAAAGAGGTTTAAAAAATGGACTTGCTACGCGAAAAACTAAAAGCCCGTGCGGGCCTGAGCGCGCGCCTGATGGGCGGCGGCGGGGGCGGCGGGTCAAGTTCGGAGAACAAGACCGAAACCACAAACATTGATTCGCGTATGGCGGTCCAAGACGGTGCAGGCCTGAGCAACAGCAGCGGCAACACCGTCAACGTGAACAGCACCGACGCAGTGCAGACCGTGGCGAACATGGGCGCGGACACCCTGAAGAACATCGGCGGGGCCATCGTGGAATTGAACAAGACCACCACGGCAACGCAGGCCACCAGTTGGGACAACACGGTCAACGCAGGCGCGAAGCTGATAGACAAACTGATTGACAAAAGCACCACCACAGCGGAGGCGGCTATCAACAGCTTTCAACCGGCAGAAAACAAAGCCAACGACACATCACTAAAGCTGGGAATGATCGCGGCGGCGGGCGTGGCGGCGGTCGTCATTTTGGGGCGCATGAAATGAACAAATTTTTAGAACTAATCACCGTACCCATTGCAGCGGGCGGGCAATCACGCTTTGAACTGTCGGGGGACTATTTCGAGATCATCGACAGCGCATATCCGGTGACCGTCTTGCTAGAGGACCGCAACGGCGCACAAATCGGGCGCATGAGCGGGGCCGAGGCTTCCTACTTTCTGCGGGATACGCCTTACACGGCAATCACCATCGAAAGCGCGAAGGCTCAAACCGTGCGTATCGCGTTTGGCAGTGGTGAGGCAGGCACCCGGCGCACAGCGGGCGTGGTGCAAGTCGTGGACGGAGGAAGGGCACGAACGATTGCCGGGGCCGCATTTATATCAACAATAAGTCAAACATCATCAGCCTCAAATTTTGCGCATGTTCAATTGTGGAACCCTTCGGGAAGCGGAAAAAACTTAATCTTGAAAAGTCTATTCAGCACGGTTGCTGTATCGGGCGTTTCTAACTATCGAGCAACAAACGCCCCCATGGCGGTTTTAGTTAGCAATGGCGTTTCTAAACGAATCGGCGGGGGCGTATCGGCGGCAGAACTGCGCCGAGATTCTTTGGCGTCAGGACTAGCGACGCCAATTCTTGCAGGGTTTTTTATCCAAGCCTCGGCCCCGGTTACCTACAAGCTAGACGAGCCGCTTGTGATTCCACCGGGGCAAGGATTAGTAAACGTATCGGGCGTAAATGGTGACGCACAAAGTACCTTTGAATGGTTTGAGGAAACCATTTAAAACATGAAAAAAGCGGCCCTAATCATCCTGATCGCAGCGGGCGCAGTTGCGGCAATTGCGTACCGGCAGACACGGGGCCTGGACAACGCAGCGGCACCAGAGCCAGAGGCGGGCGGCGTGTGGGATATCGCAGCGCAGAACCTGGGCGACTTCACCAGCTTGGACTACTGGACCGGACAAAACAGCGCGGAGACAGCCGCGAACATTGAAGAGGCCTTGACCATGATCGACGGAAATCAGAACGTGCGGGCCTTCTTGGAGGCCATCGCAAAATGCGAGGGCACCGCCCAACGTGCGGAGCCGTATCGCGTCTGCTACGGCTATCGGCACACCATCCAAAGCTATGCCGACCACCCGGCCAACCTGGGCGAATGGAAAGGCGAAAAGCTATCAGACAAGCTCTGTAGCGCGGCGGGCCTGGGTCCGGGTTGCGTGTCGACGGCGGCGGGCAAATACCAGATCACGCGCACCACCTGGAAGAGCCTCAAGGCCAAGCTGAAGCTGAAAGACTTTTCACCCGCATCGCAAGACGCGGCGGCTATCGAGCTATTGCGCGAGTGCGGCGCTTTGCCCCTGGTCGAAGTGGGCAACGTGGCCGGGGCCGTGTCCAAGGCGCGGCGCATCTGGGCAAGCCTACCGGGCGCGGGATACGAGCAGCCTGAGCGGTCCCTTGCCTGGGTGAAAAACCAATTCAAGGAAGCGGGCGGGGTGCTTGCATGAAACTCAGCGACGACATGAAACTCATGGGCCTTGCCATCCTGGCGGGCGCGGGCCTTATCTGGTGGGCCACCCGACCCGGTACGGCCGGCAAACTTGCGGCCGGCGCAGTGGGCGCCGTGGGAGACGCGGCAACCGGCGCAGTGGTGGGCGTGGGGCAACTCTTCGGAATCCCGGCCACCAATATGAACCAGTGCGAGCGCGACTTAGCAGCGGGGCGAACGTGGGACGCTTCCTTCAGTTGCCCCGCTACAACCTGGATTCAAAAAGGCGTTTTCGGCAGTACGGCGCTATCAGCGTCTGAAGCCCTGGACGCGCGGCGAGACTTCGCACTCAGCGACCCCCGGCGATTGGATCTGCAAACCGACCCCGGCACCCATTGGGATAGCACCCCCGGCATTTACTGAAGAAAGGCCACACCATGAAAAACATCATCATTCAACGCTTGCGCGAACCTTCCACCTGGGCAGGCGTGAGCATCATCGCGGCCATGTTCGGCATTCCACCCGGAACCGTGGACCTGATCGGTCAAGTGGTTGCAGGCGTGGCGGGCCTTGCTGCAATCGTGTTGCCTGAAGCCAAAGCCGAATGATTTTCGGCCCCGAATTTTTGTTGTCGGTCGTCGTGGCCTTGGCTTCAGGGTTCGGGGCCTATGCGGCCATTCGTGCGGACCTTGCGACCTTGCATGAAAGGGTGCAAAACGCACTCAAGGAAGCGCAGCGCGCGCAGGATCGAATAGACCAACTGCTCAAGCGGAAAACCGACTACCAATGAAAATCCTACCAAGGCCCGAAGCCTTCGCCCGCGAGGCCCTGATTCTGATCGGCGGCGCACTACTCGCGGCCTTCATCCTGAGCAAGTTTCCCAAGGTGCGGGCCTACATCGACACCAACACCAAGGGCGGCGGCTGTAACTGCAACTAGCCCCGCAGCGCACGTGCCTGGGCGCGCATCACCTGGGCCGAGTAGCGCGGACCCGCAGCAAAGCCCCCGGAACCACCGGGCGGCGGGCCCTGGATCACTGGATCATTAGCGGCCCCAAAATCCCCAATCGCCAACAACCGGCCCAAGGTGGCCACGGCGGCGGCGTGGGCCTTTTCGTGGGCCTGGGCAAGCCCGCGATTAATCACCAGCTCGTTGCCAACATCCAAGGCGGTAACGTGTCGCCCCGTGGGCGTTTCGTGCCAAAGTGCGGCCAAGACCGGGAACGGCGCGGAGCCTTCAGACAGCCAGCGCCATACGCTGCGTTCAGTGACTTGGAGAAATTTAGAAGCCTGGGCGGGCGTGGCGTGTAGCTCGTCAAGAAGCGGGCGCAGATCGGCACCAGTGAGCCGGGGCGCATAGGTTTTCAGCATGATGGGCCCCCGATATGGTCCGGGGTATCCGAAAGTGTGACAGGGGGCGGATTGTCTAAAAATTCACCAAGACGCGCAGAGCCCAAGCCGAAAGACCCCGGCCCAACGTCGAAGCCGAACCATGAGGAAGTCACCTACTGATAAAAACGTACTTGATACGATGTATATTATGTTAACTAATGTGCATGGAGATGGTTCAGCTTACTGAGAACGACACCACAGGCGCACTGCTGTCGCCAAAGGAAGCCCCAAGTCCAAGCTCACCTGACCCGTGCAAGACACACTCATCACGACGCAATAAGATTTCCCCAGACGAATCATCAGCAAACCGCACCCACGTGCCATAAGTACTGAGGTCCTCGACCAGAACCCCCCCGTTACGCCAAACCAGCCGCGCGTGCATCCGAGAGACTCGTGGGTCGCCAACGACAAACTCAGCACTCTTCACCCGGCCTATATGTGCCGGTAATTCGAACGAGCGGAATGTCATGTGCTTTTCCCGATACCTAAGATCGACTTGCTTGCCTAGAACATCTTTGCCGGACGTTGTGCTCACCATAATCTGCGCTTGCATCGTCAAAAAATCAGACTGCTCGTCCTCTTTCCACTCGACCTGTAAAACTTCGCAGTTTTCCGAACGCCCCCGGATGGCAATGTTGCCTACGGCACGGACGGATACCCCCTTTTTTAGGGACCGCACGTCCACACTTCCTTTGCTCGCCCAAATCTGGCTAGGCCCAGCTAAATCACATAGACGAGCAGCTACGTTCACCGCATCACCGTAGTAATCACCCGCGGTGAATTCAGTATCACCAAATGCGATTCCGATCTTGACGGGCAAAGTCACACGTAATTCAAAATTGTACAAATGGCGGCTATGGACCCGTTGCACCTGAACTGCGAAATCTAACGCCTTGCCAGGCTGCCCAAACACCGCCATCACGCCGTCGCCGAGCTTCTTTACGAGCTGCCCCTGATGCGCGTAGACCAGCGCTGTGATCTGGTCAAGAATTTGAGTGATAACAACGGTCGCGCGTGCATTCCCTAATGCCCCGAACGCACCGGTGCTTCCATGAAGATCTGTAAAGACGACAGTTGATTTAATACCCATCCGTGATATTCCGAAAGGCCTCGCGTGACTTAAGTTACAAGCGCATTAAAAGGCGTTTATGCGAATTACGAGCTAACTGAATCTAAACACCAACATTGTTACGCGGCGGTTAAGTCCACTTGGTGCTGTTGCGTAACGGGAACAATTCGCAAAACCCCTATTGCACCGCTCTCCTGATGGCTTTATGTTCGCACAAAAGCAAGGAAAATATACATGAGTTGGATTGCAGAAAACTTGGTTGGCCGCGTTGGTTCTTTGTTGCAAGGACTGTCTGGACCCTCAAAAAAAGCCTCGGTGACCACGTTGCACGAGATTCGCATGGAGATGCTAGCGGCGTTAGGCGATGTGGCAGAAAAACGCTTCCCCTTAGTTCAGCTTCGAGTTACCTACGCAAGTGATATCGATGATCTTTGGTATTTGCGTGGGGATGTTATGGCAGCAATTGCATCCTTACGTGGCGAAGCGGTGGCTAAAGAGAAACTTCACCAAATTAGCACCATGTTTGTAGGCCTAGTGCCTCACAACCTAACGAACAAATTTTCAGTACGCCTGTCTTAAAACTAATGATGCCCCCAATACAAGAGTACGTCTTTGCCGGTCGAGGTTAAGTCGACCTTCAGGCCAAATGGTAAGAGTACTTTGGTCGGTACGTGGCCGTACGGAAGGTTGGTATAGACAGGAATATTGAGCTGATTACGCAACCAGCCAATTACCTTTGGCAGGCCAAAACCGCTGTCATGAGAAGTCAGTTTGTAAGCGCTAAACTGGCCTAGTACTATTGCCCGTTGACGCGCCAGGACGCCACTCCTCATTAGCTGCGTCAACATACGCTCAATACGGTAGGGATGTTCTGCGACGTCCTCGAGAAATAGAATTCCTTCTCGAATATCCGGAAAGTAAGGAGTACCTATCAGAGACGCGAGGACCGTCAGATTGCCCCCCCACAGGGTAGCGTCCTCGATCACAAAATCAGTTTCTAAAATATGACCGTTGCGATCCTGTCGCCAACCTGTCCCCTCCCCTTGCCCCATCAACAGGTCAGCAAAGCAGTCTTCCATAATGTCGTCTGGAATTTCACCGCTGACACCACCTACACCAAACCCCTCACACAGTGCAGGGCCTGCCCAAGTGCGGGCTCCAGTTTGCGCGAACAAAGCTAGCTGCAAGGCAGTGAAATCACTGATTCCAACAAACTGAGTTCCGTTCTCAATGGCAGAAGCAATAGAGGTGTAGGGCAGTCGATCTATGACCCGTGTAATGCCGTAACCCCCTCTAGTTATCAGGGCGACATCTGCGCCACTATTCGCAGCCCGCTCGACAGCTCGAATTCGAGTCGCATCATCTCCAGCGAACCGCTCAAAACGAGTCAGGGCATCTTGGTCGACTTCCACGTCATATCCCAACTCAGTAAGACGTCGAACTCCTCTTTTGAAAGCAGCACGGTCGCGAACAGCGCCTGATGGGGAATATAGATAAATAACTTTTTTAACGAGGCTCATTTGATCAACAACTCACGCTCAAGAAAATCGAGATGGGTTTCATCCACAACGACTGGAAAAAATGACGGTGATTTGAGCGAATTTTCGGGTGAGAAATCAGGTTTTCTTATGGCATCCAATACGGCGGCATGACCCTTATCAGGAAAGTGCGCAATCAACGCCTTCACCACATTGTCTGGAAAACCAACCAGGTGATTCAATTGTTTTCTAGACAAACCACCGATCGACCTGCAGCTTTGATGGCGGGACGACTCAGCTAGAGCCGTCAACGCTGGCGGCCTGGCTGCAACAATTGATAAAACTGAAGACGCATCTAATTTCAAAACAGAGCAATATTCAGTCCCAATAGCTTTTGCGTTGCCTATGGCCACGATATGCGAAGGGGTAAGGTCCATATATTTCGTCAATGCGGTGAGCGAACTTACGTGCGCTCGCACAGAATGCCATTCACTTTTCTTCGGTCTATCACTCAAACCATGGCCAAGCAGGTCTGGAGCGATGACGCGCACACCATGATGAGCCATACGGCTCACTAAGGACCACACCTGAAAAGACCAAAAACCCAATTCATGAATACAAAGCAAGGTGTATTTCGGATTCACCGTATTCGAATCCAGATACCGAATTCGATAACCTTCACTGGTATGAAAATAGCTGCTTCTGATTGTCGAATCATCGGGGCAAGGTAATGCCTGCGCATCTAATCGCAATGCATCTTCCCGAAGTGAAATTTGTTCATCGCGGTTTCTCTTTCGCGCCGACACAAAAAATGATTGCAGAATACGCTGACACTCTTCTTTGAGGACGCCACCGGTTACCAGGGTGTGATGGTTGAGTTGACGCTGGCTGAAAAGATCCAGAACAGACCCCGCGGTACCGGTTTTGGGATCTGGCGCACCAAAAACCACTCGAGCGAGGCGACTATGAAAAATTGCACCACTACACATGGTGCAAGGCTCCAGGGTGACAAACAGCTCAGCACCACTCAATCTATGACTGCCAACGGCCTGAGAGGCTTCCCTCAGCGCGAGTATCTCTGCATGGGAACTAGGGTCGTTCAACTCTCGAGTTCTATTCCGTCCACGGCCAATAACCTGTCCTTTGTGAACTACTATGGCACCCACAGGGACTTCACCGGCAGACTCTGCTAACACGGCCTCCTCCAAGGCCAGTGTCATAAAAAAGTCATCAGATTCCAACGATGGCCCCGCGCTCCCTCAGCCAGTCTTTCAGCAAGACTGAGGTCATGGGCTTGGCATACAAATACCCCTGACCTTCGTGGCAGCCGAGCTGCTTTAAGCGCGCTGCTTGTGCGTCCGATTCAATACCTTCGGCAATAACTTTTAACTGCAGGTTTCTGCCTAACTCGATCACCATCGACGCGATATGGCCCCCCATCACATCGTCACTCAACTCCGAAACAAAGGCCCTATCAATTTTCAACCTATCGATAGGCAACTGTCGTAACTGACTGAGTGATGAATATCCGGTCCCAAAATCATCAATAGCGATCGATATTCCAAGCTCGCGCACACTGTGCAGGGTCTCCAGCATGAAGTCCGCATCTTCCATTGCAACGGACTCTGTAATCTCCAGTTCCAGACACTCGGGTTGAATTGATGTGTCTGACAGAGCTGACTTCAGCTTGTCAATGAACTCAGGATTTCGAAATTGAATCTGGGACACGTTGACCGACATCCGGATGTCCTTCGCGCCCTGCCCCTGCAGCCTAACCAACTCATGGCAGGCCATCCTCAATACCCAATCACCAATGGCAATGATCATCCCGGAAGCCTCTGCAAGAGGAATAAATCGATCGGGGGGAACGAAAGTTCCATCTTCGTTGCGCCAACGTATAAGGGCTTCCAAACCGACGACCGCGTTTGTGATCAGATCAACTTGAGGTTGATAAACGATAAAAAGCCGTTCGCTCTCCACAGCGCTCCGCAGGCTTTGCAATAATCGAACCCGCTCGCGAATGTCTGAGCCCATCTCGGCGGAGAACATCACGAATCCTCCACGACGACTCTTCTTGGCGCGCTTTAGGGCTATGTTCGCATCCTTCAACGCGTCTCTGCCGGAGGTACTTCCGCTCATCAGGCTCGTCAATCCCATGGTCGCGGTGACAACCATGGCGTCGTCTTGAACCACAAAAGGACGGCGGAAAAGCGCAAGAATTCTGATCGGATCGACCACGTCATGTGGCCCCATCAGCCCGAATGTATCGCTTCCGATTCGTGCTAAAACAGCATCAGGGCCCAACTCAAATTTGAGGCGATCTGCAACGGACTGAAGCAACCTGTCACCTTGCTGGTGCCCGAGAGCATCATTGATCTCTGAAAAGTCATCGATATCCAGTATCGCGATGATTTCGTTGCAACTAGCAGCACAAGCGAGTCGAGCTTCGCTGAGGTCAATGAACTTGTTACGGTTTGGCAAACAGGAAAGGCGGTCATAAAAAGCCATTTCATCCAGTTTGCGAATTTGTTCATACGCGCGCAGTGCAGCAGTTACCGTCGCATACAGCTTAGTACGGGTTAACTCCGACTTGGTCTTGTAGTCGTTGATGTCGTAGTCGTGAATCGTTTCGATTTCTGGCGCGTAACCAGGCTGTCCCGTTCGTAGAATAATGCGAAGGTCCGTGAGGTTAAGCTCAGTGCGAATCGTCTTGACAAGGGCGAGCCCAGCGTCTTCCCTCTCCATCACCACGTCAAGCAAAACAATCGCAACATCAGACTGTGTGGAAAGAATACTGGCCGCTTCCGCTGCTGAGTAGGCATGCAAAAACTCCAACTGACGTCCCAATATCTCGATGCCCGCCAGCGCAAAGGTTGTTGCTCTGTGCACATCAGGTTCGTCGTCGACAACCAGCAGACGCCAAACAAGTGGCTTGCCACTGTCTCCCGCCACCTCATCGTCTAAAAACTGCAGGGCGTCTGTGTCCACGGTCTGTTCCAACAAGTTGCCAGTACTCATATAAACATTGTGCATCAAGCAAAGAATAATGGTGAACCATTGAATGATGATTTGACGCCGCTATAGCTCAAAAATTAAAAAAGCTGAGGCAACGGGAGCGTTACCTCAGCTTTTTGCGCCTCACTCAGAACTAGCTAATCAAGCTATTCCCACTCAATAATCACCTCGTAAATTGTTGTTTATTTTCAACAACTTACAAGCGTGATTTTTAAGTGTGCAACTTTTGTGTAACTTCATTTTTTATTCTGCTCTCATAGTTACGTGCATCGAATGGACAAATCACATTGTACGTGAACTAAAAGTTGCACGTTGCGCTATTTCACTGCGCGGAAATTTAACCTAGAAATTGCGTGTAAAGCAATGATGCTGGTAACCTAGTCACAATGAAAAAGAAACGCCAAGTACGCAAGAATGGCTCCGTACACATTTACCGCCCAATCGACGCTGATGTAGTAGCCAAAATTTGGCCATTGCTGGGCACATATCAACACCAAGATTGGGAGGTGCCTGTTGATAGGCAGCTACTAGCAAGCATCGTTGGCAAAGCAGAGGCTGATGCTTTTTACGATATAGAAGATTCGCAACTGCAAAACATCCAACTTAGAACGCTGTTGCGAGAACCATTACACAGCAAAGACGTTAAAAGACGAAATGCTGCTATCAAATGGGTTGTATACGACTGGGGAAACATTCCACCCAAAGCTGATGGAGACGAAGACCGACTTTTCAAAATGTGCGCAGAGTTCAAAGACTATGGGGATGAGGATGTAAAGCAGTTTGTTGTGAAACACAAAATTGACCGCATTGCATCGTGGAGCAAAGTGCTGGCTTTCGCTGACAGCGATAAGTACGGCATATTTGATGCGCGAGTTGCAATGTCACTTAATGCTCTGCTTGATGAAGTCAATTTCAAGCGCAAGTTTTTTATGCCCCCATCGATTTCAAAGCCACTAAACGAAATATTTGGAACAATTCGCGAACAAGTGAATGCTGATTTCGAAGGTAAAAAGCTTTCGTATATGGGCTATCGAGAGTACACATCGCTGCTAAACAGCGCAGTTGAACAAGGATTTGCCCCAAACGTCCTTCAAGCTGAAATGCAGTTGTTTGCTCAAGGGAGAAAATTGGGAAATCAATATGCGCGAAAGCACAAAATGACACTCCCCTACCCCGAGGAAGAGCAAGGTAACTTGCAATTTGCAAGTTAGGCGTGAAGGCATTTGAGCTATGCCTGTCACGAATGCGGTGTAGCTTATACAAACGGAGACAGGACGAGACAAAAATCGGCGATTTTGAATCGTTTGGTGGAGTTTTTAATACTCGCTTGTCAGCATACCAACCCAATGCTCACCATCCCAACAAGCGTAAAGCCTGTACTCATCAAACGGAAAATCCGTGTAGTCCAGTCGTTGCTGCACTAACAAATTGCCGTTTCCGTCCTCGATGTTAACGATTCCGCCGCTGCTCTTGCGAGTGAACACAAGTACAGTGAACGGGTTTTGGTTGAAATCAACGCTAACGAGGTGCAAGCCATAAAGCTGCGCTAGCCAGTAGCAGTTAGCTTCGTCCATCAAGTATTTCAGCCCGTCCGTGACAACGAATGTTGGCAGTAGACGGTAGTAACGCTCAGTGCCAATGAATTGGCTGAGATTGCTAAGCAGCTCAACGTTTGACTGCTTCATAGCGGCTTTGCTGCAACTTTAGCCAACGACTGCTGCGCCTTTTGCATCTTTAAACGCAGGGCAGCTTCTTTTGCACGTTTCTGTGCTGTTTTTGCTTGGAGCTTAAGTGTGTTCACTTGCTGCGTTGCTCCGTCAACAACTTCTTTTATGCGCATATTTCTTCTCCTACTGTATTTATGGATGGGGGTGCTGGCGCTTGAAACGACAACACCCCACGCAGTTACTTAACAAAACCACTCCGTAACTGACCCGATACAGATTCAATCTGCGCATCAAGCTCACCTGCTAGAACAGCTGCGTTCACTGCTTCCAACGCTTCAATCAATGCGTCAGGACTTGTAACTTCGATTGCTGTCTTGCCCTTTGCAAGCTCAATGACCTTTGCGCCGTAACGCACAGCAATGCAGCACTTGCCGTTTTCAGCAACAAACCACCACGGCTTGATGCGTTTGGGCACATTGACAACAACACGCTCGCCGTCCGTGTTCGTGACTGTTTTGTTCTTTGTTGGCGCATATGTCTCGCCAGCACTCTGCGCACGTGCTAATTGGATTTGTTCAAACACCTTGCTGCTGAGTTTGTTGCGGCGCTGCACAACAGGTGGTTGATTGGATGGTTTTTTAGCTGCTACGAGCTTGAGACTTGCAAGTGTTGCCATTTGCGTTTCCTTCAAAAAGTTAATGTGGAAACGCAAATTTAGTTTCAGGGTAAAGCGCGGACAACCGAAAAGATTAGGACTGAACTGGTCTGCACCACATTTAATGGCTATTCATATCAGTGCGGCTAAATAGTTTTATGAACTACACAGCACAAGACATTCAAAAATACATAGGCCAATACGAAAAACACTTCACTCACGTCATCGTTGCACACACCCACTTTCGCCCATACGTAAACCCAAAAAACAAAAATATCAAAAACGTTGAGGCTCGCACAAAACTATTAGCAGCACAGGCAAAAAAAGAATTGCGTTATGCAATGAACTGCTTTAACAAACTCCTTTACCCAGCTGCAACAAACAAACCAAAAAGGCAACCAGAGCTATACAGGCCACTTACATTCGTAACTATTGAAGGCGCTAATGAAACAACAGACAAGGCACAAACAATCCACTTCAACATCACACTAGGAAACTTGCCACCTCAACTTACAACTGAGGATGTGCAGGTACTTTTTGCACACGCTTGGCACACGATGGCAGGTCAATCAAAAGACGTTAAGGCATACACATACAACGCAGGCACAAACAAACAATGGGTGGGCTACGCTTTGAAAGAAGCGCAGCAAGCGCCCAAAAAGGCTTGGGAAACTGACGGAATTTGGGACGCTGAAAACTGTTGGATTCCACACGCCGCCCTCAACGCAAACTGATGTTACGTTGGGAAGAAGATGCTGTGGGCTATGCAAGTAGCCCATAGTTCTTGTCTATGTGTGAAACAAAAACAAACAGACACGTAGGCGAAACGATGTGAGACATACAGGAGACACGATGTTCAAAGCCCAATACAAATCAAGAAGCCCATACGAATCGTGGAGCACACTTGGGATTTACAACAGCGAAGCGAATGCAATTGCTAGTGCAATGCAAAAGAAGAAACGTGGTGCTTTGATGGTGCGTGTCGTAGATAAGCGTAGTGCAGTTGTATTCGTGTACTAGGGCGATAAATTATTTGTCGTAGATGCTACGTGAGTGAGCATCGAAGGTGCTTTTATTTTTTTTGATGAAGCCACGCCAATCTTTTGCAGCAAATGCCTCACCAATCAAATCGATGCAGTCGATGTACAGCTTTGGAGTTGTATCCTCGCGATTAGCACCAAATGCACACTCATTAGCCCGTTGAACGGCATCAAGTGTCACCCAAATGTTGTGGTTTGAAAGCAGTAACAGGCTCACATTGTCATATTGCCGCTTGTCAAATGCATCCCAATCTTGCACGTTCAAATGCCCAACAGTCATCTTGTCGCCAATTGCTGAACTGAATGGGAACGGGTCAGTGCTACCAATTTTGTTGTAGGACTGAGGGCTTGATTCGGAGGGCAGAACCCAAGTCTTTGCATCATTTGTGAGGACAGGACTAACGTAGGCGTTTTCACGTCTCATCCCTTGCTGGAAAACGCTGCTGGTGTCAAAGCTAATGGTCAGTTTGGGGTTGAGGTTGCGCAGATTTTTTTGAATTGCAGTCAAGATTACAGCCCACTTGAGTTCCGAGACACCAAGCGTATGCACCCAATCTAAGCCCTCAGCAAATGCACCTTCATCACGCATCAACAACACGGCATAAAGCAATTGGGCAAGACCGCCCTTGCTGCCAGCACCACCAGCCAGTGCCCAACCACCCCAGCGATATTTTTTGACAGCGTTCCACCATTGCTCTGTGGCTGCGTTGTCAATGCCCTGCACTACGTTTAGCCATTTCGTGTGCCCTTGCCTACGCACGTCGATGAACTGCAAATTGTTCACGGTCATTTGCAACAACTGCTCACGACTGCAATTGCTGAACGGTGATTCTGTTTTTTCTTCTGCCGCCCACAACGGCATATCAATGCTCATTGCATAACTGGAATTTGCTTCAAGCCACCCAAATATCCAATTACGCACATCGTCAGCAGCATCCCAAGCGGCTATTGCATCTTTGGCTGGCATATGAGGCGTTAAAGCGTCATAGCCCTTTAACGAGCCTTGCCCTATTTGATAGCCTCCGCTGTCACCAATAACAACAGCAGTCTTCCTGTCAGCCCTTGTTACAGCATTATCGGGATTAGCTCCTACTTTGTAATTCCCGATTGAGTGCAGCAAGTATGGGTAACGCCAAAGCTTATTGCTTTCGTCCCAGTACTCCAAATCTTCAATGCTAAGACCTGCTGGAAATGGTCGATTTCCAAGTTTTTCTGTCACCAAGCAACGAGCATAGGTGTCGTTGATTGCTGGTAAAAAGACAGCATAGTCCGTGATGTTGAAGTCACTACGCATAGCAGTACACAGGCATCAAGTCATCTTCAACAATAGGCTCGTTGAATTCGTCAAAGTTACCCATAACAGTTTGTGAGCCAGCCTTTTTCTTGGCATATGCTTTTGGTTGGTAGACAACAAACGCCTTCTCATTGCGCTTCTTCGTTTGCTTGTTGAATGTTGGTATGGCAGTGACGTAACTTGCAGCCGTGGTGTTGTATTTGAAAACTAGCACATTGCTGTCCAGTATCAGCTCAACATCCCCTTCCAGCTGCAAAGCTCCAATACCGCTCAAAGCTGGCATCAAGTCTCTGCACTTGAACAGATGTTTGAGCTTGTTAGTCAGCTTCAGTTTTTTACTAAAAGTGCAAACTGTGTCTGCCCCAATGTCACCAGCTTTGTCAAAAATTTCAAACTCAAAGGCATCGCTTGCAACAGCAAAGCTACACAAATCATTTTCAGGACGACTTGCGTGGTCGCCTTTGCTTTCAATCCACTTGTCCGCGTATTGTTTTGCAAGCTTGTGCATCGTGGTTGCTTCGACTTTAAATCTAGCCTTGATTGAGGCAATGTACTCATCATTCAACGCAACTTGGCAAAACTCTTTGTTTTCGCTTGCTGAGAACGAGACAATGTCAATGTACGCAAAGTCCGCTGGCATTGCCTTGTTTGTCAATTTCATTGCGTACACAATGCTTGGCGCTTTGTGTATTGCCATAATTTTCCCAACGTTGTTAACGCTGAACTGATTAATGTCGTCGTTGCCGAGAAGTCGTTTTTCTAGGTAAATCTTGCTGTACGTTGGCAAATAAAAATCATTGCTGCCAAGCTTGAGCAATTTTTTAGCTGGGACAGAAGAAGTAACAACCCCACAACGACTTGCAATAGGGCTAAGTAGTAGCTCGTTTGTGGTTGGAATGAAAACAAGCCTCTTGCGAGCTTCAACGGGCTTACCGTTTGCATCAGTTTCAAACCCAAACTCAGGGACTTTATCGAGCTGCTCTATTAACTTGCCATTAACAAATTGAGTGCGCAAAACTTCGAGAATGCAGCGTAAATTATTTGGGATTGGAACGAACTGTTTACGGTATGAAGCAAGCAATGCCGACTTAATCACTTGTTCGTCAATGCTGCTGTCGATGAAATCCAATTGCTTGCCATCAACGCGAACTAACGCTAACGAGTATTTACGCTTGTTAGCATTTATCCCGAAATCCAATGCAAAACTAGCAATGCCACTTGCCTTGCGCCAGTACTCTTCTGCATCTTCAGCTAGAGCCTCTCTTCGCTGCACATCCGTCACATCAACAATCACTGCCCTATTGTCAAACGCAGTTTCGATTTGATACAGCTGTCGAACGCAAACGCGGCGTGGATTTGATACACCGTTGTGTGGGGCGATTGTCTGTTTTGTCTTTGCTTGTCTTTCAAGCAGTCAGTGGCTCGCCACTGACTGCTTGGCGCCCTTAGGCTGCCTGTTCCTCCTGTGTATCAAGGTGACTGCGTTTTCGTTTGAGTAGGGTATTGCTGCTGGCGGCAATCACACCGGCACGCCGCTTATCTTTCAGGCGATAGGAGTCTCCTGAAATCGGGACCACATGGGCGTGGTGGAGCAGTCGGTCAAGTAGCGCCGCTGTCAGCGTGGCATCGTCTGCAAACGTCTGGTCCCATTGCCCAAACGGCAGATTGGAGGTCAGGATGAGACTTCCCACTTCATAGCGTTTGGCAATGACTTGGAACAGAAGATTCGCCTGTTCCCGATTCATGGGAAGGTACCCGACCTCGTCAATGATCAACAGCCGGTAGGGACGCACGATGCGTTTGATAGCCTCTTCCAGGGTGTTCTGCCGTAGTGCCGTGCTCAGTGTCATCAGCAGATCTGCCGCCGTGATGAAACGCGTCTTGATTCCAGCCTGGGTTGCCCTGTAGCCCAAGGCGATGGCCAAGTGGGTTTTGCCCACCCCACTGGCGCCCAGCAAGACCACGTTCTCGCTGCGCTCCACGAAGGCCAGACTGCCAAGCTCCTGTACCAGGGGTTTGGGCACGCCGCTGGCAAACTGGAAGTCAAACTCATCAAGCGTCTTGATGGCGGGGAAGCCCGCTATGCGCGTGAGCATGGCGCGTGTTCTCTCCACTCTGGCTAGAGCCTCGCCACGCAAGGCTTGCTCCAGGAACTCCAGGTACCCCAGCTCTTTCTTGGCCGCCATTTGCCCCAAGTGGGCAAGCTGATCGGGTAAGTTGAGCAGGCGCAGCTGATCACACAGTTCACGCAGTCTTTCCATTTGCAGGCTCATGGTCGTCCTCCTGCTGAGGCTTGGTTGTGCACCAGCGTGTCATACATCGCCAGAGGATGCTGCAGGCCTCGCCATGCCGCGGCTGGAATTGGCCGGACTGCTGCGCCGCTACCGGTGACTTTTTGCAATTGACGCACTGTTCGCCCACTGTAGGCGCTGGGGATGGCCAGCAGATGTGTGCGCTCCTGTTGCAAAGCCAGTGCCGGCACACACCCAGTGGTTCCGTGGATCCGCACATTGGCAACGTCACGCAGCCAGGTGCGCATTTCCCGATTGGCTGTGTCCGCGTCCACCACCAAGCATTGCTGCTTCATACTCGCCACCAATGGCACCCAGAAGCTGCGCCGGATGTAGCCATTCATGCGTTCGACTTTGCCCTTGGTCTTGGCCCGATAGGGCTTGCACACCCGCGGCACAAAGCCATGGTGGTGCGCAAAGTCAGCAAAGGCACCCTGGAACTGGTGCAGGTTCTTGCCGTAGGCGTCACGCTTGAGGATGACGGTCTTCATGTTGTCGTACAGCACTTCACGGGTGACTCCACCAAAGCTCTCGAACGCCCTGACATGGCACGCCAGTAGTGTCTCCAGCTTCATGTCTGTGACAAACTCCGCGAAGGTCGCCCGGCTGTGGCCAAGCGTTGCCACAAACGCCGCCAACATGCCGTCTTTATGCCCAGACTTGCGGAACTCGATCCAGTCCATCTGCATTTGCTCACCGGGCTGGGTCTCGAACCGCACAACCGGATCCGGGCGCGCCTGTGGACGCAACTCCTTGAGGTACTCCTGCAGGATGCGCACGGAGCCCGTATACCCCTGTGCGGCAATCTCACGCTGCAGCACCGTTGCGGGAATCCAATCAGGCTTGGCCGCCTGAATACGTCCAGCCAAGTAGTCCTTGAATGGATCGAGCTTGCTTTTACGTTCCGGCAGTTTCTTCATGGCCGGCGGACCGCCCTCCAAATACTTACGCACCGTGTTGACTGCCATTCCAGTTTGCGCCGATATCTCGCGCAAGCTCAGCCTGTGCTTCCTTAAAACCTTGAGTTCCATGTACTCCTCGTTCGTAATCATTGCCAGTCCCATCCATGGTTCGGATGGCTTGGCACGTTAGTCGAGGTGTATCAATTCCTCACCGCGTTTGCGTGTCATTTTCATACTGCGCGTGACACTATCAGGTCTAGGCTTTGTTACACGATTTGGTGTTGACACATAGTTTTTTGGATTCGCAGCCTTGTCAGCTGCTTCTTCCGCTTCAATCTCATCAAGCCAAAGGTCGCTTTTTAATGCTTTGCTGACAGATGCAGGGGGCGCTAACCTTGCTTGCTGCTTAGCGAGCCCTGTTACGCCACTATTTTGGTCAATGTAGTTTGCAAGCTTAGCAACATCCTGCTTATATAGTTTTGGTTTTGCTTGCCACTCTTCGTGTATTGCATTGAGTGCGCTGCTCATCCTGCTTCGTTTACTGTCACTCAAAGTATTCACGCCATAAAACAGACGTAGCACTGGCGCAAAGTTAAATTTTGTACTTGTCTTTCTAAGTTGCTCCTGCGGCAAATGAGCAAGTTTTGCGTTGTAGTAGTCGGTAAGCTGGTGAGCTTCTTGCCACCAGTAATAAATTTTGGCAAGGTTCTCACGCTCTTGTTGCTGCGTTACATAGTGCAACCGCAGCTCTTGAACGCAGCTGTCCTGCAATGTGTTTAACTGGTCATCAAGTTTTATCTCTGCTGCTGTCTTTTTTGGTTTTTTTGATTTTCTTGGTTTTTTAGTTGCCATCTACAGCCCCTTCATCTACCAGCACAGCTTGTATAAAAGTAGATAGATTGGTTTGTTATCCACTATTACTTACCGCTCAATTTAGTTAGCCACTCCATCGCTGTGGGTGGTAAACCTTCATCCTTCACGATGCCATCACCTGTTGGACGGAACAGCGCGGCGAGAATTGTTCCAATGTGCTCTTTGCCTTCAAACGAGCCATCGCGTATCAAGGCAAGATAGGTTTTAGCCATAGTCACTCGCTCGGAGGCATCATTCTCTAGGTGAATGTTGCTGAGGAAAATTCGGACAAGCAAACGAATAAACCAGAATGCTAAGGTAACAAGCAGTATGTAGGCCCCAATCTTCCAAGTTGCCAATACATCAAGTAATGGTGACAACGCACTAGCAGCAGGCGCTGTTGCTGCTGCGCCACCTAGTTTTGCATTAGCTGAACTCGAAGCAATTGCGGCGAGTTTGGTGTCCTCAATCATTTGCGCAACGCCACGCAACTCCAAGAACAGCACGACTCCAAAAACAAGCATACAAGCTGTAAGCGCGATAAATGACCATTTTGCCCATTTGCTATGCTTGTCCCGCTTGTCTACCCAGTAGCTAACAGGGGCAGCTAATGCCATATGCGTGTCGTATGTTTCGTTTAGTTGCTTCAGCTCATCTTCTGTTTCTTGAAGCTTCTTCTTCCAAGCTTCATCACGTGCAGTTTGTGCTTCATCAAAGCTGGTACCGTGATTTGTTGTTTGGGTTGCTACTACGGAATTCAAAGTCTCAAATTCAGCTGCTTGATTGATTTTTAGTTGCTTGTGCTCGTCAAGTAGCGTTGTCATTTCGCCAACAAGTTTTTTAAGCGCAGCACTCTCAGTTCTCACTCGGTCTTTGATGCCGCGAGAAAAAAGCTCAAACTCCACAAGTGCTGCAACAACTTTGGAAATAGGCGCACCATTCATATCTTGCCCTAGAAGATGGGCTGTAATCAGTCCTGCCTCGAGAGGACGACCACTTTCACGGACTTCAAAAATATATTTCCTGTACGAGCTGTTTGGCAATAACCAAGGCGATTTAGTGAACAGCCTTTCAAGATGCTGACCAGCATCACGCTTCATATGCGTTACGTGCTGCTCGTTACCGGCGTGCTGTTCTGCGCTTTGCAAACTGTTTCTACAAGCCTCCAAAGCACTCGATATAACCCCCCAAGCGTTATTCGTTGGGTTTGTATTTTGCTGAGACAACCATTGCCAATCTGTGCGCTGCAATGTCATCCAAGCTCTAACCTCTTCAATATTGCTCCAGCTTTGACTTCCGCCTTCTTCACCAAAATTTACAGCTAAGTACGGGGTTGCAATTGATTCACTCATAAAGGTTTCAACGCTTTCTAGCTAGTTACTCAAAGTAGAAAATATCAGGCCACATCAGCCCACTCTTCACCCAATGCTTGCACCTGCTGCAATACCAATTCCACAGCACCGTCTTGCTGGTCTGGCGGGTATTTGTATTTGCGCAGAATTCGCTTAACCATTAAGCGCAAATTAGCACGGACGCTTTCACGCTCAGCCCAATCTACCTTGATGTTTTTACGCAGGTTCTCAGTCAGCTCGTGTGCAATCTTCTTCAAGATTTCGTCGTTCAGCTCGCGAACAGCGGATTCGTTGTTAGCAAGTGCGTCATAAAACTTAACCTCATCGTCAGTAAGTCCCAGCTGCACACCACGGTTGGACGCATCGCGGAACTTCTTAGCCATTTCAATCAGCTCTTCCATCACCTGCGCAGTCTCGATGGCACGGTTTTGGTAACGCTGAATCACATTGCTAAGCAAGTCGCTAAATTTTTTCTCCTGCACCACATTGCTGCTAAAGCGGCTTTTTATTTCGCCTTGCAACAAGCGTTCAAGCAGCTCCACAGCTAGGTTACGTTCGGGAAGGTTTTTGACTTGCGCCAAAAACTCATCGTCCAGCAGTCCAATGTTTGGCTTGTCCAAGCCTACAGCATCGAAAATATCAACTACAGAGTCTGAGACGACCGCAGAGCTGATGATTTGCCGTATAGCCAAGTCACGCTGTTCGTCAGTCTTGCGCTGCTTAGTAATGTCACGCTTTGTCAGCAAGACTTTGATGCCCTGCATAAACGCAACTTCTTCACGCACGGATTTAGCTTCGTCTAATGTGCAGCACAACGTGAACGCCTTGCTCAATGCAACTGCCGTATCTGCAAAGCGTTTCTTGCCATCCTTTAAGCCAAGCACGTGGTTAGCAGCACCAGCCAAGGTTTTGTGTCCAGCAGCCATAAAGTTGCTGTAGTCAAAACCGTGCAGCATCCCACGCAATATGTCCAACTTCTCAGCGAGTACGCTGTAGGCTTCGTTGGCATCAACAGTTGTCCTGCCGCGTCCGTTGCTGTTCGTGTATTCCTTCATCGCGGCTTTTAGCTCGTTGCCAATGCCGATGTAATCCACGACCAAGCCACCTTGCTTGTCTTTGAATACGCGATTAACCCGTGCAATAGCTTGCATCAGGTTGTGCCCCTTCATCGGCTTATCGACATACAGCGTATGTACACAGGGCGCATCAAAGCCTGTTAGCCACATATCGCGAACGATGACTAGCTTCAACTCGTCGCTTGGGTCTTTGAACCGCTTTTCAAGACGCTTTTTTGTTTTGCCATCGTAAATGTGGGGACGCAGCAATGCCTTGTCACTTGCCGAGCCAGTCATCACTATTTTGATTGCACCTTTGTCTGGGTCTTCATCGTGCCAATTGGGACGCAGCTTGACAATTTCGTTGTAGAGGTGAACGCAAATATCACGGCTCATTGCAACAACCATTGCCTTGCCAGCCATTGCTTTGTTGCGCTCTTCAAAGTGCGCAACCAAATCAGCAGCCACTTGCGCTACACGAGGTTCAGCACCGACAACCCTCTCCAATGCAGCCCAGCGACTTTTGAGTTTGCTTTGTGCGCTTTCCTCTTCATCCTCAGCAAGCTCATCCACCTCGGCATCAATGCTGGGCATCTGCTGCTCGTTGAGCTTCAACTTAGCAAGCCGTGATTCGTAATAGATTGCAACAGTAGCGCCATCTTCTTTGGCTTGCTGCATATCGTAAATGTGGATGTAGTCACCAAATACTGCGCGAGTGTCACGGTCTTCGCTACTCACGGGAGTGCCCGTGAAAGCGACAAAGGTTGCATTTGGCAAAGCATCACGCAAGTGCTGTGCATACCCAGCTTGGTAACGCTCTTCTCCAGCCTTGCCCTTTAGCTTGGCATCAAATCCATACTGAGTGCGGTGTGCTTCGTCTGCAATCACCACGATGTTGCTGCGGTCGGACAGTATAGGAAACGTGTCCTCATCTTCTCCCAGCATAAATTTTTGAATGGTGGCAAACACAATTCCGCCAGATGGACGATTGGCAAGTTTTGCACGTAAGTCTTGGCGAGTGCTAACTTGAACGGGCTGTTCACGTAGCAAGTCTTGGGACAAACTGAACACGCCAAACAACTGCCCATCCAAATCATTGCGGTCAGTGATGACGACAACAGTTGGGTTTTCCATTGCAGCAGACTGCATCACCCTTGCAGCAAAGCAAGTCATCGTGATGCTCTTGCCACTGCCCTGCGTATGCCAAACAACGCCACCCTTATGTGAGCCATCGGGACGTGATGCCTGTACAACTTGTTCAATGGCTGCACGTACAGCGTGGAACTGGTGATAGCCAGCAATCTTCTTAACTAGCTTGCCATCGTCCTCAAACAAAACAAAGTAGCGCAGGTAGTCAAGCAGGTACTCAGGGGCAAGCAAGCCACGCACTAACGTTTCAAGCTCTTGGAACTGTCCAAGCGGGTCGATTGTTTTGCCATCAATCGTGCGCCAAGCCATAAAGCGTTCAGCGTCAGCGGACAACGAACCAAGCAATGCCTCAGTGCCATCGGATATGACCAATACCTCGTTGAACTGGAACACATCAGGTATTTGCTCTTTGTAGGTTTGGATTTGGTCAAACGCTTTCCAAATGTCAGCGTTCTCATCGGCTGGGTTCTTCAACTCCAGCAACACCAACGGCAAACCGTTCACAAACAAAATAATGTCAGGGCGGCGTGTGTGTCGTGCGCCTTTAATCGTGAACTGATTGACTGCAACCCAATCGTTTTTAGCTGGCGTTTCCCAATCAACCAAGCGCACGAAGTCGCCGCGAGTTTCACCATCTTTTTGGTACTGCACGGGAACGCCATTAACCAACAGCTTGTGGAAGTGCCTGTTAGCAGAGAGCAACGATGGAATGCCAAGGTCTTGCACCTGCCTACACGCATCTTCACGTGCAACTAGTGGGATGTTTGGGTTTAAGCGGTTGATTGCCTCACGCAAGCGGAATGGCAGCAGCGTGTTCTTGTAATCAGGACGCTCAGGAGTTGTCCCATCTACGGCAATCTCATAGCCATTGAGCAACGTGTAACCAACGTCACTCAGCCAGCCTAATGCCTCTTGTTCAAGTTGGTCTTCAGTCATAGTCAGGCCGTTGCCTTTTCTAGTTCTGCTTCAGCGTCAGCAATGCGCAGCTGTCCCGAGATTAAACGTGGTAGCAAGGTGTCACGAAGGCTTGTGAGCGACGTTGCCACGCTGTGATTATTTAATATTGAGGCAATAAACTGATGCGTCAAATCGTTATATTTTTCCAAAATGTCTGCGCTTGGAACAGTGACGGGAAACTTCATCAAGTCAGCACCACTCACGTTTGCTTGAGCACTTCCGTGTGACTGACTTTCTGCGTAAATTTTGAATTCTTTTTGTCGAACAGCTGAGAATACAAAACCTAGGTCTTGCAAGCCATTGTTTGTCGAAATTCGACCAACACGTTGATTCAAATAGCTTGCTGTATCGTTTTGTGGCACCAATCCTGTTTCACCAACGTATCCAGTCATCCCAACCAATAAGTCACCAGCACCAAGCTTGAATCGCTCCAGACCTGCTACTGTTTGGGGACTTACAAATGAGCAACCGTCAAAATCAATATGCAAAGGCTTTACGTTTCCAATCTTTACAACAGGATGGCCAACTTCAGTCCAGTCACTACCTTTAAATGCGTAGCCATTTTGAAAAGTTGCAACGGTTGAAAGGGTCGCTGCTGACCAACCCTTCGGCACCATCCCCAGCTTAGTCTCTTCAAACGCATCAGGAAAAAGTGCAGCAGTTGCAGCGTCAATACCCTCGGGCATCCTGCCTTCAGCCTTTGCACGAACAGGGTCGAAGTCTACAAACCAAGATTTGAACAATGCTTGGGCAATGGTTTCTAAGGTTTGATTAGTTTCCCGCAAGAGGGTTATCCGCTCATCAAATGTGCTTAGAAGTCTTGAAATTCTCAGTTGCACCTGTAATGGTGGCAAAGAAACTTTAATTTTGTGAGCATCTGCCGCACTTAAATTTGGTTGCGCTGAGCCACGTGCCATAACTTCTATTTCAGACCGCGTGACTGGTAGCTGAAGGTGATAAAAAAAATACTTTGGATCAACTACAGTATTTTTATAAAACTCAAACCGTCCAACACGCTGGTTTATTAAATAATTTTCGTTTGCTTGGACTTGTGCAACCTCACCAACATAGCCTGTCATTGCGATTAATACATCATTTTGCTTTGTAACCCACTCCTTAGCTTTACTTGCAACTTCAGAGGAGACATAACCACATCCCTCCGCCAAAATTCGGCCGTTTTTTATATTTGCAATTTTTATTACTGGAACACCGCACTCTTGCCAGTCTGCACTTTTAAAAGCAAATCCTGACCTTAATTTTGCAAAACTTCCAATCTCGACTAATTCCCACTCAGATGTCATAACCAAGACCTCCAAGTTTTTGCCTAATCAGCGCATCAAGCTCAGTACCCTTAGCCATTTGTTCGCCCAACTTTTCTGTCAGCTTTTGCATCTTGTCTGCAAAATCATCGTCGTCGTCGTCCACCTCTTCAGCGCCAACGTAGCGACCCGGAGTGAGTACGTGACCGTGAGATGCAATTTCAGCTAGAGAGACGCTCCGACAAAAACCGGCAATGTCCTGATATTCCCCATCTTCACCGCGCCAAGCTGCAACAGTTTTTTCAAATCTTGTAATTACTTCGTCGCTCAACTCAGCTTGCGTTCTGCTAATCATCCCACCTAATTTGCGAGCATCAATGAACAAGACTTCGCCCTTGCGTTTGGTTTTCTGCTTGGATAAAAACCAAAGACAACAAGGTATTTGAACATTAAAAAATAGTTGGCTTGGCAATGCAACCATTACCTCCACAACGTCTGCGTCAACCATTGCAGCACGTATTGCGCCTTCGTTGTTTTGACTGGAACTCATTGAGCCGTTTGCAAGCACGATGCCAGCACGTCCAGTGGGCTTGAGGTGATACAGCATATGCTGCAACCACGCATAGTTTGCATTGCCCTGCGGGGGATCGCCGTATACCCAACGCGGGTCGCCCATTAAGCTGCCGTGCCACCAATCGCTAATGTTGAATGGTGGATTAGCAAGGATGTAATCAGCACGAAGATCGGCGTGCTGATTTTTAGTAAATGTGTCAGCTGGCTCACGACCAAGATTGAAGTCGATGCCGCGTATTGCTAAGTTCATCGCAGCAAGTCGCCACGTTGTTGGGTTGGCTTCCTGCCCGTAAATGGCTACGTCACCAATCTTGCCACCGTGTGCTTCGATAAATTTTTCACTCTGCACAAACATACCACCCGAACCACAGCAAGGGTCATAAACCTTGCCTTCGTGCGGCGACAGGACAGCTACCAATGTTTTAACAATGGATGCTGGCGTGTAGAACTGTCCACCACGTTTACCCTCTGCATTGGCAAACATACCAAGGAAATACTCGTAGACCTGCCCAAGAACGTCACGTGCAGTACTTGGATTGTCTCCAAAGCCAATAGTAGAAACCAAGTCCACCAACTCACCCATCTTGCCATCGGGTAGTTGCGCCCTTGCATATCGCTTGTCAAGAATGCCTTTTAGCTTAGGGTTCTCTGTCTCGATAACAGTCAACGCTTCATCAATGCGTTTGCCAATGTCGGGGGCTTTGGCAGCTGCACGGATAGCTTCCCAACGTGCAGATTCAGGAACCCAAAACACGTTCGCGGCTGTGTAGTAGTCACGCTCTTCAAGTTCAACCGCAACATCAGCATCACTTGCCTCGCCGAAGTAGTACTCATCTTTTGGGTCACGCAACCGCACATTCAACTCTTGCTGCTTTGCAGCGAAGGTGTCGGAGATGTACTTCACAAAAATCAAGCCCAGCACAAGGTGTTTGTACTCTGCTGCATCCATATTCGCTCGCAGCTTGTCAGCCGTTGCCCAAAGTGTTTTTTTGATGTCATCAAGCATTGTTAGTCTTCAGTCGTGGTTAGCGTGTTTTTTTATTGGGCATCAACTGTGCAGTACTGCTCACTGCAAGTTGGGGGCGTGTTTTTTTATTGCTCTTGCTAGCATTACCGCCCTGTACGAAGTCGCGCATAAACGACCTCAAGACCTGTGCTGCTGGCACGTTATGTTCGTGGCAAAGGCTGATGAACTGTTCACGCAGCTCGGGCTCTACCCTTATACGCATTCCAACGTCTTTCATAGCATCCTCGGCTCAATTAGGCACACAATGTGTATCCACACTCTAGCATATGGTATGGATTTGACAATGATTTTGCATCTTCATTGCTCGCGAACAGTCGCGGACGGCGAACAATGCGGGCATAGGGGTCAAAAATCACCACCTTGAAAGCGTAAGTACTCCCCAGCAACTTTTTGCGCAGCTGATTTTTTGGGCTGCAAAACCATTTTGGGCAAAAAATCAGCCGTCTAAAAAGCCCTACAAGCAGCTCAAATGCCAGCCCTGCTACCCACGCCAGCCCTATGCAGCTCAAACGCTTGTAGGGCGTCTAACTTGCAATTTGCAAGTTAGCCCTCGAAATGTGGCACTTTAGCCACGAGATTGGGCTAAATACCACTGAGCATAAATTGTGTAATTTGTACTCAGTGCAGCTAAGTCGTTGATTTATAAGAGGCTTGCACAAGGCAAAAAAGGGGTAGGAATTCTGCACATACGAAAACATACTAATAGCACTTTAAACATATCAAAGCGAAAGGTGCATATGTCCAAGCAAGCCAAAACACTCAACGAACGCGAACTGCAACGTTTGCTGGATTTTGTAAAAACGACAAAGAGCGCAACACGCAATCGCGCAATCTTGCTGCTCACGCACTTAGCTGGAATGCGCATTGGCGAAGTCGCTGCCGTCCGCGTTTGCGATGTGCTCGCGAGCGATGGAACTGTTCGCGAAGAGATTAATTTGAGCGCAGCCCAAACAAAGGGCAACAAAAGCCGCAGCGTATTGCTTAACGAACGGATGCAAGCAGAACTTGCTGCATACATCCGCACAGTACGTGTGCGCGACCCAAAGCAAGCATTGTTTGCAACACAGCGCAGCGCAGCGTTTACAGCAAACTCGCTCACCCAAGTTGTAAACGGCATTTACAAACACGCTGGGCTTGATGGCGCTAGCAGCCACAGCGGACGCAGAGGATTTTTGACAAACTTAGCTGAAAAAGGTGTCAGCGTTCGCGTGATGATGGCTCTCGCAGGACACCGCAATATGGCTACTACGCAACGCTACATTGATTTGCGACCCGGAGTGCTGCGTAACGCCGTTGAGTTGGTCTAAATTACGTTATTCAGCAAGCGCATTTTTAAGCATTTTTTCTGGCGTTGTACGGTAATAAGTTTTTTCAATTTGAGATACGCTGGTACCGGCCATTTCAGCAACAGCAACAATGTCTTTTGTGCTGTTTACTTTATGAGTGATAAATGAGTGTCTAAAGCTGTAGTGAACAATGCCTCGCACGGCAGCATCATCAATCCCAGCTCTTTCAAGCAAGTTTTCAAAGTGCACATAAATTGCACGTGGCGTAATTGCAGTCTCGCCATCAATGCTAAAAATTAAATCCTCGGCAATTTCCCGCTGAATAGCAGCTAGATTCTTTTCTAAAAATCGCTCTGTTTTGTCCGTGTACTTTGCTGGCAAATCTTTGAACTTGATGCGCTTTGCAGCTAAGTGCAGTAACCCATACACGTATCTATCATCACCAACCATAAATTGGCGTGTACGCCTCACTTTGCTTATTGCACCTGGCACGGTAATGTGAAAAACGTTATCAACGAATCTTCCGTCTGCTTTACGCATTTCCTGTGCGCTATCTTTGAAGCTAATGTGCCTCCATTTAAGCTGCAACATCTCTCCACGCCGCATTCCAGTAAGCATTGATATGGCGTTAAAGTAGCCACAAACTGCCTTTGTAGCGTTGTTTTTATCGTTTTTATCATCGGCAGGTTCGTGCACATAGACACGAAGAACTTCATCAATTCGCTTTAGCTCATCCTTAGTAAAGATTGGACGTTTAAGAGCTAAATCCCCAGCGTCGATAGGCTTAAGTTTCTTGAAATCAAACGCTTCAATATACGTTTCATTGCGCTTAAAAAGCCAAGACACCATTGCGTTAATAGTGCTTTGCTCATTAACGATTGTGCTTTGACTGATTTTTATGTCATTGCGCTTTTTAGTTTGGCGACGTTCACTAAAGTAGTTTTCACAGTCAGTCCTGTGCAACTCTTTCAGCTTAGTGTCCTTGCCGATATATTTGAGCCAATGCTGCAAGTGTGTGTATATCGTCTTCCAGCGTCCCTCTGTAATCAGCTCAACTTCAATATCCTTTTTACGTTGCTCTAAGTACAGTTGCACACCTTGCTTGGCAGTGAGCGAGTAGTATGTCTTGCCAGCCATCTCCATACCAACAAGTATGTGATATTGCTTTTTGGCTTTGTCTATCGCGGTGTCACGATTTCGAGTTTTTAAGCTAAAGCGGGCGTACTTTTTTCTTTGCCCAGCCACATACGCATCTGCCAGTAGTCACCACGTTTGTAGATGACAGCTTCATCGAAGATTGGAATTTCGTCGTCAGCGTATGCAGTTTTTTTGAGTGTCATTTTTGGGCTAGGAGCACTTGCGAATTTCAATAAGCACTTTTTTGTGCAGGTTTACGTGCAACTGTAAAACCTGCGCCCAATAAAATCAACAACTTATTTTGGCGTGTGTCACTTTTGTGTAAGTTAAAAACCTATATAAATCAACAACTTACGTTGAAAAAACTACTCCCACTCAATAGTTGCGGGGGGTTTACTGCTGACGTCATAGGTCACACGGTTGATACCCCGTACTTCGTTGATGATCCGCCCAGATACTGTCTTGAGTAAGCTGTACGGCAGCTCAGCCCAGTCTGCGGTCATGAAATCGCTCGTTTGCACCGCACGAAGTGCAACGACATAGTCGTATGTCCGGCCATCACCCATCACACCAACACTCTTGACAGGCAAAAACACCGTAAACGCCTGAGACACGGCGTCATACCACGTCTTAGGAGGCTTACGCGGATTCGCACCGGCCAAACTGCCCCCGGTGTACGGCGTGTTGCGTAGCTCCTCTATGAAAATAGCATCGGCACGCCGCAAAAGGTCTGCGAATTCCTTGTTGACCGCACCCAGAATACGAACGCCGAGACCAGGCCCGGGAAAAGGATGGCGGTACACCATATCTGCCGGCAACCCTAGCGCGACGCCGAGCTCCCGAACCTCATCCTTGAACAACTCCCGCAAAGGCTCCAAAAGCTTCAGCCCCAGTTGCTCAGGCAGTCCACCCACGTTGTGATGACTCTTGATGGTCACAGCCTTCTTGCTTTTCGCGCCACCCGATTCAATCACGTCCGGATAAATGGTGCCTTGCGCGAGCCATTTGGCGCCCGCCTTCGACGCACCAGACGCAGTCAACTGAGAGGCTTCGGACTTGAAGACCTCCACGAACTCGCGCCCGATGATCTTGCGCTTAGCCTCGGGATCGCTGACACCTGCCAAATGGCCCAAAAACTGCTCGGAGGCATCCACCCGAATGACCTTCGCATGTAATTTCCCGACGAACATCTCCATGACCATGTCACCTTCATTGAGGCGAAGCAGGCCGTGATCCACAAACACACAGGTCAGTTGGTCACCGATCGCACGATGGATGAGTGCAGCAGCGACGGAGGAGTCAACCCCTCCGCTCAAACCGAGGATCACCTCTTCATCACCCACCTGCTCACGGATCCTTTGCACCGCCTCGGCAATGTAGTCGCCCATGATCCAATCTGGCTTGGTGCCACAGATTTGCAAAACGAATCGCTCAAGCAGCTCTTGCCCTTTTTTGGTGTGGGTCACCTCGGGATGGAACTGAACCGCGTAAAAGCGACGCGCTTCGTCAGCCATACCCGCGATCGGGCAAGCAGCGTTCGAGGCCATCACAGAGAAGCCGGGGGGCAATTCCGTCACTTTGTCCCCGTGGCTCATCCAGACATCAAGGATGCCGTGCCCCTCTTCTGTACGAAGGTCCTCCAAGCCATCCAGCAATCGGGTATGGCCGTGAGCACGCACCTGTGCAGATCCAAACTCCCGCGTGCGCCCTGCTTCCACTTTGCCGCCGAGTTGTTGCGCCATGGTTTGCATGCCGTAACAAATGCCCAATACAGGAACGCCAAGGCTAAAGACCGCTTCGGGGGCTTTGTCCGTCTCGTCTTCATAGACACTGGCGTGGCTACCAGACAAGATGATGCCCTTCAAGTTGCCATCTGCAGCGTAGGCTCGTACCCACTCGTCAGAAACATCACAGGGATGAACTTCACAGAACACGTGGGCATCGCGTACTCGGCGAGCAATAAGCTGGGTGACTTGCGATCCGAAGTCAAGAATCAGAATCTTTTGATGCATGGGCAGCTAACGTTCAATCGGCTCGGTAATTCGGTGCTTCTTTGGTGATTTGCACGTCATGGACGTGGCTCTCACGAATGCCCGCAGTGGTGATTTCGACGAACTCCGCTTTTTCTTGCATTTCTGCAATCGTTGCGCATCCGCAATATCCCATGCTGGCGCGGATACCACCGGCCATCTGGAACACAATCGCCACCATGGATCCTTTGTAAGGAACGCGACCTTCGATACCCTCTGGCACCAGCTTGTCTGCGTTAGGGTTTCCGGTGCTCGACTCTTGGAAATAGCGATCCGCGCTGCCTTGCTGCATCGCGCCGATACTGCCCATTCCGCGGTAGCTCTTATAGCTGCGACCTTGATACAAGATCACCTCACCGGGGGCCTCTTCGGTACCCGCGAACATGCCGCCCATCATGACAGTGCCAGCACCAGCGGCAATGGCCTTGGCGATATCACCGCTGTACCGAATGCCGCCGTCCGCGATCAAGGGGACACCTGTGCCGCGCAAGGCCGTGGCCACGCTGTCGACAGCCATGATCTGGGGTACACCCACACCAGCAACAATACGTGTTGTGCAAATCGAACCGGGGCCGATACCCACCTTGACGGCGTCGGCACCCGCTTCCACCAGCGCCAGCGCAGCTGCGCCGGTGGCAATGTTTCCGCCCACCACATCCACCTGGGGAAAGTTTTGCTTGACCCAACGCACACGGTCAATCACACCTTTGCTGTGGCCGTGCGCCGTGTCGACCACGATCGCGTCGACACCCGCCTGAACCAAAGCCTCCACACGGGCCTCGGTACCTTCACCGACGCCCACTGCCGCACCAACCCGCAGGCGGCCGGTCACATCACGCGCAGCATTGGGGAAATTGAGTTGCTTGGTGATGTCTTTCACGGTGATCAAGCCTTTGAGCTCAAAGGCCTCGTTGACCACCAGCAGACGTTCCAGCTTGTGCTTGTTTAACAGGGCCTTGGCAGCCTCAGGCGTGGTACCGTCAGGCACGGTGATCAAGCGCTCACGAGGCGTCATGATTTCGCGCACTGGCTGGTCATAGCGAGTCTCGAAGCGGAGGTCACGGCCAGTCACGATACCCACGACTTTGCCGCCATCGCACACCGGGAAGCCGGAAACTCCCAGCTGCTCGGAGAGCGCAATGACCTGGCGAACTGTTGTATCTGGGGTAATCACCACTGGGTCGCGCAGCAGACCAGACTCATAGCGCTTGACCTTGGAGACCTGCGCAGCCTGCTCAGCGGCGGTCAGGTTTTTGTGCACGATGCCCATGCCGCCCTCTTGGGCGATTGCAATCGCAAGCCGCGCCTCGGTGACGGTGTCCATCGCAGCCGATACCAGTGGCAGGTTCAGTGCGATGTTGCGGGAGAAACGGGTGGCGAGGCTGGTGTCCTTAGGAAGGACTTGGGAGAACGCTGGAACCAACAACACATCGTCGAAGGTCAGCGCTTTGCCGAGAAGGCGCATGTCAAAGCTCCAAAAATTGGATTGTACCCGTGACAACACAGCTTCCTTCCGCGAGAAACGCTAAACTGGCCCCATGCATTTCTCTAAATTTCTTGTTGCGCTCCCCTTGGCACTCGCAGCCTCGATGGCCACAGCACAGTGGCAATGGCTGGACAAAGACGGCAGAAAGATATTCAGCGATCGGGCTCCGGGGCCTGAAGTGCCTGAAAAAAACATCTTGAAACGACCAGCCGGCGCGAAAGCGCCTGCCGCAGATTCCAACGCACAAGCTACCCAAGAAGGAAGCAAAGCGGATGGTGCTGTGGCACCTGCCCCCAAGGATGCAGGCGTAGACAAAGCGCTGGACGCAAAGAAGAAACAAGCCGAAGCTGCAGAGGCGGCCCAAAAGAAAGCCGAGGCTGAAAAAGTGGCCAAAGCGAAAGCGGACAACTGCAAACTTGCGCGCCAAGCCAAAACCACCTTCGAATCCGGAATTCGGCTGGCACGCGCCAACTCAGCTGGCGAACGTGAATTTTTGGATGATGCGGCTCGCGCCAATGAGATTCAGCGAATCCAAGGCGTGATCGACGCGGATTGCAAATAGCGCGAGTGGCTTTCAGCGGCGGGGGGGCCGCACTCCCCTGTCTTGGGCAAACAGACCTGCCGATTTGGATCCCTGCCGGGCAAACCGCTCTCGTCGGGCTACCTTGGGGTCTACCCTCAAGGGAGACAGCAGCTCCAGACGGTCACCCTGGCTCAGTACATGCGTGGGCGCAATTTTCTTACCCCAAATCGCCAAAATCAGTGTGTCGACTTGCGCATCGGGAACATTAGCGAGCAAGCCGCTTGCAGCAACAGCGCGTGCGGCTGTTGCTCCGATTGGTAGTTTGACTCTGATTTCTGCGACCTGTCTTGGCGCTACGGCAAAGGCCACGATCACCTCGATCTGATCGACCACGATTTCAGGTGAATCATTCACCATAGACATCCTGCGCACGCTTGACAAACGCATCGACCAAGTTGGCCGCGATTTTGTCAAACACCGGGCCTACCAACTTGGCGAGGGTTCCACTATCAAAACCATAGTTCAGCACCAGGCTCACTCTGCATGCACGCTGGCTTCCATCCCCCACGGGGGCAAATACCCACTCCCCCTCCAATTTGGAAAAGGGGCCTTTCACCAACTGCATCCCCACACGCTCATTGGGCGTGTGATTGTTCTGGGTCACGAAAGTCTGACGGATTCCGCTGAACGAAATACCCACCTCCGCCGTCATTCCGCCCCCCTCTTGGCTTAAGACTTGAGCATGGTCACACCATGGCAAAAAGCGTGGGTACTGAGCGACATCAGTCACCAAAGCATACATTTCTGCGGGGCTGTACCAAATAAGGACGGACTTGTGAACGGTTTTCATAGAATGCGAGGTTGCGCGGGATTGTAGACAAGCCCATATGCGTCTCTTTCAAACCTGCCCGTTATCCCCATTTGCACCTCATGGCCAAGAAACCCGAAACTCAATCGCGCATCGCTGACAACAAAAAAGCCGCATTCAACTATTTCTTCGAAGAAAGGTTCGAGGCAGGACTGGTACTGGAAGGTTGGGAAGTGAAATCCTTGCGCGAGGGAAAAGTGCAACTCACCGACGGATACGTGGTGATTCGGGACGGCGAAATGTTCATCATCGGGCTGCAGATCAATCCTTTGCACACAGCCTCAAGCCACGTAAGCCCGGACAAGGTTCGCACCAAGAAGCTGCTGCTGCACAAAGAAGAAATCAAGCGGCTGACAGGCAAGGTGGAGCAAAAAGGCTACACCCTTGTACCCATCAACTTGCACTGGAAAAGCGGCAAAGTCAAATGCGATATCGCGCTGGCCAAGGGCAAAGCTGAGCACGACAAGCGCGACACCATCAAAGACCGCGAGGGCAAGCGGGAGGTAGAACGTGCAATGAAAGACCGCAACCGCTAGGCCTTAACCACTTGCTGGGGCCAGGCCGGTCGCTGTGCTCCCGGTCTGGCTTGCCGACGACAGCCTCCGAACATCACGCCAGATGCCGCAAGGGATGCGCCGCAGCAGGCCAAGGGCTCTCAAAGAACGGCGCGACCATCTCCGGTGTTACTTCTTCAATAGCAGCAGGTGACCAGCGTGGGTGGTGGTCTTTGTCAACCGCCAAGGCGCGAATGCCTTCCACTGTTTCACTGCTTGCGCCGCTACGCGCTAGATGGCGGGTCGTAAAGCAATGGCGGACCATGTCACGCTCCATGCGCAGCTCGTCGGCCAGACTCATGTTGCGCCCACGGCGGATCTGTTCCAGCACCACCTGCAGCATCAATGGCGAGCGCTTGTGCAGCGTCGCGAGGGTCGACTGCGCCCACTCTGAGCCGTCTGATTCCAGAGCCTTCATGATGGCCGATACATCCTCACCTGCAAAAACAGCATCAATCAGGGGCCTGGCGCTTATAGAACCAACGCTTGTAGCTATAGAAAACGTAGCAACCCATTCGCCCAGCGAAGCCGGTGACTGCCAATCGATCTGCGACAGTGCATCCCATGCGGAGGGTAGTGATGCAGACTCCATCATCACGTCGGCGAGGCCGGCAGCGACCGCGCCCTCGCCGTCCAGCAGCTCACCCGTCAGTGCCAACCATTCACCGACACGCCCCGGGCAACGGCTTAAAAAGTAGCCCCCACCCACATCAGGAAAGAGGCCAATACCAGTTTCCGGCATTGCCATCTTGGTTCGCCCCGTCACGATACGGTGCGAAGCACCTTGGCTCACCCCCATGCCGCCGCCCATCACGATACCGTCCATAAAAGCGATGTAGGGCTTGGGATAGGTGTGAATCAAGTGGTTCAGCGCGTACTCTTCGGTGAAAAAATCTTCAAGCACAGGATCACCGGACAAAGCAGCGGTATGGAAAAAACGGATGTCCCCACCAGCACAAAACGCACCAAAAGGCCCCTCTTTGCCCATACCGCGTATAGCTACCGCATGCACCAACGGGTCGTCGCTCCAGCGCTTCAAGGCCGCCGTCAGCGCTCGCACCATGGGCAAGCTCAATGCATTCAAGGCTCGTGGCCGATTCAGAGTAACCAAGCCCACGCCACCGCGAACCTCCGCCAACACCTCATCGCACTGCGAAAAATCTGTCATGTTCTTTGTCTCCATCCTATCCATTCATTGACAACCAGCGCACCGATGACCAGTGCACCTCCGGTTAACACGGCAGCACCCGGCTCTTCACCTGCGCCCCACCACGCCAACAGGATGCCGAAGATCACCTCCAGCAACTGAAGTAATGATATTTCAGGGGCCTTCAGAATCTGGGCACAGCGCACACTCAGTACACAAGGCACCGCGAGTTGAAATACGCCTAGAAAGCCGAGCAACAGCACATCATGGCCAGTCGCTTGCAACGGCAAGGCCAAGGGAAGGGTGGCCACACATGAAATCAGGCCCCCTGCCCACACCGCCGGCATCAGGTCCACATCGTGCCCTTGATCGTGGGCATGTTGGGTCACCGTCCAATTGGTGGCGCCGGCTAGCGGCACACACAAGGCGACCAAGGTACCGGCCAGGGACACGCTCCCGAGCTGCGAGGCATACATGTACACAATGCCTGCGCCCGCAACCCACACGGCCACCCACGTGCGTTTCGGAATCGTATGACCGATGAAGACTCGCGCAATGATCGCTGTCAGGAGCGGCCCCATAGACATGGTCACCAGCACGTTCCCCACAGTGGTGAGCGTGAGGGCCACCATAAAGGCGGTGAACATGACGCTCCAACACACTGCGCTAAGCCAAAAGCTGCGGCCCGCCCTCAAGGAGTTGCGAAACACTGCTTTGCCACTCACCCAAGGCAGCAAAAGACTCAATGACGCCACCGTAAAGAATGCGCGCCAGAAGGTCACCTCGAAACTGCGCGCTGATTCCAAGTGCCGCGTCACAACACCCGCGGTGGACCACATCAAGGTCACCATGACCATCAAAAGCACAGCGCGGTTATGGCTTAACTTCATCACCCTCCCCTTTTTGTTTCGAAAAGGCAGCCCAGACGTAAAAACGCCGCGGAACCAGCAAGGCTGGGCCGCGGCCGTTTGGGCTTACCTGCCACGCGCCGGACAAGTCCGGCGCAACAGTATCAGTCGCGGGAAGCGCGCTTACGCTCGTGCTCTTTCAGGAAACGCTTGCGCAGACGCACGGACTTGGGCGTGATTTCGACCAACTCGTCGTCCTCAATGAATTCCACGCCGTACTCCAGGGTCAGCTCAATCGGCGGTGTGATCTTGATGGCATCTTCCTTACCGGACACGCGGAAGTTCGTCAGCTGCTTGGTACGGGTGGCGTTCACGATCAAGTCGTTATCACGGTTGTGGATACCCACAATCATGCCTTCGTACACCGGATCGTTCGCCTTCACAAACATGCGGCCACGGTCATCCAACTTGCCCAAGGCGTAGGTGAAGATTTCACCGTCGTCCATGGAGATCAATACGCCGTTCTTACGGCCACCGATGTCACCCTTGTGCGGCTCGTAGCTGTCAAAGATGTTGGAGATCAAGCCGGAACCACGGGTCAAGTTCAGGAACTCGTTGGAGAAGCCGATCAAGCCGCGGGCAGGAATGCGGTATTCCAAACGGACACGGCCACGGCCGTCCGGTTCCATGTTGATCAACTCGCCCTTACGCTCGCCCATGGCTTGCATCACGCCGCCTTGGTGCTGTTCTTCGATGTCGGCAGTTACCAACTCGATAGGCTCGTGCTTCTCGCCATTGATGTCTTTGAACATCACGCGGGGCTTGCTTACAGCCATTTCGTAGCCTTCACGGCGCATGTTTTCCAGCAGGATGGTCAGGTGCAATTCACCGCGACCCAGCACTTCAAACACACCTTCTTCGTCGGTTTCGTTGACTCGCAGCGCCACGTTGTGCTGCAGTTCTTTTTGCAGGCGGTCCCAGATCTGGCGGCTGGTCACAAACTTGCCTTCACGACCGGCCAAGGGGCTGGTGTTCACGCAGAAGTTCATGGTCAGGGTAGGCTCGTCCACCTTCAGCATGGGCAGGGGCTGGGGGTTGGTAGGGTCCGTCACTGTCACGCCGATACCGATATCTTCGATACCGTTGATCAGCACGATGTCGCCCGGGCCCGCCAAGGGGCTCTGCATGCGATCCAAACCTTGGAAGGTCAACACCTGGTTCACACGGCCTTTGACAGCCTTGCCGTCCGGGCCTTCCATGACCACCACGTCTTGCATGGGCTTGATCGTACCTTGGCTAATACGGCCCACACCGATACGGCCCACGAAGCTGGAGAAGTCCAGTGCGGAGATTTGCAACTGCAAAGGCGCCGCTGGATCACCGGAGTTCGGCGGAACGTGCTTCAAGATGGTGTTGAACAGGGCCGACATGTCGGGGCCCCACTGCTCACCAGGAGCACCTTCCTCGAGGGAAGACCAGCCGTTGATACCGGAGGCGTACACCACGGGGAAGTCCAACTGCTCGTCAGTCGCACCCAACTTGTCGAACAAGTCAAACGCAGCGTTCACCACCTTGTCGGGGTTCGCACCGGGCTTGTCCACCTTGTTGACCACCACGATGGGCTTCAGACCCAAGGCCAAGGCCTTCTTGGTCACGAAGCGGGTCTGGGGCATGGGGCCTTCTTGCGCATCAATCAGCAACAACACGCTGTCGACCATGGACAAGGCACGTTCCACTTCGCCGCCGAAGTCCGCGTGTCCGGGAGTGTCCACGATGTTGATGTGGGTGCCTTCCCAGCTCACTGCGCAGTTTTTGGCCAGAATCGTGATGCCACGTTCTTTTTCGATGGCGTTGTTGTCCATCACGGTGTCGACCACTTTTTCGTGTTCGGCGAAGGTGCCGGACTGACGCAGCAACTGGTCCACCATGGTGGTTTTACCGTGGTCAACGTGCGCAATGATGGCGATGTTTCGGATTTGTTTACTCATGGTTCACTTTCTTGCTTAAGCCACAGGGGCCCAGTTTTCGCTACTCTGTTTCAAACTTGTTTCCATGGCGGCTTGCTGCCCCAGGGTTTCACTGATTTCCAGCGGACTCAACAACCGCACCGGGATCAGCTCCCCGGCCTTGACCTGCGCCGTACCCAACAAGGCTTTGGGGGAAGCGGCGTACACCGCGACCTGTTCTGCGTCGGCCCAACTCCCGCGCCGCCGCATTCCACTCAAAAATCGTGCCGCATTGTCACTGTCCAATGTGACAGCGACATGCTGCGCAAGCAAGGCGTCCACCGGCAGCAGGCAAGCCATGCGCTCAGCTTCGGTCATGGCCTCGAGTGCCTCCAGCGTGATGCAGTGCGTGGTGTCAAATCCACCCGTCCGCACACGGCGCAAGGCGCTCAAATGCGCGCCGCAACCCAAGGCTTCACCAATGTCTTCGCCAAGAGTCCGTATATACGTCCCCTTGCTGCAATCCACTACCAATTTGATAGCGGGTTCCGCACTATCCATATGGGCGGAAAGCTGTTTAAGCCCATGAATCACCACATGGCGAGCCTCACGCTCTATCTCGATACCGGCCCGCGCATACTCGTACAGGGCCTTGCCATCCTTCTTCAAGGCACTGTGCATCGGCGGGACCTGTGCAATCGGGCCTGTAAACCGCAGCAGCACTTCATCCAGTTGTTCTTGGGTGAATGCCACAGGGCGCTCAAGCAAGATTTCACCTTCGGCATCCGCGGTGCTGGTCTTGATGCCCAGGCGTACAGTTGTCTCGTAAGCCTTGTCGGCATCCAGATGCATCTGGCTGAATTTCGTCGCCGCACCAAAACACAAGGGCAAGACACCCGTCGCCAAAGGGTCCAAGGTGCCGGTATGCCCTGCCTTCTCGGCCCTGAGCAACCACTTGGCTTTCTGCAACGCCTGATTACTGGACAAACCCAAAGGCTTGTCCAGCAACAACACCCCGTGAACGGGGCGCCTTGCAACCCGTGCACGCGGCGCATTCATGGTGTCAATCCTCTTTGGCGCGCGAAGACACCGCACGGGCAATCAATGCGTTCATGTCTGCAGCCCGTTCAGTGGTCTGGTCAAAAATGAAATGCAGTGTCGGCACCGTGTGGATATGAAGACGCTTGAACAAGCCCGCGCGCAAAAAGCCCGCTGCTTGGTTCAGGCCTTCAGCCGTACCTACAGGATCGCCCACCAACAGGCTGAAAAACACCTTGGCATGGGCATAGTCCGGCGTCACTTCCACGCCTTGAATGGTGACCATGCCGACCCGGGGGTCCTTCAATTCGCGAGCAATCAATTCCGCCAGATCACGCTGGATCTGGTCGGCTACTTGAAAGCTCCGATTAGGGGTAGAAGACTTTTTACGCACGCAGTGACTCTCGCTTACAGGGTACGGGCGATCTCTTTGATCTCAAAGAACTCGAGCTGATCGCTTTCCTTGATGTCGTTGTAGTTCTTGAGCTTGATACCGCACTCGAAGCCTTCTTTGACCTCGCGTACATCGTCTTTCATACGCTTCAAGGAGTCCAACTCGCCGGTGTAGATCACAACGTTGTCGCGCAACAGACGGAAATGGGCGCTGCGCGTCACATAACCATTGGTCACCATACAACCCGCGACCGTACCAATCTTGGACGCCACGAACACCGTGCGGATTTCTGCGGTACCGATAACTTCCTCACGCTTCTCGGGCGCCAACATGCCGGACATGGCCGCTTTCAACTCATCCACGGCGTCGTAAATGATGTTGTAGTAACGGATGTCAACGCCATTGCCTTCCGCCAACTTGCGGGCACCGGCATCGGCACGGGTGTTGAAACCAATCACGATAGCTTTGGATGCAATCGCCAAGTTGATGTCAGATTCGCTGATACCACCCACGGCGGAGTAGACCATCTGCACCTTGACCTCGTCGGTCGACAGCTTGAGCAGGGACTGCGCCAATGCTTCTTGCGAGCCTTGCACGTCGGCCTTGACAATGATTGGCAGCATCTTGACGTCGCCACCACCAATGTCTGCAAACATGTTTTCCAACTTGGCTGCTTGTTGCTTGGCCAACTTGGTGTTGCGGAACTTACCAGCACGGTAGGTCGAGATCTCGCGTGCCCGGCGTTCGTCGGACAACACCATGAACTCGTCGCCAGCCTGAGGCACTTCGGTCAAGCCTTGGATTTCCACAGGAATGGAAGGACCGGCAGTTTCGATCTTGTGACCGTTCTCGTCCAGCATGGCACGCACGCGTCCATAAGTCTGGCCTGCCAACACCACATCGCCCGCCTTCAAAGTGCCGGACTGCACCAACACCGTGGCAACCGGGCCGCGGCCCTTGTCCAGCTTGGCTTCGATCACCAGACCCTTGGCCATGGCGTCAACAGGAGCCTTCAACTCCAAGACTTCGGCTTGCAACAACACCTGCTCGAGCAAGTCATCAATGCCCATGCCGGTTTTGGACGACACTGGAACGAATGGCGAATCGCCACCGTATTCTTCCGGCACCACTTCTTCCACCACCAGCTCTTGCTTGACGCGCTCCAGGTTGGCATCGGGCTTGTCCGCCTTGGTGATCGCAACCACCAAAGGAACGCCAGCCGCTTTGGCGTGCTTGATCGCTTCTTTGGTCTGTGGCATCACGCCGTCATCGGCCGCCACCACCAAAATCACAATGTCAGTCGCTTGTGCACCGCGGGCACGCATGGCCGTGAAGGCCTCGTGACCGGGAGTATCCAGGAAGGACACCATGCCACGCGGAGTTTCCACGTGATAAGCACCGATGTGCTGCGTAATCCCACCGGCTTCGCCCGCAGCCACCTTGGCGCGGCGGATGTAGTCCAGCAAGGATGTCTTACCGTGGTCAACGTGACCCATCACGGTCACCACAGGCGCGCGCGGCAACGAGACAGACTCTTGGCCTTGCACTTCGTCGTCGGTAAACGCTTCCGGATCATCCAGCGCAGCCACGATGGCCTTGTGGCCCATTTCTTCCACCATGATCATGGCGGTGTCTTGGTCCAGCGGCTGGTTGATCGTGACCATCTGGCCCATTTTCATGAGCGCCTTGATCACTTCAGAGGCCTTGATCGCCATCTTGTGCGCCAACTCGGCCACGGTGATCGTTTCCGGCACGTGGACTTCAATGACGCGTGCTTCCACAGGCGCAGCCTGCTGGTTGTGATGGTCATCACGGTCACGGTCATTGCCACGGCGTCCCTTGGGACCCGCACGCCAGTTGCTGGAACGACCAGCACCGGCAGACGTATCACCCCGGGTTTTCAATTCTTTCTTCTTGGCAGGATCTCCAGCCCAGCTGCTGGACAGTTTGGCGGACTTCACCTCTTTGCCATTTCCAGCCGGTGCAGCGGTGGTCGCTGCTCCGGGAGCTGGCTTGCCGGGTTTGGCCACTGCCGAACCGTTGGCGGGTTTGTGCAGCGTGCCCTTCATGCCCGCCTTGGCGTCAGCAGCCGGCTTGGGCTCTTCCACCTTTTTGGGCGCAATCATGACCTTCTTGGGAGCGGCCATCATTGAGCGAATTGCAGCGGCTTCGGCCTCTGCCTTGCGACGACGCTCACCCAGATCGGCTGCACGCGCAGCCTCTTCGGCAGCGGCGGCCTTGGATGCCAGGGCGGCAGCATTCGCACGCTCTTGGGCAGCCATCTTCGCAGCAGCTTCCGCAGCCTGTGCTGCTGCGGCGGCATCCACTGCCGGTGCAGCGGCCACAGGCGTGGCTTTCACCGTCGCCTGAACTTGCTCTTGCGCTTTACGGGCAGCAGCGGCTTGGGCTTCACGCTCTTGTGCAGCGGCTTGCTCTGCAGCAACCTTGGCGCGCGCTTCCTGCTCTTCGCGTTCGCGGCGACGCTGAGCTAACTCTTCCTCTTGACGGCGAATCAGCTCAGCCTGACGGCTGGCTTCTTCTTCGCGGCGCGCCAGTTCGGCGTCTTCAGCAGCTTGCGCAGCATTGGCCGCAGCCATGTCTTGCTCTTCCACTTCTACCGTGGATTCAACGCCATCATCGCGGCGCACAAACGTGCGCTTTTTACGCACTTCCACCTGGATAGTGCGGGCCTTGCCGGTGGCATCGGCCTGCTTGATTTCAGTTGTTTGCTTTTTCACCAAGGTGATCTTTTTGCGCTCTGGGCTGGCAGTGCCATGGCTATTCTGCAGGTAGCTCAACAAGCTGTGTTTGTCTGCATCGGTCAACGGATCCGCGGCGGAGGCTTTGGGCACTCCGGCGGACTTCAGCTGTTCAAGCAGGGTATCGGTAGATTTTTTGAGTTCATTGGCAAACTCGGCAACGGTCGTACTGGACATATTCTGTGAAACCTTTCATGACCATTACTCTTGAGAAGCGCCGTCATTGGTAAACCAATGCTCACGCGCCTTCATGATCAGGGCCTTGGCCTCGTCCGCAGACTGGCCGGTAATATCTGTCAATTCGTCAACGGCAAGGTCAGCCAGTTCGTCACGGGTATGCACGCCGCCGTCTGCCAATTTGCCGATCAATTCAGGGGTCAAGCCCTGCAAGTCACGCAGGTTCTGCGAGACCTCTTCCACACTTTCTTCGTGTGCAATTTCCATGGTCAACAGTGCGTCTTTGGCACGGTTGCGCAACTCATGCACGGTGTCTTCGTCGAAGGACTCGATCTCCAACATCTCCTGCAGCGGCACGTAGGCCACCTCTTCCAAGCTGGTAAAGCCTTCGGCAATCAGGATGTCGGCGATTTCTTCGTCAACATCCAGCTTTTCCATGAACAGCTTGCGACCGGAGTCTGTTTCGTTCGCCAATTTCTGGGCGGACTCTGCAGCGTCCATGATGTTGATCTTCCAACCGGTCAGTTCGGACGCCAATCGCACGTTTTGACCGCCACGACCAATCGCAATCGCGAGGTTTTCTTCGTCGACCACCACATCCATGGCGTGACGCTCTTCGTCCACCACGATGGATGACACGTTGGCCGGGGCCAAAGCACCAATCACAAATTGCGCTGGATCTTCGCTCCACAACACAATGTCGACGCGCTCGCCGGCCAATTCATTGGTCACGCCATTGACGCGGGTACCACGGACACCCACACAGGTGCCGATGGGGTCCACGCGCTTGTCATGGGACAAAACGGCGATCTTGGCGCGGGAGCCAGCATCACGTGCGCACGACTTGATCTCCAGCAGGCCTTGCTCGATTTCGGGCACTTCCTGGCGGAACAGCTCAATCATGAACTCGGGCGCTGAGCGGGACAACACAATGGGTGCGCCACGCAAGGTCAGGTCCACTTCCATGATCATGGCGCGGACCCGGTCACCTGTGCGCAGGTTTTCCTTGGGGATCATTTCGCCACGACGCAAGCGCCCTTCGACACGGCCGGATTCGACAATGATGTCGCCCTTGTCCATGCGCTTGACGGTGCCTACGAAAATCTTCTCGCCGCGCGACATAAAGTCGTTTAGCAGCATCTCGCGCTCAGCATCGCGGATTTTTTGCAAGATCACTTGCTTTGCAGCCATCGCACCGATCCGGCCGATTGGCACCGACGCCACAGGCTCTTCGATGTACTCATCGACTTCGATGTCGGCGATTTGCTCTTTGGCTTCGAACAAAAGGATTTCCTGGTCAGGCAATTGCAGACCGGCTTCATCGGGAACCACGTGCCAGCGGCGGAACGTCTCGTAATTGCCGCTATCGCGATCCAACGCGACGCGGATATCCACATCACCGGCGTACAGCTTCTTGGTGGCTTGCGCCAGAGCAGCCTCTACGGCGCCCAGCACCACATCACGCTCCACGTTTTTCTCACGGGAAATTGCTTCAACCAGCATCAACAGTTCGCGATTCATGCCATGACTCTCCTGAACACTCTAATCAACCAATACAAATCGAATACGGGGCAAGGAACTCAGACATCGTCCACTTGCGCCTGACCGTTACGGCCTTTGAAATTCACAATCGGCGCCAAACGGGCCTCGCGCAGTTCATCCAGTGCAAAGCCCAGAGCCTGCAAAGGTGGCGGAACGCGCTTTTTACTTACTTTTTGACCAGGCTTGGGCTCGGGCGCATCGCTCCACACGATTTGCCAACCAGTGCTGCCGTCAGCAGCAGGAACCCGCTCCAACGTGCCGCGAAATTTCTTGCGATTGGCACTGACCTGCCCATTGGCAGCCGCACCCATGGGTGCCTTCAGGGTGATGTCGATCACTTGGCCAGCAAAACGCTCGAAATCTTGCACATGACGCAAGGGCCGGTCGATACCCGGCGACGAAATTTCTAGGCGCTTGTATTCAATGCCATCCACCTCCAGCGCAAACTGCAACTGGCGGTTGACTTTTTCGCAGTCCTCGACATTGATGAACTGCTCCACAATCGGCTGGTCTTCAACAGGGGCAACCCAGGGCAAATCGATGGTAATGCGCAGCAAGCCACCGGCGGAGCGCTCGATCTCAATCAAGTCATATCCCAGCCCTGCTACGGTTTGTTCAACGATGTCCTGTAATGCCACGTCTGTAATGCCTGCCTGATGTAAGGATGAAAAACGATCGACCAAAAAAAACGGGCGGTAATTACCCGCCCGTTTGGTCGTGAAGCTTGGATTGTACCTGAAAAGCGGCCCAAAGCCCTTGATTCTTAAGGAAATTACCGGCTGGCAGCGAGTAATTTTGCAGTGTAGGGGTGCTGGGGCGCACTGAACACATCCGAGAGGAGCCCCGCCTCTACCGCCCGCCCTTGGTGCATCACCACCACCCGGTGCGCCATGGCCTCCACCACCGCCACATCATGGGTAATCAGCAGATAAGAAAGCCCCCTGGACTTTTGCAGCCCTTGCAGCAGGCGGAGTACCTGCTGTGCCAAAGTGACATCCAAGGCACTCGTGGGCTCATCCAGCACCAAAACCTCTGGCTCCAAAACCAGAGCCCGCGCAATAGCCAAACGTTGCCGCTGTCCGCCCGAGAACTGGTGCGGGTACCGCTCCAGCATGCCGGGAAACTGGGTCTCTGTGATGCCCACGGTTGCCAGTGCATCGACCACTCGCTGTTGCCGCTGCTCCCGGCCGATGCCCGGGCAATGAACATCCAAACCCTCTCCCACCATCTCCTCGACCGTCAACCGGGGCGACAAGGACGAAAAAGGATCTTGAAAAACGACTTGTACTTTTTTTCGAAGAGATACGTCTGCCCGAGAGCGCCCTGTCCAAGCCGCCACACCGACGCGCACATCGCCCGCATACGGCACCAAGCCCAGTGCGGCCAGTGCCAATGTCGATTTGCCCGAACCCGACTCGCCCACCACACCCAAGGTTTCGCCGCGGTGCAGCTGAAAGTCCACCTGCTGCACCGCAGCAAATCGACCCCGGGAGAACCATCCACGCCAACCAGGCCGGGCGACCGGGTAGTCCACACCGACACCTGCCAGCTCCAAAACCACGGGCGCATCCGGCAGGAGCGGCGCCACATCGCGCACCGGCAAGCTATCCAGCAACTCGCGGGTATAGCGGTGCTGGGGGGCGGCAAACACCTCACCCACGCTGCCCTGCTCCACGATATGCCCCCGCTCCATGACCGCCACCCGGTCTGCAAATCGGCGCACCAAGTGCAAATCATGGGTAATCAGCAAAATCGCCATGCCTTTGCGCACCTGCAGCTCTGCCAACAAATCAAGGATCTGCTGGCGAACGCTCACATCCAGAGCAGTAGTCGGCTCATCAGCGAGCAATAAGCGGGGTGAGCAGGCCAAGGCCATTGCGATCATGGCGCGCTGGCGCTGCCCGCCCGATAGCTGGTGCGGGTAAGCACCAGCACGGCGAGCGGGATCGTCGATCCCGGTATCCGCTATTAAATTGATAGCAATTTGCTCAGCTTCTGCGCGGGATACAGCCTGTTTTTCTTGTAAGACCTCAGCAATCTGCTCGCCAATGGTGAACAACGGGTTCAGAGCCGTCATCGGCTCTTGAAACACCATCGCGATGTCTTGCCCTCGGATGCCGCGGAGCTGTTGCTCCGACAGCGCCAACAAATCGACAGCCCCTGACGCGGTGGCGAAACGCGCGGCCCCGGAAGTGCGAGCCCCTTGCGCCAAGCCCAAAAGGCTCAGCGCGGTTATCGTTTTGCCGGACCCGGACTCCCCCACCAACGCCAGCTTTTCACCGGCCCGGATCATGAAGTCAACACCTTGGACCACGTCCTTGCCGTCAAAAGACACCCTGAGCTGCTCGACTTGTAGCAATACCGGTGATAGGTTCATAGATCCTGCTTTCGTGGATCCAAGGCATCACGCAAGGCATCGCCCATTTGGGTCAATAAAAGCAAGGTCACCACGAGCACTGCAAATGTCGATAGCGAGATCCACCAGGCATCGATGTTGTTTTTGCCCTGGGACAGTAATTCTCCCAAGGAAGGCGTTCCCGGCGGCACGCCCAAGCCTAGAAAATCAAGCGATGTCAGCGCCAAGATGGCACCGCTCATGCGGAATGGCAAAAAGGTCACCACCGGCGTCAAGCTGTTGGGCAAGATATGGCGGGTCATGATGACCCGGTCTGAAACACCCAAGGCCCGCGCCGCCCGCACATAGTCCAGCTGCCGGTTGCGCAAAAACTCGGCCCGCACATAGTCTGACAGGCCCATCCACCCAAACAGACTCAGCAAAACCAAAAGCAAACCCACACTGGGCGCAAACACCGCACTGAAGATGATGAGCAAGTACAGCTCAGGCATGGAGCCCCAGATTTCAATGGCGCGCTGCATCACCAAATCGGTTTTACCGGCGAAAAACCCTTGTACCGCGCCTGCCAACACGCCTAAAACCACGCCGGTCAGCGTGAGCGCCAAAGCAAACAGCACACTCACCCGGAACCCGTAAATCAACTGGGCCAGCAAGTCGCGGCCCCGGTCATCGGTGCCTAGCCAGTTGGCACGACTGGGCGGCGCCGGGTTTGGCGCTGTCGCGAAATAGTTCAAGGTCTTGGGGCCATAGCGATTGGGGGCGAACAAGGCCCAATTGCCTTCTTGCGACAAGCGCTGTTGGATAAAGGGATCCAGATAGTCCGTGGGGGTGGCAAAGTCTCCACCAAAGGTGGTTTCCGGGTAATCGCGCACCAGTGGCCAATAAGTTTGGCCCTGGTACACCACCACCAAGGGGCGGTCATTGGAGATCAATTCTGCACACAGGCTCAGCAAAACCAGCGCAACAAAGGCCCACAAACTGACGAAGCCCAGCCGATTGCGGCGGAAGCGGCGCCATGCGCGTGCGGCGGGTCCGGGGTTATTCGAATGTGACACGGGGATCGACCCAGGCGTAACAGAGGTTGGACACCAGCTTGGTGACCAAACCTATGAGAGTGAACAAGTAGAGGGTGCCCATGACTACGGGATAGTCACGCCGGATCACACTCTCGTAACTGAGAAGCCCCAGACCATCCAGCGAGAACTGGGTTTCGATCAGCAGCGATCCGGTAAAGAACGCACCGATAAACGCCGCAGGAAATCCGGTGACGATGGGGATCAGCGCATTACGCATTACATGCTTCCAAAGCACCATGCGCTCCGGCAAGCCTTTGGCCCGGGCCGTCAACACATATTGTTTACGGATTTCCTCGAGAAACGAGTTTTTGGTCAGGATAGTGATGGTTGCAAAACTGCTCATCACCATGGCGGTCACCGGCATGGTGATATGCCACAGGTAGTCCACGATGCGCGCGCCCCAACTCAGACTCTCCCAATCCGAGGAGGTGAGTCCGCGCAGCGGAAACCATTGCAGTTGCCCGCCAAACACCACCAACAAAGCCACACCAAGGACAAAGCCGGGGATCGCAAACCCCACCAGCACAAGAGTACTGGTCACCAGGTCAAACCGTGTGCCTGCACGGACGGCTTTGGCAATGCCCAAAGGCACCGCAATACCGTAGCTGATGAAAAAGGTCCATAGCCCAAGGCTCATGGAGACCGGCAACTTCTCCCAGATCAGCTCAGACACCTTGCGGTTCTGAAAAAAACTGGTTCCCAAGTCGAAGCGCGCGAACTGCTTGAGCATTTGCCAGAAACGCTCCGGGGCTGGCTTGTCGAACCCGTACAAAGCCTTGGCTTGCTCCAGGCGCTTGGGATCCACCCCCTGCGCTCCCCGGTAACTCAAGCCACCTTCGGCACCCACGCTGGCGCCTGCCTTAGCCTCGGCAAGGTACTGCTCAACCGGCCCGCCAGGCACGAACTGCACCACCGCAAACGTCAACAGCAGCAAACCGAAGAGAGTCGGCACCATCAACAACAAGCGCTTCAGTGTGTAGGCCAACAAGTTCATGGTTGCTTGGCCCACCAAGTGTCAATCGCCCAACCCTCGCCAGCGGCAAACGGCGGCATGGCGGCAGGCTTGTCCAAGCGCAAACGGTTGTACGCCAACCGATGTGTGCTGGCTGACCATTGAGGAACTAACAGGTAGCTATGGGCAATGACCCGGTCCAGGGCACGGCAGGCGGGCAACAACGCGTCCCGCGAGGTGGCAGAAGTCATGTGTTGAATCAGCGTGTCTACCGCGGGGCTTTGCACACCGCTCAGGTTGCCGGAATCCTCTTGCAGCGCGGCCTTGCTGCCGAAAAGATCCACAAACTCCTGTCCGGGGTTTTGGGTTCCTGCGTAGGCGATAGAGGTCACCTCAAACTCAAATTTTTGCAAGCGCTGCTGATACAGCGCAAAGTCCACCGGGCGGAAATTCAGCTTCACGCCGATCTTTTCCAAATTGCGTGCCCACGGGGTGACGACCCGAACGCCGCTTTCGTTGCTGTCGAGGTATTCGAGCTCCAGCGCCTGCCCCTGGGCATTGCGCAAGGCGCCATCGCGGTAGATCCAGCCCGCTTGCCGCAAGAGTTCTTGGGCTTCACGCAAGTTGTCCCGCAGACTCCGTGGGCCATCAGTGCGGGGCGCTTGCGCCATGGGGCCAAAAACAGGCTCTGGCAACTGGCCGCGCAAAGGCGTCAACAGGGCCAACTCGGCATCGGTGGGCAATCCTTGGGCTTGGCAGGCCGTATTGCCAAACAGCCCTTGCACACGCTGGTAGGCGCCGTAAAACATCTGCCGGTTCATCCACTCGTAATCCAGCGCCAAGCCCAGTGCCTGACGCACCCGTACGTCTCGCAACTTGGGCGAGCGGGTGTTCAGCACATAGCTCTGGAAGCCGGTAGGCAAGGTATGGCGAAACTCTTCCTTGACCAGTTCACCACTGTCAAATTTGCGACCGTTGACCCGCCTTGCCCAGTCACCGGCAGAGAAAAACCGCATCAGATCGAACTCACCGGCCTTCAATGCCTCCAGCCTCGCCGTGCTGTCTTTGTAGATCTTCACGGTGATGCGGTCGAAGTTGGCGGTCCCACGCCGCACCGGCAGGCCTCGCGCCCAGTACTGCGGATCGCGCACATAGGTAATGTCTTTGCCGAAATTGACCGGCCCGATTTTGTAGGGCCCGCTGCCAATCGGGACGTCCATCACGATTTGATCAAACGGTTTTGCTACGCCAGCGGTCTCGCCCCAACGGTGGCTGAACACAGGCAGGCCACCGACCGTGAGGGGCAATTCGCGATTCGGCTTGGCAAAACGGTACCGCACGGTGCGACTGTCCAGCACCTCTACCCCCAACACCTCTTCGAGCAGGCTGCGATACCCCGGTGCTGCCTGCGCGCTTTTGAGCATGTCAAAACTGTGTTTGACATCACGCGCCAACACAGGGTCCCCATTGTGGAAGCGTGCCTCTGCCCTGAGCATAAAGGTCGCACTCAAGCGGTCTGGTGCGACAGACACGTCCTTGGCCAAAAGGCCATACCCCGCGGCAGTTTCATCCAGCGCCCCTGCGAGCAAACTGTCGAACATGAGGCTACTCAAATACGCCGGGGCAGAGCCTTTGACAGTGAAAGGGTTGTACTTGTCAAAGGTGGACACCCGCAGGTTACTGACCAAGCGCAGTTCGCCGCCTTTGGGGGCATCCGGGTTCACATACTTGAAGTGCTCGAAACCCGTGGGGTACTGCAGGTCGCCCCAAAGCGCATAGCCATGGGCTGCCCACGCACTGCCCGCCATGAAACTCCAGAGTAATAGTGCCCAATTCCGCATGCGACAATTCTGCACTAGACCACGCATTTTTAAGAGGACGATATGGGCTTTTTAGCAGGCAAGAAGTTGTTGATTACCGGGGTGCTGTCGAACCGCTCCATCGCCTATGGCATCGCCAAAGCGTGCAAAGAACAAGGCGCCGAATTGGCCTTCAGTTATGTGGGCGAGCGCTTCAAGGACCGCATCACCGAGTTCGCCGCAGACTTCGACTCCACGCTGGTGTTCGACTGTGATGTCGGTAATGACGAGCAAATCGACCAATTGTTCAAAGACCTATCGACACACTGGCCCACTTTTGACGGTTTTGTGCACAGCATCGGCTTCGCGCCCCGTGAGGCGATTGCCGGCAACTTCCTGGACGGCCTGTCCCGCGAAAATTTCAAAATCGCCCACGACATCAGCGCCTACAGCTTCCCGGCCATGGCCAAAGCCGCCCTGCCCTACCTGTCGCCCAAAGCGGCTTTGCTGACCCTGTCGTACTTGGGTGCTGAGCGCATCATTCCCAACTACAACACCATGGGCTTAGCCAAAGCATCCCTAGAAGCCAGCGTGCGCTACCTGGCTGAAGCCGTGGGCCCGAAGGGCATCCGCGTCAACGGCATCAGCGCCGGCCCGATCAAGACCCTGGCCGCTAGCGGCATTAAAGACTTCAGCAAGCTACTCAACACGGTGGCCGGCGCGTCCCCGATTCGCCGCAACGTAACAACGGAAGACGTGGGCAATGTGGCGGCGTTTTTGCTGAGCGACCTGGCGGGCGGTGTGACTGCAGAGATCACCTACGTGGACGGTGGTTACAGCCAGACCATGGGCGTGACCACAGACATTTAAGCCGAATACGCCGCTCGCGCCCGTGGAATGTGCGCGGGTAGCTATCAAAAAAAGAGCGCCTGCAGAGTGATCTGCAGGCGCTCTTTTCTTTGGAGCTCACGCCCCTCAGAGGCGAATCAAGCCTTCACACAGTCAGCGTAGTAACGGACCTTGCCGTCTTCACCCACTTCGCTCACCAAACCGTGCACATCGGTCTCAAAACCGGGGCACTGGGCATTGAACTCGCGGGAGAACTTGAGGTAGTCCACCACTTTCTTGTTGAACACTTCACCGGGCACCAGCAAAGGAATACCGGGGGGATAAGGCGTGACCATGCCGACCGACACGCGGCCCTCCAAGTGGTCAATCTCCACGCGCTCGGTTTTGCGTAAGGCAATATGCGCGTAAGCGTCGCTAGGCTTCATGGCGGGCACCAAATCGCTCAAATACACCTCGGTCGTCAGGCGGGCGATGTCGAACTTGGCGTACAGCTGGTGGATGTGGTGGCACAGGTCTGCCAAGCCCATCTTCTCGTAGCGCGGATACTTCTGCACGAACTCAGGCAACACACGCCACATGGGCTGGTTTTTGGCGTAGTCGTCCTTGAACTGCTGCAACGCGGTCAACATGCTGTTCCAGCGGCCCTTGGTAATGCCAATGGTGAACATGATGAAGAAGCTGTACAAGCCGGTCTTTTCGACCACCACGCCGTGTTCGGCCAGAAACTTGGTCACGATGGAAGCGGGAATACCGGTCTTGGCGAACTTGCCGTTCAGGTCAAGACCTGGCGTCACGATGGTGGACTTGATCGGGTCCAGCATGTTGAAGCCGCTGGCCAGTTTGCCGAAGCCGTGCCAGTTGGCCTTGGCGGTCTTGCTCTCACCCTTGATGATCCAGTCATTGGCGCGGCCGATGCCTTCTTCGGCCAGCTTGTCCGGTCCCCATACCTTGAACCACCAGTCGTCACCGTACTCTTCGTCCACCTTGCGCATGGCGCGGCGGAAGTCCAGGGCCTCGGCAATGCTTTCTTCCACCAGCGCGGTCCCACCGGGTGGCTCCATCATGGCGGCGGCTACGTCGCAGCTGGCAATGATGCTGTATTGCGGGCTGGTGCTGGTGTGCATCAGGTAGGCCTCGTTGAACAAGTGCTTGTCCAACTTGACGGTCTGCGAGTCTTGCACCAGCACGTGGCTAGCTTGGCTGATACCGGCCAGCAGCTTGTGGATGGATTGCGTGCTGTACACCACGGCTTCTTTGGGGCGCGCGCGGTTCTTGCCCATGGCGTGGTAGGTGCCATAGAACGGGTGGAACGCCGCATGCGGCAGCCAGGCCTCGTCGAAGTGGATGTTTTCCACATAACCATCGAGCATGCTCTTGATGGTTTCGGTGTTGTAGAGCACGCCGTCGTAGGTGCTTTGCGTCAGTGTCAGGATACGGGGCTTTGCCTTTTTGGCATCTACGCCCTTGAGCAGCGGGTTGGCCTTGATCTTGGCTTGGATAGTGGCCGGCTCAAACTCGCTCTGCGGAATCGGGCCAATGATGCCGAAGTGGTTGCGTGTGGGCTTCAAGAAGACCGGAATCGCGCCGGTCATGATGATGGCGTGCAGGTTGGACTTGTGGCAGTTGCGGTCCACGATCACGATGTCACCGGGCGCCACCGTGTGGTGCCACACCATCTTGTTGGAGGTGCTGGTGCCGTTGGTCACAAAGAAGCAGTGGTCGGCATTGAAAATGCGCGCTGCATTTCGCTCGGAGGCACCAATGGCCCCGTTGTGGTCCAGCAACTGGCCCAACTCTTCCACCGCATTGCACACGTCGGCGCGCAGCATGTTCTCACCATAAAACTGGTGGTACATCTGGCCTACAGGGCTCTTCAAGAAGGCGACGCCGCCTGAGTGGCCGGGGCAGTGCCAGCTGTAGGAGCCGTCTTCCGCGTAATCGAGCAGCGCTTTAAAGAATGGCGGCTGCACGCCCTCCAAGTAGCCTTTGGCTTCGCGGATGATGTGACGCGCCACAAACTCAGGCGTGTCTTCAAACATGTGAATGAAGCCGTGCAGTTCGCGCAGGATGTCGTTAGGGATATGGCGGCTGGTTTTTGTCTCGCCGTACACATAAATCGGGACATCGAGGTTCTTGCGGCGGACTTCTTCAATGAAGTGGCGCAAATTCAGTACCGCAGGGTCCAGATCCGGACCAGGCGTGAACTCCTCATCGTCGATCGACAAGATGAAAGCACTCGCACGGCTCTGTTGCTGGGCGAACTGGCTCAGATCACCATAGCTAGTGACGCCCAGTACTTCAAATCCTTCGGATTCGATCGCCTGCGCCAGGGCACGGATGCCAAGACCCGACGTGTTTTCCGAACGGAAATCTTCGTCAATGATGATGATGGGAAAACGAAACTTCATCTACAGGCTCCAACAGCGGGCTAAAAATGGCAAACAGGCGCGAAGTGTAAGGACTAAATGTGGCAACGCGGCGGCAGCGTCCCGCAATTGGCCCACAATGTGGCGTCATCAATACAACTGGAGTCCCCGTCATGTCGGAACCCAACCTGTGGTGGCTGGCCGTGGGTGCGTTGGTCGCACTGGAGCTGCTCACCGGAACGTTTTATCTGCTGATGCTCGGGCTGGGCGCAGCCGCGGCGGCACTGGCAGCCCATGCTGGCGCCAGCGTCACTGCGCAGCTCGTATGGGCATCCTTGGTGGGTGGCGGTGCGGTGGCAGTGTGGCACCTTCGCCGCTCACGCGGCCGGTCGGAGCCATCTGCGCAGGCCAACCCCAATGTAAACCTGGATATCGGGGAAGTAGTGCAGATCGGCGCCTGGAACCCCGACGGCACTGCCCAAGTCCATTACCGCGGCGCGGCATGGACCGCAATCCATCGCACGGGAATCAGCCCGATACCCGGCGCGCACCGGGTAGCAGAAATGGTGGGCAATCGCCTGCTGGTAGATAAAGCTTAACGAGGGAACTTTATGGAAATCGCAATTCTTCTTCTGGTCGTCGCTATTATTTTTGTGACGCGGTCTGTCAAAGTCGTGCCCCAGCAGCATGCGTGGGTGATTGAACGCCTGGGCAAATACCACGGCACCCTGACACCCGGCCTGAACTTTCTGGTGCCGTTCATTGATCGCGTGGCCTACAAGCATGTGCTGAAAGAAATCCCGCTCGACATCGCAAGCCAGGTCTGTATCACCAAAGACAACACCCAGCTGCAAGTCGACGGCATTCTGTACTTTCAAGTCACCGATGCCATGCGCGCCAGTTATGGGTCGAGCAATTACATCATTGCCATTTCCCAACTGGCTCAAACATCCTTGCGCTCAGTCATCGGCAAGTTGGAGCTGGACAAAACATTCGAAGAGCGCGACATCATCAACGCCCAAGTGGTCGCAGCCATCGATGAGGCGGCTCTCAACTGGGGTGTGAAGGTGCTGCGCTATGAAATCAAAGACCTCACGCCACCCAAAGAAATTTTGCACGCCATGCAGGCACAGATCACCGCAGAACGTGAAAAACGCGCGCTGATTGCCGCCTCCGAAGGCCGCCGCCAAGAGCAAATCAATATTGCAACCGGCGAGCGCGAGGCATTCATTGCCCGCTCAGAGGGTGAAAAGCAGGCTGCCATCAACAGCGCCCAAGGTGAAGCGGCCTCCATCACTGCAGTGGCCGAGGCGACAGCGAACGCCATCGAGCGTATTGCCGCGGCCATTCGTCAACCGGGCGGCGAGCAAGCGGTGCAGTTGAAAGTCGCCGAACGAGCTGTCGATGCCTACGCCAAAGTGGCTGCGGACGCGACCACTACGCTGATCATCCCCGGCAATATGAGCGAAGTGTCCGGCCTGATTGCGACAGCCATGAAAATGGTGCAATCCAGCAAGTAAACAAAACTAACGGGCAACAAAAAAGCCCGTAGTGCAAAACACTACGGGCTATCTGTTTCTGGCGGAGCAGGCGGGATTCGAACCCGCGGTGGGTATTACCCCACGCACGCTTTCCAGGCGTGTGACTTAAACCGCTCATCCACCGCTCCAGAGCCTCGTATTCTAGCCCGTTATTTCGGGCATTCCGGCTGAACGAGGAAACTTTTTAGAAAAAACTGTCTTTCAGCCGAAAGGTTGGGCGTCATTGGCGCTCTTGCGCCGCATGCACGCCCTGCAACGCATCCGCTACCGCACGGCTGACGGTTGCCTCAACGTCTTCCATGACGCCGGGCAACAATGTCTGCAGACGCGCCTGCAAACTCTGCTGCAAAGCGTCTTGCACTACCTGCTCCAAAACAGGGGTTAACCGCACCATCACTTTGGCAATCAGTTCTTCATCTGTCGTTACGTAAGCCACCGGCTCCACGAACGTTGAAGCGACGACTGGCGCCAGCGCGTCTTCCTCAGGTAGCACAGGAATTTCAGCGGGCTCCATCGCTGGCGCGGGATGCTTCACTACCTCGGTCAGGGTAGGCAAAAAACGGGGGGGGTGTTTGGGTGCCTGCATCACTCAGCGCCTTTCAGCTTCAGGTCATGCCGTTGGATCGCATAGCCCAGCTGCACATATTGCTTCCAACGAAGACGGGCCGTGGCGCGGTCTTCCTCATCCACAGACACGACCTCGATTACCCGGTCAAACACATCAAAGCCCTCGGGCATTTCATGGGTCAGGTTGACCAACACGCCGTGACTCGACAAAGCAGGATGAACTTTGGATGTCAACACAACCGGGCAACGCAGATCCGGAGATGCACCGTTGTCGACACCATGCACCAAGAAATCGGTCGGCGAGGTTGCCCATAGACTGGCATCCAGATATTGCACTTGGGCAGGAACGGCGAGCACCGTCAAACGCGCCCCTCGGGCGACGGCCTTTCTCAGAAGGCGCCCTACGTACTCCAGCTTGTTCGGGGCCCCGAAATGAAAGGCAACGTCTGTCACTTACCGGCAACCTGACTCAGCACAAACTCCACCAGCAGGGGCACGGGCCGTCCAGTAGCGCCCTTGGCGGCCCCGCCTTTCCAGGCGGTGCCCGCGATGTCCAAATGCGCCCAGTCAAACTTCTCGGTAAAGCGCTGGAGGAACTTGGCAGCCGTAATTGCACCACCTGCACGACCCGCCACGTTGGCCACATCCGCAAAATTGGTTTTCAAGCCATCCGCATAGTCCTCATCGAGGGGCAGCTGCCAGCACAAGTCACCACTGGACTCACCGGCTTTGAAAAGCGCATCCGCCAGCGCCGGCTTGCTGGAAAACAGGCCGCTTCGGACCCCACCAAGCGCGACCACGCATGCCCCGGTCAAGGTTGCAATATCGACCACTGCGGTCGGTTTAAAGCGCTCTGCGTAGGTCAGTGCATCACACAGCACCAGCCGGCCTTCGGCATCGGTGTTCAGAATTTCGATCGTCTGGCCGCTCATGCTGGTCACCACGTCGCCAGGCTTCACAGCTTTGCCGTTCAGCAAGTTCTCACAAGCCGGGATCAAGCCGATCACGTTGATCGCGGGCTTCAGCTCCGCCAGCGTCCTGAAGGTTCCGAGCACACTGGCGGCTCCGGACATGTCGAACTTCATCTCGTCCATCTCCGCCGCAGGCTTGATGGAGATGCCGCCGCTATCAAAAGTAATACCCTTGCCCACCAGCACCAGCGGAGCCTGCGCTTTGGTAGCGCCGCTGTACTTCAACACAATAAAGCGCAAAGGCTCATCAGACCCCTGGGCGACCGCCATGAAGGAGCCCATACCCAGCTTGGCAACTTCTTTGGGGCCTAGCACTTCGCAGCTGATTTTGGCGAACTCCGCCAGACTTTGAGCGGCTTGCCCCAACAAGGTTGGCGTTGCGTAGTTGGCTGGGCGATTGGCCCACTCTTTGGCGAACTCGACGCCGGCCACTGTGCCTACCGCCACCGCAAATGAGACTGCGATCTCAGATGCATTGCTCGCACCGACCAGCACTTTTTGCAACTGGCGCCCTTCTGGCTTGGATTTGGTGTGGGTGTACACGTAAGTGGCATCCGCAACTGCAAGGGGCACTGCACGGACCGCATCTTCCCGGGCAGGACCTGCAAACGCAATTACTGCCTTTTTCACGACCGGCGCCTTCAGGCTGCCCGCACAGGCTGCAATTGCAGAGCGCACTTGGCGCGCTGTACCCTCCCCCACGGCCACCAAAAGAACTTTCGCAGCATTGGCTTGCACCGGCCGATGCAGCGCCAACACCGTGCCTGGCTTGGCACTGAAATCACCCTGCTTCAAGGCCTTGCCGATCAAGATGGACAGTTCGTCCTTGCCAGGCTTGAAATCCTGCGCAATGAGCAGCACCAGCAGGTCGGCTTTTTCATTGGCCAAGGCCACGAGGTTCAGAGGCTTCAGTTCAAAGTTCATAATTCGCTCTTTCGTTTCGCACAATGTTATTCCATTCCTCCATTCGCAAAGAGTTAGGCCGCAGTTTCGGCGCGACGCTGGTCGTTCTGGTGACCGTCGTCATGACCATGACGCTGCTGCGCACCTTGGGCGAAGCCTCGCGCGGCACCTTCAATCCGGCCGACGTGCTGATCATCATGGGCTACACCGTGCTCTCGGATATGCCGACCATCCTGTCGATGAGTCTGTTTATTTCGGTGTTGACGGTTGTTACCCGGATGTACCGCGACAGCGAAATGGTGATCTGGTTCGGCAGCGGGCGCGGGTTATTGGGCTTGGTCGGCCCTCTGTTCCGGTTCGCATGGCCTATTTTGCTGGTGGTTTTGACGTTGGCATTTGTGATCTTGCCCTGGTCATTCAGCAAAATTGAGGACCTGCGCGACCGGTACGACAAGCGCGGCGACATCGCGCGCATTGAGCCGGGGCAGTTTCAAGAGTCAGCCAATGGTGACCGCGTCTTTTTTATTGAAAAAGACAGCAAGGGCCAACAAACAGGCAAGAACGTTTTCATCTCCACCCAAGAAGGTAACAAGCAAACCATCACCAGCGCGCGCTCTGGAACCGTCGAGGTCATGAATGGCGACAAGTTTCTGGTGCTCCAGGAGGGGCAACGTCTGGAGCGGACCACTGGCAAAAATGACATGACACTCAGCACCTTTGAGCGCTACGGCGCCCGGGTCGGTGCTGACGACAACTCCGGCCGCGACTACTCCCCGTCCAATGCCAAAACCACCCTCGAGTTGCTGCGGACCCAAAACCCTCAGCACTTTGCAGAACTCGCATGGCGAGCCGGATTGACCCTTGCCGCCTTCAACTTGATCTGGATTGGCTTGGCCGCCGCAGGGGCCAACCCTCGCGCAGGGCGGAGCACCAACCTGATCTTCGCGTTTCTGGCCTTTGTGGTGTATTTCAATCTCTTGGTGCTCGCCAAAAATTGGGTCGAGAGCGGGAAGGCAGAGCTTATTCCCATGCTGCTCCAATTGCATGGCGGTGTCTTTGTGGTGAGCATGCTGTGGTTGTTGAAGCGACACAACCACTGGGCGCTTCGACTGCCACGCCGCAACGCCCGTAGGGAGGGCTCCGCATGAAGACGCTGCGCAAACTCCTGTACGGAGAAGTGGTGACCGCAGTCGCGCTGGTCACGCTGGCATTCATCGCGCTGTTTTTTTTCTTTGACGTGGTGGAGGAACTCCAGCAGGTCACCCGGCTGGGCGCGAGTGGTTACCAAGTGCCGCAGGCACTGATTTATGTCGCGCTGATGATCCCGGCCCACGTGTATGAGTTGTTTCCCATCACGGTGCTCATCGGCACCATTTTTGTGATGGCCCGCTTGGCCCGGAGTTCGGAGTTCACGATTCTGCGTACGAGTGGCTTGGGCCCTTGGAAGGCCTTGCGGACCTTGATGGTGCTGGGCTTGGGCTTTGTCTTGTTTACTTTTGCGGTTGGCGACTATGTGGCCCCCTTGGCGGACAAAACAGCCCAACTGCTCAAATCCCGCTTTCAGGGCAAAATCAGTGTGGGTAAAACCGGCGCCTGGCTGAAAGAAAAGCAGGCTTACGGCAGCTACTCGGTGAACGTGGGTTCCTTGGCGTCAGATGCAACCCTCAAAGACATCCGGGTCTACGAATTCGACAACCAGGGCTTTGTGGTCTCCCTGACCGAAGCGAAGACTGGGACCTTTGGTAGCGATGAATCCTGGATGCTCGCCAACGGTGAGCGCACCGAATTCACGTCGGGCCCAAACCAGATCCCCAAGGTAGACCGCGCGGCGTTCGAGACCTTCCGTTGGCCCACCCAAATCAGCGCTGAAATGGTGGCCGCAGCGGTACTGCGGCCCGAGCGCATGGGCACGATTGACTTGTTCCAGTACATACGCCATCTCAATGCCAACGGCCAAAGCGCCCAGAAGTATGAAATCCAATTCTGGAAAAAAGTCTTCTATCCCCTGAGCTGCCTGGTGATGGTGGTGCTGTCCCTGCCCTTTGCCTACTTGCATTTCCGCTCGGGTGGCATCGCCAGCTACACCTTTGGTGGCGTGATGGCGGGCATCAGCTTTGTGTTGCTGAACAACGTGGTGAATGACCTTGGGAACTTACAGGGTTGGCAGCCCTGGATCACAGCGGCCCTGCCGGGCATGATCTACTCATTCTTTTCTCTTGCAGCCTTTACCTGGTTGGTACTCCGAAGATGACAAGCCCCGCCCCCCGCCACGCGATTGTGTTGTTCGCCCACGGTTCCCGCGACCCGCTGTGGCACAAGCCCATGGAGGCGGTGGCCGCGCGCATTCGCAGCCAGTCAGCAGACGTCGAAGTAGCCTGTGCCTACCTGGAGCTCAGCCAGCCTGACCTGCCCCACACCGTGGCGCAACTCACTGGTGCGGGCGTTGACAGCATCACCATCGTGCCCATGTTTTTGGGCGTAGGCCGCCATGCACGCGAGGATTTGCCTGAATTGGTAACCCAATTGCGTGCCAGCCATCCTGCGGTGCATTTCCACCTCCAGAAGGCGGTGGGGGAAGACGATCGCCTGGTGCAGATGTTGGCATCGATTGCGTTGGATCCGACCGAGGCATAAATCCCCTGAGGCATAATGAATTCCTTCTTTAGCTGGAATTCGATATGAACCTTCACCAATTCCGCTTCGTGCAAGAAGCCGCGCGCCGCAACCTCAACCTGACCGAGGCGGCGAAGGCACTACATACCTCGCAGCCGGGTGTGTCCAAAGCCATTATTGAGCTGGAAGAAGAGCTGGGCATCGACATCTTTGCCCGCCACGGCAAACGCCTCAAGCGCATCACCGAGCCAGGCCAGCATGTGCTCAAAAGCATCGAGTTGATCCTGCGCGAGGTGAACAACCTCAAGCGCATCGGGGAACAATACAGCTCGCAGGACAGCGGCACGCTGTCGATCGCCACCACCCACACCCAGGCCCGTTATGTGCTGCCGGAAAAGGTGGCACAACTCCGCGCGGCCTTCCCCAAGGTCAATGTGAGCCTGCACCAAGGCGCGCCTGACCAGGTCGCCCGCATGCTGATCGACGATGTGGCCGAAATCGGGATCGCCACCGAATCCCTGTCCAACTACAGCGAACTGGTCACCCTACCCTGCTACGAGTGGCAACACGTGCTGGTATTGCCCGCCGACCACCCTCTGGCCCTGAAAGAGCATGTCACGCTGGAAGACGTCGCCGCCGAGCCGCTCATCACCTACCACCCGTCCTTTACCGGACGCACCAAAATTGACCAGGCGTTTGAGGCCCGCAAGCTCGAGCCCCGCATTTCGCTCGAAGCCATTGACTCCGATGTGATCAAGACCTATGTGCGCCTGGGCTTGGGCATCGGCATTGCGGCTGAAATGGCGGTCACCGATGTGGTGGAGGACATGGAGAAAAACGGCGCCCGTGGCGGCTTGGTGGTGCGACCTGCGGGCTACCTGTTCGGCCAGAACGTGACCCGAGTAGCCTTCAAGCGCAGCGCCTATTTACGCAATTTTGTCTTCACGTTTGCGGAATTTTTAAGCAGCCGCCTGAACCGCGCGCTGATCGCCAAGGCCATGGAAGGCCACGTAAACGACTATGAGTTGTGAAAGCATGACTACTGCATTGACACCCCCGCTCTCCAGCCGCCTGCCGAATGTGGGCACCACCATCTTCACCGTCATGTCGGCGCTCGCCACTGAGCACAAAGCGGTCAACCTTGGGCAAGGCTTTCCGGACTTTGCGTGCGACCCGAAGTTGGTCGACGCCGTGACCGCAGCCATGCAAGCGGGACACAACCAGTACCCGCCCATGGCCGGTGTGCCGGCTTTGCGGCAGGCCGTGTCAGCCAAGATCGCTGGCCTGCATGGCAAGGCCTATCACCCCGACACCGAAATCACCATCACCGCCGGTGCAACGCAGGCCATCCTGACCGCCCTCCTTGCCGTGGTGCATCCGGGTGACGAGGTCATTGTGCTGGAGCCCTGCTACGACAGCTATGTCCCCAACATCGAGCTGGCCGGTGGCGTCGTGGTGCGTGTGCCCCTGACTCCAGGCACCTTCCGGCCCGACTTCGCCAAAATCGGCGCGGCCATCACGCCCAAAACACGGGCCTTGCTCATCAACTCGCCGCACAACCCCAGCGCAACGGTCTGGAGCCGGGCCGACATGCTGGCCCTCCAGGACCTGCTGGCACCGACCCACGTGCTCCTCATCAGCGATGAGGTGTACGAGCACATGGTGTTTGATGGCCAAGCCCACGAGAGCGCTTCCCGCTTTCCCGGCCTCGCAGCTCGGGCCTTTGTGGTGTCGAGCTTCGGCAAAACCTTCCACGTGACCGGGTGGAAGGTGGGTACGGTCGCCGCGCCTGCGGCCTTGATGGCGGAGTTCCGCAAGGTGCACCAGTTCAATGTGTTCACCGTCAACACCCCGGTCCAGCATGCGCTGGCCGCGTATCTGGCCCACCCGGCGCCCTACCTCGAGCTGCCCGCGTTCTACCAACACAAGCGCGACCTCTTCCGCGCGGGGCTCGCAGGTACCCGGTTCAAGCTTTTGCCCAGCCAAGGCAGCTATTTCCAATGCGTGGACATCTCCGATGTAAGCGACTTGAACGAGGCCGATTTTTGCCAATGGCTGACCCGCGAGATCGGGGTGGCCGCCATACCGCTCTCGGCTTTTTATGGGAATGGTTTTGACCAGCGGGTGGTGCGCTTTTGCTTTGCCAAACAAGACAGCACACTCCAAAGCGCCCTGGAGCGCCTCAAGACCTTGTAATTACGTTGCTATTGATTTCATAGCTACACCCGCAATACTCATCTGGGCTAAAGGCTATTTTATGCATACATATCGCATGGCATGCACTGTCACCGTGATGCGTCTCTTGCGCAAAGCGGCACTCTGTCTGGCCGCAAGCGCCGGTCTGTGGGCAGGCCTTGCGGCTGCACAAACCGAATCGTTGCGCACCGAGACCGTGGCTACTGGCTTGGAGCATCCATGGGCCCTGGCGTTTCTGCCCGAGGGCGGCTTTCTGGTTACCGAACGGCCGGGGCGCTTGCGCGTGGTGAGCGCGAAAGGCCAGGTCAGCCCACCGGTGGGCGGCCTCCCGGCCATCGATGCCCGCGGTCAGGGCGGCCTGCTCGATCTGGTGCTGGACAGTGCATTTGCCAGCAATCGCCAGCTCTATTTTTGTTACGCCGAGCCGGGCGAATCCGGCAACAGCACCGCCATGGCGCGTGCCACACTCAGCCCGGACAACACTCGCCTGCTGGACCTGAAGGTCTTGTTCAGCCAGAAACCCAAGTTCAGCAGCAGCGCGCACTTCGGGTGCCGCATCACCGAGGGACAGCGCGATGGCAAACCCGACGGCATCCTGTACCTGGCCCTCGGCGAACGCTTCAGCAAAAAAGACGACGCCCAGACCCTGAACAACCACCATGGCAAGGTGATTCGCATCCGCAAAGACGGCACCGTGCCTGCAGACAACCCTTTTGCCACCACCGCTGCGCGCGCCAACGGAGCACTGCCTGAAATCTGGAGCCTGGGCCACCGCAATCCCCAAGGCATGGTGCAAGCACCCGATGGCACCTTGTGGGAACTCGAGCATGGCCCCCAGGGCGGCGACGAAATCAACAAAGTCCAACGCGGGCGCAACTACGGCTGGCCCCTGATTACCTATGGCGAAAACTATGGGGGCGGAAAAATCGGCGCTGGCATCACCACACAGCCCGGGCTGGAGCAACCGGAGCATTACTGGACACCGTCCATCGCCCCCTCTGGCATGACCTTTGTGAGTAGCCAGCGCTACGGCCCCGGTTGGCACGGTAGCCTGGTGGTCGGCTCCCTTAAATTCGGCTACTTGGCCCGACTCGAACTCAGCGAGCCCTTTGGCGGCCGGGTGGTGCGCGAAACAGCCTATTTGCAAGACCTGAAAGAACGGGTACGCGATGTGCGCCAAGGCCCTGACGGCTGGCTCTATCTGCTGACCGACGCCTCGCGCGGGCGCTTGCTGCGAGTCCTGCCGCGCTAAGCCACTGCGGCAAGCCTGGCACCTTCACCGGCTTGTCATCTGGTGTGGTTGTAATGCGGCCTTCGTTGGAGAAGGACCATGCAACTACTCAAAACCGACAAAGCGCGGACAGAATTGCAAATCGGGAATCGCACGCTCGGACAGCGTGAACGGGCGATGTTGATCCTCGCGGACGGCCGCAATACGGTCGAAACCATCAACCACCTGTTCCACGGCGATGCGATGCGCCTGGCCACCCACCTGATGCAAAGTGGCTATCTGGTGCCGCAGGATGAACCTGCATCAGCAGTCAGAGCGCCTCGCGCCACCCCCAAAAGCGCGCCTGCACCGGCGCCTGCTCCACACCCAGTCGCACCGCAGGTGCTGACCGAGGTTGTCACGGCCCCATCGTCTGCGGATAGTTTCGAGGGCAAGCGGTCGCTAGCCACCACGCGGATGTTCTTGTTCGACATCTGTGAACGCATGTTTGTGCGGCGTGACCCTGCACGTGTCGAAGCATTCCGCGAGGCGCTCCGAAACGCCAAGGACCGAGACACCATGCTCGCTGCCGCACGCGACATGATCAACGCGGTAGAAGAAATAGCAGGCCACGAACGGGCGGATTCCATCAGCGAACGCATCGCGATGTTGTTGCCCCCTGAAGGCTGACCCCTGGGGCGCTCACGCCCGCCTGCTTAGCTCCCCAGCTGTGCCCAGGCCTTGTCCAGGCGCTTCACACTCACCGGTTGGGGCGTGCGTAGCTCCTGGGCAAAGAAGCTGACCCGCAACTCTTCGAGCAACCAACGGAACTCTTGCATCCGCTCGTCCTGCACGCCTTTGCGTTCCGCCACCAAGCGCCAGTAGCGCTGCTCCTGCGGGCGCAATTCGGTCAACCGTGCGGTATCGCGGGCCGGATCGGCACGGTATTTCTCAAGGCGCAGGGTGATGGCCTTGAGGTAGCGTGCCAGATGTTGTAGGCGGTCCCACGGCGTGGCCTGCAAAAACCGCTTGGGGATAAGGCGGGTGATTTGCTGGGCCGCATCTGCCACCGCATCCGGGGCGTTTTTGGTGTCTTTGATTTTACGGGCGGCCGTTGCGTATTCCTGTAGCACCGTCCCCGCCAAGCGGGCCACTTCGTTGGCAATCAGGGTGAGGCGCCCCCGGCCTTCGTCGATCCGGCGCTTGAAAGCGAACTCATCGGTCGGCAAGGGGTCGAGCAAAAATGCGCGGTCCAGGGCCACGGCAATGATTTGTTCGCGCAACTCTTCTACGGTGCCGCCGGTGGCAGATTTGCCGCCCTCCAAGGTGCCGACCTGCATGAAGGCCACCGCCATTTTTTGCAGGTCGGGGATGTTTTTCTCGAGGTATTTGAGAGCGTCTTTGATTTGCAACGCAAAGAGGCGTCGCAAACCGGCACGGTGTTTGGCGGCGGCCACTTCGGGTTCGTCGAACACTTCCACGGTCACCGCTTCGCCTGCGTCGATGAGTGCAGGGAAGCCGATGAGTGTCTGGCCGCCTTTGCGGATTTCCAGCAGCTCGGGCAGCTCGCCGAAGGTCCAGGCGGTGAAGCGGCCGTCGAGGATGCTGGGGGCAGCTTTCTTGGATGGATTGCCATTTGCTACGTTTTTTGTAGCTTGTAGCGCAGAGCTGGCGTGCGCTGGGCGCTGATTTGACCGGGCGCTCTGCTCCGTGTCCCCCGCCCGCTTTGCGGGCTCCTCCTTGACCTGCGCAGAACGCCCGGTCAAACCAGCTCCTGGCGATGAGCTACTTTCTTGACTTGCCGACTGGTTTTGGGCCAGCTTTAAGCTGGCCAGTGCTTGGAATGCGCCGCGGGCTTGGCTGCCTAGCTCCGCCTTCAACGCACCCAGGTTGCGTCCATGGCCGAGTTGGCGGCCATGTTCGTCCACTACGCGGAAGTTCATGAAGAAGTGCGGGCTGAGCATGTCGACTTTGATGTCGGCTTTGACAATGTCCAGCGAGGTTGCGTCTCGCACCAGCTTGAGCACGGCTTCCACCAGCCCGCCGGTGCCGAATTTTTCGGGGGCGTTCAAGGCTTCGGCGAACTTGGCGGCGGTGTCGGGCAGCGGCACCAGGCGACTGCGCGGCCGCTGGTGCAGGGTTTTGAGCAAGGCCTGCACTTTGTCCTTGAGCATGCCGGGCACCAGCCATTCGCAGCGCTCATCATTCACCTGGTTCAGCACAAACAGGGGCACGGTCACGGTCAGTCCGTCTCTAGCGTCACCGGGTTGGTGCAGGTAGGTCGCTGCGCAATCGACACCGCCCAAGCGGATGGTTTTGGGGAAGGACGCGGTGGTAATGCCTGCCGCCTCGTGGCGCATCAGCTCCTCGCGGGTGAGTTTGAGCAGCTCGGGCTGCTTCTTCACCTCTTCGCGGTACCAGCGCTCGAAGCTGTAGCCGCTGCACACGTCGGCAGGCAGCTGCTGGTCGTAGAAGGCGTAAATCAGTTCGTCGTCCACCAGCACGTCTTGGCGGCGGGCCTTGTGCTCCAGCTCTTCGACCTGCTTGATGAGCTTGTGGTTCGCGGCCAGGAAGGGCAAGGTGGTTTCCCACTCTTTGCCGACCAGGGCTTCACGGATGAAGATTTCGCGCGCACCGGTCACGTCGACCCGGCCGTAGTTCACTTTGCGGCCGCTGTAGACCACGATGCCATACAACGTGGCGCGCTCCAGTGCCACAACCTCGGCGGCTTTCTTTTCCCAGTGCGGGTCCAGCAGCTGTTTCTTGAGCAAATGGCCGCCCACTTGCTCCAGCCAGTGGGGTTCGATGGCGGCAATGCCTCGGCCGAACAAGCGGGTGGTTTCCACCAACTCCGAGGCAACGATCCATTTGCCCGGTTTTTTGGTCAGGTGGGCGCCGGGGTGGGCAAAAAACTTGATGCTGCGGGCACCCAGGTATTCGCCGTTTTGCCCTTCTTCGAGCTTGCAGCCGATGTTGCCCAGCAGGCCTGAGAGCATGGACAGGTGCAACTGCTCGTAGCTCGCGGGCTGGGTATTCAGGCGCCATTTGTGCTCAGCCACCACGGTGTGGAGCTGGCTGTAGATGTCTTTCCACTCGCGCACGCGGCGGATGTTGACGAAGTTCTGGCGCAGGAGTTGTTCGTATTGGCGGTTGGTGAGTTTGTGGGTGGCTGCTGGAGTCTGGAGTTGGGACATCCGGGCGCTCTGCTCCGTGTCCCCCGCCCGCTTTGCGGGCTCCTCCTTGACCTGCGCAGAACGCCCGGACGCCCCAACTCCCGCGTTTGCAGGTGCAGCACCACCGCGCGCATCGTGAATCCACTTCCACAGCTTCAGGTAGCCGGTGAACTCGCTCTTCTCATCGTCAAACTTTTGGTGGGCGGTGTCCGCCTGCTGCTGAGCCTCCATGGGCCGGTCGCGGACATCCTGCACGCTCAGGGCGCTGGCGATGACCAGTGCCTCGTCGAGCGCTTCACGGCTGCGGGCTTCCAGCAGCATGCGGCCGACGCGTGGGTCCAGCGGCAACCGGCTGAGCTCTTGGCCCAAGGGCGTGAGTTCGTTGGCCTCGTCGACCGCGCCCAGCTCGTTGAGCAGTTGGTAGCCGTCTGCGATGGCCCGGCCAGTGGGCCGCTCCAGAAACGGGAAGTCTTCCACGATACCGAGGTGGAGCGACTTCATCCGCAGAATCACGCCTGCCAGCGAGCTGCGCAGAATTTCCGGGGTGGTGAAGCGCTCGCGGCCGGCAAAGTCTTTTTCATCGTAGAGCCGGATGCAAATGCCGTTGGCAACCCGTCCGCATCGGCCGGCCCGCTGGTTGGCCGCTGCCTGGCTGACAGGCTCTACCAGCAACTGCTCTACCTTGCTACGAAAACTATAGCGCTTCACGCGCGCAGTGCCTGCGTCAATCACGTATCGGGTGCCTGGCACTGTGAGCGAGGTCTCGGCTACGTTGGTGGCCAGCACGATGCGCCGGCCCGTGTGGCCGTCGAAAATGCGGTCCTGCTCAGCCGGGCTCAGGCGGGCAAACAGGGGCAGCACTTCGGCGTTGCGCATCACCGGTTGGTGGCTCAGGTGTTTGCGCAGGTGGTCCGCCGCTTCGCGGATTTCGCGCTCGCCGGGCAAAAAGACGAGGATGTCGCCCTGGTTGTGCGGGTCGCGCCAGAGCTCGTCCACACCATCGGCAATCGCGTCGTTCAGGTCGTATTCGCGGCTTTCTTCAAACGGGCGGTAGCGCTGCTCCACCGGGAACATGCGCCCTGACACCATGATGACCGGCGCGGGGCCCTTGGCGGACTTGAAGTGATCCGCAAAGCGCTGTGCGTCGATCGTGGCCGAGGTGACGATGATTTTCAGGTCCGGGCGGCGCGGCAGGATCTGGCGCAAGTAGCCCAGCAAGAAGTCAATATTCAGCGAGCGCTCGTGCGCCTCATCAATGATGATCGTGTCGTACGCCTTCAGCAGCGGGTCGGTTTGCGTTTCGGCCAGCAAAATGCCGTCCGTCATCAGCTTGACCGACGCATCCTTGCCCAGCCGGTCGTTAAAACGCACCTTGTAGCCCACCACATCGCCCAAGGGCGTGTGCAGCTCTTCAGCAATCCGCTTGGCCACGCTGCTGGCCGCGATCCGGCGGGGCTGGGTGTGGCCGATGAGTTTGCCGCGCTCGCCTGCGGGATAGTTAAGTTTGCCGCGGCCCATGGCCAAGGCAATTTTGGGCAGCTGTGTGGTTTTGCCCGAGCCCGTTTCGCCGCAGACGATAACCACTTGGTGCGCCGCAATGGCATCCATGATTTCGTCGCGTTTGCCCGACACCGGGAGCGACTCTGGGAATTCGATTTTCAAGGTGCTGGCAGTCAAGGCGTGGTCTTCGTAGAGAATCACGGATTATCCCTGCCTTGACAAACCCTTACCGGCCTACCCGCCCTTCAATGACCTCTGTCTTCAACTTCACCTTCGTTCCCTGGTTCCGGTCCGTTGCGCCCTATATCCACAAGTTCCGCAACCAGACCTTTGTGGTGGGTATTGCAGGTGAAGCAATTGCTGCCGGCAAGCTGCACAACCTGGCGCAAGACCTGGCCATGATCCAGAGCATGGGCGTGAAAATTGTGCTGGTGCACGGCTTCCGGCCCCAGGTGAACGAGCAGCTCAAGGCCAAGGGCCACACGCCCAAATACAGCCATGGCATCCGCATCACCGATGAGGTGGCGCTGGATTGCGCCCAAGAGGCGGCCGGCCAACTGCGCTACGAGATTGAGGCGGCGTTCAGCCAAGGTCTGCCCAACACGCCCATGGCCGACTCCACGGTGCGGGTGATTTCAGGCAACTTCATCACCGCGCGCCCGGTAGGCATCGTGGACGGGGTGGACTTTCAGCATAGCGGGCTGGTGCGCAAGGTGGATATCGCAGGCATCACCAAAACGCTCGACATGGGTGCCATGGTGCTGCTCTCGCCCTTCGGCTTTTCGCCCACCGGCGAGGCGTTCAACCTCGCCATGGAAGAGGTGGCAACCAGTGTGGCCACCGCGCTGCAGGCCGACAAATTGATTTTTCTGACCGAGGTGCCCGGCATCCGCATGGATCCGGAGCTGCCCGCCAGCGAAGACAATCCGATTGACACCGAGCTCCCCCTGGCCGCAGCAGAAAAACTGCTCAAGGCCCTGCCCGCCGCCAACCAGCCTACCGATGTCGCCTTTTACCTGCAGCACTGTGTGAAGGCTTGCAAATCGGGCGTGGAACGCAGCCACATCATTCCGTTTGCTGTGGATGGCGCCATCCTGCTGGAGGTGTATGTGCACGACGGCATTGGAACCATGGTGGTGGACGAGAAGCTGGAAAGTCTGCGCGAGGCCACCGAGGAAGATGTGGGCGGCATTTTGCAGCTGATTGAACCCTTTGAGCGCGATGGCACGCTGGTCAAACGCAGCCGCACTGAGATCGAGCGCGATGCGGGCAACTACACCATCATTGAGCACGACGGTGTGATTTTTGCATGCGCGGCACTCTACCCCTATCCCGAAGCCAAGACCGCTGAAATGGCGGCGGTCACCGTGTCACCGGAAGTGCAAGGCCAAGGGGATGGTGAGCGCATCTTGAAACGCATTGAGCAGCGCGCCAAAGCGGCGGGGCTCGACAGTATTTTTGTGCTGACCACCCGCACCATGCATTGGTTTATCAAGCGCGGTTTTGCGCAAGTAGACCCCGAGTGGTTGCCCGAGGCCCGCAAGCGCAAATACAACTGGGACCGTAAGAGTCAGGTCTTGGTCAAGCGGCTTTAAGCCGGCGCCAGGTCATCAGACCGCCAAATACCGCAAAGGCACTGAAGCAAATAAACGACCAGTTGGCGATGGTGCCACCCAGGAATGTCCAGTCGATCTTGCTGCAGTCGCCACCGCCGCGGAAGATCATGGGCAATGCGCGCTTGAGGGGGAAGGTTTCAATCATCCCGTAGAGATCGCGCCCGCAGGACACCACCTCGGGCGGGTACCACTGCAGCCAGCTCTGGCGCGCGGCCACATAGGCGCCGGCCACTGCAAACACCACGAGCAATACAGAACCGGCCACTTGCAAGCCTTTTCGGCCGCTAGCCGCCGCCAACGCTGCGCAGATAGCTACCAAAATGAGAGCATAGCGCTGAACAATGCACATCGGGCACGGCTCCAGGCCCACCACATGCTGCAGGTACATGCCAAACGCCAACATCGCGGTGCAGGCGAGGAAGACCGCACTGAACACACGACGCGGCGCCTTATCCATCCAGCTAAAAACCAAATTCAAAATCTATCCCTCATTGAGTTGCACAGCGGCGCAGCGCCGTGGTGGGTTGATGCGCTTAGCGCGACCGAAGTTCCCTGAACCGCAAAGGTCAGGCCAAAGCGAATAAGATGCGGCCTTTCGTTTTTACACCATCGACTAAGAGGTTTTCCCATGGCACGCACCGTTAACTGTATCAAGCTGGGCAAAGAGGCTGAAGGCCTGGATTTCGCGCCCTACCCCGGTGAATTGGGCAAACGCATCTGGGAAGGCGTCAGCAAAGAGGCGTGGGCTGCCTGGCTCAAGCACCAAACCATGCTGGTCAACGAAAACCGCCTGAACCTGGCCGACGCCCGGGCTCGCCAGTACTTGGCCCGCCAGATGGAAAACCATTTCTTCGGCGACGGTGCAGACGCAGCGCAAGGCTACGTTCCCCCCAGCGCCTGAGGTGCCTGACTCCAACGCCTGCGCGGCACACTCCGCCCATAGCGGCTTGCCCGGTGCCTGGGCGCACCGCGCGGCGTGGACTATTCTGGACACAGACTTTCAGCAATCTAGGCAATTTGTAGCCACTTGGCGTGCGTGGCGTGCCGACCCGGCGCGCCCGGTCATGCTGCATTACGCTGGGCACATCTCGCTCGACGGACTTGCTCTGCTGCGGCGTGAGCTCGCGGCGACCAAATCCGATGCGGATGACTTGTACCTAGCGCTCTTGCATGAACTGCAAGACCGCGACGCCGGCATCCACCGCATCCTGCTCGACCGGGGGCAAGTGTCACTGACGCTGTGTATCGGCGACAGCCACACGTTTTTGGGCGACCACAAGCTATTCGCCAACACCGTCTGGTTTTCCGCAGGCGCCCACCTGTGGAGCAAATGGACGGCCAAGGCCTTGTCCCGTCTGTGCGCCCGAGGTGCAACGCTAGAAGCGCAACTTCCCGCAGATGCGCCCGCAGAATGGCTGCTAGAAGCCGGTTTTGTGCGTTGCAGCCCCGTTTCAGTTACGGGCACGGTGAACGCCACCTTCGACCCGCCTTGGCCCTTGGGCAACAAAGAGCCCCCTTTGGCGCCGGAGGCCCTGGCAACGGCACCCTCATGCTGTGTGGTCGGTGCCGGAATATCAGGCGCCAGTGTGGCTTACGCCCTCGCCCGGCGGGGCTGGCAAGTCACGGTGCTGGAGGCAGCGCCACACGCCGCTGCCGGGGCGTCTGGCCTGCCGGTCGGCTTGGTGGTGCCCCATGTGTCTGCCGATGACAGCCCACGCTCACGGCTCTCGCGGGTCGGTGCCAAGTTGATGCTGCAACACTGCAGAGATCTGCTGCAAGGCGGCGAAGAGTGGGCACTGAGCGGTGTGCTGGAGCACCGTTTTTCAGAAGGCCCAGACCGCCTGCACCATGCGGCTGCATGGGTCAAGCCGGCGGCCTTGGTGAAAGCCTGGCTGCAGCACCCCAACATTACGGTGCACTACGCAAAACCAGTAGCCCGACTGCAGCGTAACGGTGACCTTTGGTCTCTTCGGGGCCAAGACGACAGCCCGCTGGCAGAAGCGAAGGTGGTGGTCCTGGCCACGGCATTCGCCAGCCGCGCGTTGCTGGAGGCCGACGGCATGCAAGCCCACCGGGCCCCCTCGCTGCACTTGACGCTGGGCGACCTGCAAGCGGTCCACGGCACCGCTAGCACCGGCTCGATGCCACCGCACTCCGAGTCCCCCGCTTGGAGCCACCCGCATAACGGCCATGGTTGTTTTATCCCCTCGGTGCCGGGGCCGGCAGGCCAATTCTGGCTCGCGGGCTCCAGCTTTGAGCCCGACAACACGCCAACCCCGGAGAGCCTTGCACAACACCGTGTGGCCCCGTTGGCAGAACAACACCGCGCTAATCTGGAGCGCTTGCAGACCCTGTTGCCTGAGGCTGCAGAAGCCACGGCGCCCCTGTTTCAAGGCGGCCAAGTGAACGGATGGTCCGGAACCCGCTGCGTCACTCACGATCGATTGCCCTTGGCCGGGCCGGTAGACACCAATGCCCTTAACGGACTGTGGATGCATGTGGGGATGGGGGCGCGCGGCTTGACGTTTTCAGCACTGGGCGCCGAAATGATCGCCGCGCGCATCTGTCACGAGCCTTGGCCGGTCGAAAGTGCCTTGGCCAAATCTATGGACTCTCAACGCCTGCGCAAGCGACGTGCCGTCCGGGAAGTAGAGAGTGACAGCACCTGAGCGCCGCCCTCGGCCACTCAGACCTTTTGGAAGGCGCTAAACACCTGCTGGGGGTTGAATGGCAATTCCAAGACATCGGAGTAACCCATGGTCTCGGCCTGCCGGATGGCTCTCCAGTCAGGCGATGCCATCACCGCCATTAGCTTGGGCGGACGGGCGGCCAAGCCCCCCACGTGTTTGGCAAGCTCCCAGGGTTCCGGTTTTTGGGCATCTACAAACACCAGGGCGAGGCCATAGTGGCGGGACTGCAAACCCTGTTCACAGGCCTCCAGGGTTTGCGCCTCGTCTACGACCAACACCCCTGCCAGGGCCAAGCGTGCCCTCAGGTAGTAGGTCTCAACAGGCGGTATACCGACCAACAGCGCACACCGGATTCCCGGCGGTGGCGGGGATGGGGCGGCAGAGGTGTCCGCAAAAATATCAATGTCCACCTCTTGGGAGCTGGCAAACAGCGCATCCAGCGACTGCACCAGCCCACCCCAATCCACAGGCCGTTGCAGGCTGCGCCAAGCGCCCGTGGGTGCCGACTCCCCCACCGCAATGATTTTGAGGTGCGGGTTGAAGCCGGGTGACACCAGGTCCAGCCCCGCCTCATAACTGTCCACATCAATCAAGGCCACGTTGGGCGAAGTGCCGTCCAGCGGGGTCCAGAGCACATATTTCGGCCCATCGGTGCGGGACACCCGGAACAGCGTGTTCAGCGTATGCCGCTCGGCATCGCTGAACCCCACTACTTTGACCCACACGGTGATTGCCATTGTGATCTGCAAGCGACGTTGCGCTTACCGCTCCTTGGAATAAGGCCGACCCAGTGCCTGGGGAGCTACAGCCTTGCCGATGAAGCCGGCCAGCAAAACCACCGTCAAGACATAGGGCAATGCCTGAATAAATTGCACGGGCACCTCGCCGAATCCGCTGATTTGGACTCCTTGCAAACGGATGGCCGCTGCGTCCAGAAAGCCGAACAACAAGCAAGCCCAGAATGCGCCCACCGGATGCCAACGGCCAAAAATCAACGCAGCCAGGGCCATAAAGCCACGCCCCGCGGTCATGTTGGCAGAGAAGTTCGCACTTTGCGCCAATACCAAATAGGCACCCGCCAGTCCGCACAAAACCCCATTGATGGTCAATGCGGCATAACGCAGGCGGCTCACCGACACACCCGCAGCATCCACCATTTGCGGGTTCTCGCCCACCGCCCGCAAACGCAGTCCGAAACGGGTGCGGAACAGTACCCACCAGCACACGGGCACCAGCGCCAGCGCCAGGTAGACCATGGCGTTGTGGCTCAATAGTCCCTCGCCCACGATCCGGCCCACCAGCGGGATGCCATTGAGTGCTTCGGGCAGACCCGGGAACAGCGCCTGGATACGGACGTCGCTGCCCACCGGGGGCGTCTGTCCGCCCTGGGAGAACCAGGCGATACCGAGCACCACCGTCATGCCGGCGGCGATGATGTTGATCGCTACCCCGGACACCACTTGGTCCCCTTTATGGCTGACGCAGGCCAAGCCATGCATCCAGGACAAGGCCACCGCCACCAGCACGCCCAAGCCCAGAGCCAACGCGGTCGACTGGTAGGCCGCCCCTGCAGCGCCGGCCGCGAAGGCGGCAAACAACATCTTGCCCTCCAAGCCGATGTCCACCACGCCAGAGCGCTCTGAAAACATGCCCGCGAGCGCGCACAAAATCAGCGGCGTGGACACACGCAGCGTCGAGGCCAGCATGGCTGCGATCAAAGTGTCATCCATGTTGCACCCCCGACTTCACAAACTTTGACAAGACCCACGCCAGCATCGGCGCAATCACATAGACCATTGCCCCGGAGAACAACACGATAAACCCTTGCAACATCACCACCATTTCACGGCTGAAGCCTGACACCTCAAATGCCACCTCAGCACCGCCCTGAAACAGTGCGCCAAACAACACACTGGCAAAGATGATGCCCACCGGGTGGTTGCGCCCCATCAAGGCCACCGCGATACCCGTAAAGCCGGCACCACTCACAAACTCCAGTAACAATTTGCCATTGACGCCGGCGATTTCGTTCATGCCGACCATGCCGGCCAAAGCGCCGGAAATCGCCATCGCAATCACGATCTGGTGCCGCACGTTGATGCCCGCATACTCCGCCGCACTTTGGCTGGAGCCCACCGCCCGCAGGCGATACCCTGCGCGGGTACGCCACAAAAACAGGTACACCCCGGCCGAGGCGAGCAAGGCCAAGACCAGGCTCATGTTGAGGGGTGATGCATCCCACTCAATGCCAATTGCCGCCAGCGCTTCATGCATGCCGGGCAACTTGGCCGATGCTGCAAATGCGGCACTCTCAACCGACATCGAGCCGGCTGGGCGCAGGTGATTCACCAACAAGTAGACCAACAAGCTGCTGGCAATGAAGTTGAACATGATGGTGGTGATCACCACATGGCTGCCGCGGTACGCCTGCAAATACGCAGGTACCGCAGCCCAGGCGGCCCCGAACAAGGCACCACTGAGCACCATCAGCGGCAGCATCACCCAAGCAGGCAACGCATGGGACAGCCACAAGCCCATCAAACCGGTACCCAAGCCGCCCAGAATGGCCTGCCCTTCACCACCGATGTTGAAAAGCCCGCCGTGAAAGGCCACTGCCACTGCAAGCCCGGTAAAGATAAAGGTAGTGGCGTAGTACAGCGTGTAGCTGATACCGCGCTCGCTACCAAAAGCGCCCTGCACCAGCACCGAAATCACCTCTACAGGGTCCTGCCCCACCATGGCCACCACACCGGCCGCGGCCAGCAAGGCCACCAAAAGGCAGACCGCAGGCAACAGCACCAAGTCCGCCCAACGCGGCAATGCATAGTTTGCGTTCATTGCGACCCTCCGGTCATCAGCAAGCCGATACCCGCCTCTGTGCAATCTTCAATGGCCAGCTCGCCGCTGACGCGTCCTTGATTCATCACAATCACCCGATCCGACAGCGCCAAAATCTCGTCCAATTCGCTGGATACGACCAGCACCGCACACCCTGCATCGCGCATCGCGCGCAGCTGGGAGTAAATAAATTCAATAGCGCCAATATCGACCCCACGCGTCGGCTGCCCTACCAGCAGCACTTTTGGTGACTGCCCCAGCTCCCGTGCCAGCACGAGTTTTTGCTGGTTGCCGCCGGAGAACTTGCTGCTCTTGAGCTCAGGGTCGCGCGGGCGCACATCAAAGCGCTCCATCAAGCCGGCAGTCGCCTCACGCATGGCAGCGTGCGACATCCAGCCGCCACTCGAATAGGCGGGCAAACCGTCATAGCCAAGCACGGCAGACTCCCAAGCGACAAAATCCATCACCATGGCGCGTGCATGCCGGTCTTCCGGTACATGGGCAACCCCCAAGTCCCGGGCGGTTTGTGGATCCAGCCAACGGGCAGCGCTGAATGTTTGCCCACCGGTGGCCAAACTGCCCGCGTCGGGGGCCAGCAATCCGGACAGCACATCCAACAACTCGCTCTGACCATTCCCGGAAACACCTGCAACCCCCACAATCTCACCGGCCCGCAAGTCGAGGTTGAGCCCATGCAAACGAATGACTTGCAGTGCATCTTTCACCACCACATCTCGCACCGACAGCAAAACCTCGCCCACCGGGCGCGCATCAGCGTCCAGCCGACCCATTTGCACTTTGCGACCCACCATGGCCTCGGCCAGGCTTTCTACAGAAGCCTGCGCAATCGGCATCTCTTGCACTACTTTGCCGCCCCGCATCACGGTGACGGTGTCACACAAGCCCATGACTTCTTTAAGCTTGTGGGTGATCAACAGAATCGTGGTGCCCTGCCCGCGCAGCACCCGGAGCACCTTGAACAAGTGTTCGGTCTCTTGCGGAGTCAGAACGGCGGTGGGCTCGTCCAAAATCAAAATCTTGGCGCCGCGGTACAAGGCTTTGAGGATTTCCAGGCGTTGGCGGTCGCCTACCGGCAAATCGGCGACTACCGCATCCAGCTTCACCTGCAGGCCGGTCGCCTGCATCAAGGTCTCGAGCTTGCTGCGCACAGTCGCATCGGCCTTGTGCAACAACCAATGGGGCTCGGCACCCAGCATGACGTTTTCAAGCGCGGTCAGGGTATCGACCAGCATAAAGTGCTGGTGCACCATACCGATGCCTTGTGCAATCGCATCATCTGCGTTGCGGATCGTTACCGGCTTGCCGAGAACCGAAATCTCGCCACTGTCCGCTTGATAGAAGCCGTACAGAATGGACATCAAGGTGCTTTTACCCGCACCGTTCTCGCCCACGATGCCGTGCACCGTGCCACTGGTCACCCGCAAGTTCACATCGGCATTGGCGGCTACTGCCCCAAACCGTTTGTTGATGCCTTGCATGTGAATCGCCGGGGGCGTTGTACTCTCTACACTCAAATCCTGCTCCTCATCGGGCTCTTGCCCTGAAGCGAAAAGCCCACGGTACGTGCAAGCACCGCGGGCTTTACAACCAGGAAAGAGAACCTCCGTGCGCGGAGGCCCCTTTCAGATTACAACTTGCAGGCGTTGTCAGCCATGAAGTCAGCAACTTTGATCTTGCCGCTGATGATGTCGGCCTTAGCGGCTTCCACCTTCTTTTTGATTTCAGGGGTGATCAGCTTGGCGTTGTTGGCATCCACTGCGTAATCCACGCCGCCTTCTTTCAGACCCAATACAGTCATGCCAGCCTTGTGGCCCTTGGCCACGTTGTACACCGCAGTGTCCACGCGCTTGAGCATGGATGTGAGCATCGTGCCGGGGTGCAGGTGGTTCTGGTTGCTGTCCACACCGATGGCCAGCTTGCTGCTGTCTTTTGCTGCCTGGTACACACCGATACCGGTGCCGCCAGCTGCTGCAAACACGACATCAACACCTTGCGAGAACTGCGCCTTGGCCAGCTCGCCGCCGCGTGCGGGGTCGTTCCAAGCCGCGCCGGTGGTGCCTGTCATGTTGCCGATGACTTCCGCCTTGGGGTTGGCGAACAAAGCGCCTTGCTTGTAGCCGCACTCAAACTTGCGGATCAGGGGGATGTCCATACCGCCGACGAAGCCGACCTTGCCGGTCTTGCTGGCCATGGCTGCAATCGTGCCAACCAAGAAGCTGCCTTCTTGCTCTTTGAACACCACGGACTGCACGTTGGGCAGGTCTACGACCATGTCAATGATGGCGAATTGCAGCTTGGGGAATTCCTTGGCCACTTTTTCAATGCTGGAGGCTTGGCCGAAACCGATACCGATGATCGGGCTGGCACCGCGCTCAGCCATACGGCGGATCGCTTGCTCGCGCTGGGATTCATTGGTGATTTCGAACGACAAGTACTTCTTGCCGGTCTCTTTTTTCCACTTTTCGATGCCGTTGTAAGCCGCTTCGTTGAAGGACTTGTCAAACTTGCCGCCCATATCGAACACCACCGCCGGGTCAGCAGCGATAGCCTGGAAACTGGCGGCCAGGGTAGCGGCCAACAGCGTCATGCGCACAGGAGATTTAACGTTCATAGCTTCTCTCAGTTCTCAATCAAGTTAAAAAAACGGTCTGTTCAACACACCAATGGCACGGATGCCACTCAAATCACACATTTGCCGCCCACAGCAGACAACGCCACACTGTAGTTCAAGAATCACAGTGTGCCCCAGTGTCCGCATCAGGGCTTCTCCGTATATAACTCGGTCGTTATATACCTCTTACTCAACTCCGCAACCCGGCAGATGCTTCTCAGGCCTTGCGCAGCGTCTGCAACGATTGTCCGATGGCACTGGCCAGTCGCGCATTGTTCAGCACTAGCTGGATATTGGATGCCAAGCTGTCACCACCCGTGATTTCGCAAACCCTCGCCAACAAAAATGGAGTGGATTCTTTCCCTCCGATTTTCTGTGCTTGGGCTTCCGCCAATGCTTGTTCAATTGCAGCGTCAATCGCTTCGCTGGGCATTGCATACTCCGCAGGGATGGGATTCGCAATAACCATGCCACCGCTCAGCCCCATAGCCCACTTTGCGTGCAACACTTGGGCGATAGCCAGTGGCGTATCCAGGCGGTAGTCCACCGAAAACGCACTGTCGCGGGTAAAAAATGCGGGCAATGCCTTGGTCTGGTACCCCACGACGGGCACACCGTGCGTTTCAAGGTACTCGAGGGTCAAACGCAAGTCGAGAATGGATTTGGCGCCCGCGCACACCACGGCCACCGGGGTCTGTGCCAGCTCTTGCAAGTCTGCAGACACATCAAAGCTTTCTTGGGCACCCCGATGCACTCCGCCAATGCCACCCGTTGCAAACACGCGGATCCCAGCCATCGCGGCGATGATCATGGTCGACGCCACAGTGGTCGCGCCGGTAGCACCCGCCGCCACAATAAACGGCACATCACGGCGACTGACCTTCACAACATCGCGGCCGGAGCGGCCGAGTTGCTCAATGTCGGCCTCCGAGAGGCCCGCCTTCAGGCGCCCGTTCACAATCGCAATCGTGGCTGGCACCGCGCCATGGGCGCGGACTTCTGCCTCGACCATCAAGGCCGTTTGCACATTCTGCGGATACGGCATGCCGTGAGAAATGATGGTGGACTCCAAGGCCACCACGGGTACGCCGTTTTGCAAGGCGTGTTGCACTTCGGGTGCGATATCGAGATAAGGATTCAGGGTCATGCGTTCTTGCTCATATGGTGCCGGACGGCGGCATCGGTCAAATCCGGCGAGTTGGCGAATGTACTTGAAAGCGTGATCTCTGCGCAGGCAACGCCGTACTCCACCGCATCTTTCATCACTTTACCCGCCAGCAGGGCAGCCACTGCCCCTGCCAACAAGGCATCGCCCGCCCCTGTGCTGCTCACTACCCGCACCTTGCGGGACTGCCTGAAAAAGGGCTCTGCTCCCAGTTGTCCCCACGCAAGGCCGGATGCACCGTGACTGACGATCACCCGCTCAACACCGCCATCCAGGAAGTGTTGCACAGCGGCCGGGCATTGCTCCGGTGTGTCTACCGGCAAACCGCTGAGCGCACTGGCCTCGAGGTGATTGAGTTTGAGCAGATACACACCTGCCAAGAGCCCTACCAGTCGCCGGCACTTGGCCACCGACACGCCATCCACCACCACCTTTCGCTTCAGACCCAGCAGGTGGGCCAGCGTTGGCTGCGCCAGATTGCAGTCCACCAGCAGCAACGCATTGGCATCTGACAAGGCGGGAGAAGCCGCACACACCTCAGGCGTGAGCGATTCCAGAATGTCCATGTCATTCACGGCCATCGCCACCTCGCCATCGGGCTGGTGCAAGGACAAATAGGTCGCCGTGCGTTGACCGGCAATCGTCAACATAGCGTCAACGCCCACGCCGGTTGCGGCGGTGCTGGCCACCACTTGGCGGCCAAAAACATCATCGCCCACCACCGACAACAACTGCACACGCGCACCGAGCCGAGCCAGGTTCTCTGCCAAGTTGCGGCCGACTCCGCCGGGCGAATATTGAATGCTCCCGGGCGTGGAATCCCCGGCGGTAACCGCGCTATGCGCTTTGGCGCTCACGTCCATATTGGAGCCACCTACCACGGTGACCGAGAGAAAAGCTGCGGACGGATCAGGGGTCATTAAGGTCTATATCGAAGGGCTTATCTGGCGCTCTTAAATTCAGCGTCAAAATAAGCGGCTTCGCAAACTGAGAGTGCTAACGATGATACTTGTGGCTGGCTCTGCCAATTTGGACTTTGTAGTCCGCGCCCCTCACATTCCTGCCCCGGGGGAAACGGTGCTCGGCCGCGACTTCAAGACCTTTCCCGGAGGTAAGGGAGCCAATCAGGCCGTTGCATCCGCCAAAGCTGGCGGCGCGCCCACCCACATGCTGCTGGGTTTGGGGAACGATGCTTTTGCATCGCCTTTAGAGAGTTCGCTCCAATCAGCAGGAGTCACGATGCACATCGTGCGCACCCCTGACCACCCGACCGGAACCGCCTTTATTTGCGTGTCCGATGATGCTGAAAACGCCATCACGGTCGCACCCGGCGCCAATGCCGAGTTGCGCCCTGACCATTTGCCGTCGCTGGGTGGGTTCACCCACCTGCTTCTGCAACTCGAAACGCCCTTGGACACCGTGACTGCCTATGCACAGGCGGCGCGCGCCAAAGGTGTGCAAGTCGTGCTAAACGCGGCGCCTGCCCGGCCATTGCCTGCCGAATTGCTGGCCCTGGTTGACGTGCTGGTTGTCAACGAAGGGGAGCTTGCCGTGGTATCCGGCCACCAAGGCAGCATTGCGGCCTGCGTTGAGCGCTTGGCGGTGCCCACCGTGGTCGTCACCCTCGGCCACCACGGCAGCTGCGCCCGCCACCTAGGCGGTTTTGTGCTGCAAAGTGCATTCCCCATCACTCCGGTCGACACCACTGGCGCAGGCGACACCTTCTGCGGCAGCCTGGTGGCCGCCCTCAGCCAAGGGAAGGACTTGCCCACGGCCCTGCGGTTTGCCAGCGCGTCCAGCGCTTTGGCCTGCACACGCTGGGGCGCGCAGTCCAGCATTCCGGACACTGCAGAGGTGCAAGCCCTGCTCGACTCGTCCCCCATCTCCGATCCGGCCAGCGAAAGTGCCTTGCGCAGCTTTTGCGGCCTGAACTAAACCCTCTCAACCCGATTCTTAACCGAGACATACCCCATGAGCAACGCCACCACTGCCAGCACCGCCCGCAAAGTGATTTACGACACGGACCCCGGTGTCGATGACGCCATGGCGCTGTACTACGCGCTGGCACACCCCGGCATTGATGTGGTGGGCATCACCACCACCTTCGGCAATGTGACCGTGGAGCAGGCAGCCACCAACGGTCTGTACCTGACAGAGATCGCAGGCCGCAAGATCCCCGTCACCCTCGGCGTAAAAACACCTTGGCTCAAAGCGCCCGGCACACCGCCTGACTTCATCCACGGCGGTGACGGCTTGGGCAACCTGCCCTCCCGCGTGGCGACCACCAGCGTGCTGGACCCCCGCCCATCGGCGCAGTTCATTGTGGACATGGCCCGCGCCCACCCCGGCGAAATCACCCTGGTCGCTGTCGGCCCCTTGGGCAACCTCGCCACCGCGCTGAAGCTTGAGCCCAACCTGCCCAAGCTGCTGAAAGAGGTCTTCATCATGGGCGGCACCGTGGTAGAGCCCGGCAACGTGTCTCCTGTCGCCGAAGCCAACATCTGGAACGACCCCCACTCTGCAGACTTTGTGTTCACCGCCGGCTGGAAGCTCACCATGGTGGGCCTCGACGTCACCCACCAGCTGATCGTGCCCTTGGCCCTGTTCAAAAAAGTGGCAGACCACCACAAGCACATTGCTACCGACACACTGCACCACGCCGTGAGCTTTTACGCGGACTTCTACAGCGGCATCTACCCGCATGTGGCCAAAATTCACGGCTGCTTCGGTCACGACGTGCTGGCTTTTGTGGCGCTCACCAACCCTGAGCTGTTTGAAATCCAGACAGGCCGCATCCGCGTGGCGACTGAAGGTCCCGCCAACGGCCAGACCATGATGCGCCGCAAGGACATCTTCTATCCGCAGCCCGGTTGGGGCGACGACGTGCCCGACACCCACGCCTGCCTGCAGCTCAAGGCCGACGAAGCGTTGCAGCTCATTGAAACCACCCTGATGTCCTCCTGGCTCTAAGCCCCACAGAAAGCGCGAGTCCCGTCATGCACTTACCCGTCGTTGACTTCACCAGCCCGACAGCTCCACAAGAGTTTTGCAAAAGCCTGCACGAAACCGGCTTTGGCGTCCTGAAGAACCACCCCTTGAGCCAGGATCTGGTCGAGAGCATTTACGCCGAATGGCTCGGCTTTTTCAAAACCGAGGCAAAAGCCAAATACCCCAACGACCCGGTCAAGCACGACGGCTATTTCTCGCCCAGCGTGTCAGAAACGGCCAAGAACTTCACCAAGAAGGATTTGAAAGAGTTCTTTCACATTTACCCTTGGGGCCGCTACCCGGCCGAGGTGAGCGACGCTGCCCAGCGCTACTACAAAGAAGGCGCCACGTTGGCTGCCACGTTGCTGAACTGGGTGGAAGCGAACTCACCCGCGGATGTGAAGGCACGGTATTCCATGCCCCTGCCCGCCATGATTGAGGGTAGCGACCACACCCTCTTGCGCGTTTTGCACTACCCGCCGCTGCGGGGCGATGAAGAACCCGGCGCGGTGCGTGCCGCAGCTCATGGTGACATCAACCTGTTGACCATCCTGCCGGCGGCTACCGAGCCCGGCCTGCAAGTGTTGGGTAAGGATGAAGCCTGGCACGATGTGCCCTGTGACTTTGGTCTGCTGATCGTCAACATCGGCGACATGCTGGCCGAAGCCTCCGGCGGCTACTACCCCAGCACCGTGCACCGGGTGCTCAACCCCACCGGCGAAGGTGCGACCAAGTCGCGCATTTCGCTGCCGCTGTTTCTGCACCCCCGCCGCGAAGTGGTGCTCTCCGAGCGCTACACGGTGGAAAAGTACTTCAACGAGCGTATGGAAGAGTTGCGCGGTAAGAAAGCCTGAGATGCGCCCAGGCCCTGAAGTTCAGACTTCCGGCCTTGGCGAACTTTGGCAGCGCAACGCTTGGCGCTGCTGTTTTAGGCAAAATTGGCCGCTAGCGCCCCAAAAATACGCGCGAGCAGCTACTTTTTTTGTAGCAGATAGAGCGTACAAGCGTTCGAAATGGATCTCAGAAAGGCAGCTTCGGGCCAGTTGCGGGCCTCCGTGCACGTCAGCTTTAGGGCATTACGAAAGATCGGCCAGATTGCCGCGCAGCCGCCTCCAGGCTCTACGCGCAAGTGCTGGTAAAAAAATGGTGGAGTCGGCCCGCTACCTTGCCCATCAAATGAATGTCACGAACATCAGCCAGATCGTTGCCCCAAATCGGATCCAGGCGGGAACGCCAGTCAATCTGTTGATGCAAAGCCATAAAAAGATGTTTATCGGCATCAGCGCTAGATGGATGACAACCGCAGCAACGGTTTGTCCTTTCGCAAGCAACATCAGCCCCAAAAACGACATCAGGAAGTTCGCGAAAGTACTCAATGCCAAAGTATCGCGCCACACGAGCGTGGATATAGGAATCTGCCCGGTCCAGCGGGCGGTTAGCGGGTGAACCCAGCGCATGCCATATGCGAGCCGGGAGGGCACTTCAGGCACTTTGCGTGCAATCTCGCTGGATATGCTGCGCCAGAGAAAAAACGTGCACTACGTCGGCCCAATTGGCACCCGCCAGCAAGGTCAAAGGTTCAGACCGGCCGCCACGGTCTTGGGTTGTTTCCAAGAAGATGTCGTGGGTTTTATCCGAGCGGTCAAAGCCCCTCACGATGCGGACGTCATCCAGCGGGATCCACTCGCTGTGACTTTTGGACCACCATTCGCCTTGGGTAACTCGCAGTTCGCACTGTTTGTTTAGCTTGTAGCGCCACCGCTCTTCCAAGTAATGCAATTTGCCAGCGACGTTCAGGGCAGCGATCCGCTGCTGCTGAGACATGCTCTCTACCGATGCCACTGGCGCTACGTTGTTGGGGTATCCCTCAACGCAGCCGGCCAATGTGATGGCTGCCATACACACCGCAACCGCCATCCTTGCCGACCTGAGGGTACGGGGTATCAAACTAAAGCGCATAAAAAGAATGGGGCTTCAAAATGCTTCTTCGCTCGCGGCGACTGGGGCTTGCTTGGTAGCCAGCACCTTGTCGATGGTGCGACCATCCATATCCACGATTTCGAGCTTCCAGCCCTCCCACATCACGGTTTCAGCAACCTTGGGTAGCTTGCCCGTCAGCAGCATGATCATCCCGCTCAGGGTGTGGTAACGGCCCCGGTCTTCCTCGGGCACGGTGTCCAGCGCCAGTCGATCTTTGAGTTCAGGAACGGGGATATGACCATCCAGAAGCCAGCTTCCATCTTCCCGCTGCACTGCCCAAGAGGTTTTGGGGTCCCTAGGATGAAATTCGCCAGTGATAGCTTCAATCAAATCCTGCAAAGTCACGATGCCCTGCACCTCTCCGTACTCGTCAATGATGAACGCCATATGCACGTCTGAAGAGCGGAAATTGTCCAGCAGCTCCATGCCCGTAATCGTCTCAGGCACATAAAGTGCCGTTTGCATGGGTTGGGCAGCCAGATCGGAGTTCGGCTCCTTCAGGGCGCGAGACAACCACTGCCGGGCATTGATGACTCCCAGCAAATCACCCATGTCACCCCGCACTACAGGGAATCGCGCATGGTCTGAGCTATCAATAAGCGCCATGTTTTCTTCAAAGCTGAGCTCGATGTCCAGGCATTTCACGTCAGCCCTGGGCACCATCAAAGAGCCGATTTGCCGGTCGTCGAGCAAAAACACATTGCGCACCATGGTGTGTTCGTGGGAGTCGATCACGCCTGCACTCGTACCCTCGGCAAGCACGGCATGGATTTCGGCTTCCGTGACGGCATTGTTCCCGTTGTCTTTGACACCCATCAACCGCAGCAGCGTGTGGGTCGATATCGACAGCAGGCGGACAAACGGCTTGGTGGCCAGCGCAAGAAAGTTAATGGGTCTGGCTACCAAGCGGGCAATGTTTTCAGGGCTACTTTGTCCGAGTCGTTTCGGAACCAACTCGCCCACCACGATGGAGAAATAGGTGATCAGCACCACCACCAATCCGGTGGCAGCGTAGTTGGCATAAACCTGTTCCATGCCCAGTTCGACCAACCACAGACTCAAAGGTTGCGCCAGAGCAGCCTCGCCCACGATACCGTTGAGTACACCAATAGACGTGATGCCGATTTGGATGGTGGAGAGAAAGCGGGTGGGGTCTTCTCCCAGCTTGATGGCGGCTACTGCGCCATGGTCACCCTCATCAATAAGCTTTTGGAGTCGCGTTTTGCGCGCGGTTACCAAGGCAATTTCGGACATTGCGAACAAGCCGTTAATCAAGATGAGGGTAAAAAGTATGGCGATTTCCATAGGGCGGGAGATGACCCCCCTCGATAACAAAGAAGCTGGAATTGTAAAGATTCAGCCGAGAGCGAGTCTTGGCCTATCCGCTTGTGTTTCGAACAGACTCAGCCCAACATATTTATTTGCGTGCGGGGAATGCCCCGCTCCAAGCAAATACAGAATTCGCAGCATTCGTGGTCACCTTCGACGGCGATTTGGACTTCAATGGGCTTTTGACATCAACTTTACGGACTTCCACCCTAAAGCCCTTGTCGTGTTGCTCCTGGGCCAAACTACGTAGTGAAATAGTCTGCATGTGGGCTAGGAGAGCGTTCTGCATGCTTTTCCACAAATCAGCAGTGACTTCCGCAGCTGAGCCAACACCTTTCAATTTGGAATCGTCCTCCTCGAGTGCCAAGAATATGTCGGCCACTGAAATCTGATCGCCCGAAAGCCCAAGGGTGTAACCCCCACCGGGACCTCGTGTGCTGATCACTATCCCGGCCTCGCGGAGCTTGGCAAAAACCTGCTCTAAGTAAGACAGTGAAATCTTGTGACGCACGGCTACCTCGGACAATGGAACAGGAGCGTTCACGTCCCTCAAGGCTAGGTCAATGAGGGCAGTAATTGCAAATCGACCACGAGTGCTGAGTCTCATCGCGAGACCTCCAAAAGAATCCAATTCATACCAAGGCTGCCGGTACACATCGGAAAAATAGAAATGATAGTGACCTGAGGGCTCTTGAATCAAAACGTGGATGTATGAACCAAAGCCCCATTTCTAAGACTGCGATTTCCCTCGCATAGTTCCTGAGTGTGAACTTCCGCTATCCGGCGAGGTATCAGGAGTGTGAAAAATCCGCTTTGGGTCGAAAGCTAGCATTGCTAAACCCGTTTCCGATCGATTCCCGCGGCCTCCATATAACCAGACCTCATACCGCCATAGCTAAAAAGTAGTTTTCAATCTAAGCCGACCCGCCTACATTCGCCGCCATGCATGATTTGGCGTTTGTACTGGCGGGCTTTTTTGTGGGCACGATTGTGGGCCTGACCGGTGTGGGCGGTGGCTCATTGATGACGCCCATCCTGATTTTCTTCTTTGGGGTCAAGCCTTACATGGCGGTCGGTACCGACCTGTTGTTTGCCGCTTTCACCAAAATGGGCGGCACGGTCAAACTGGCGCGCTCCGGCCATATCGACTGGCCGGTAGTTCTCAATTTGTCGGCCGGCAGCATCCCTGCGGCACTGGCAACGCTTTATGTGCTGCACCAACTGGGCGCCACCAGCGGAGAAGTACAAAAGATCATGACCAGCACCTTGGGCGTGGCCCTGTTGCTGACTGCCGCAGCCACCCTCTTTAAGGCCGTGCGCGGCAAGTCGGGCCCCAAATCCATTGCGGCCGGCCATGAAGCCGCTGCAGCACGCCCGCGCCACTGGAGCCTGCCGCTGTTGTTCGGCGCCCTCATTGGCACGCTGGTTACACTCACGTCCGTCGGCGCGGGCGCCATTGGCGTTACGGTGTTGATGCTGCTGTACCCGCTGCTGCCCCTGCCCCGCATTGTGGCGGCGGACATTGCCTATGCAGTGCCTCTGACCTTGGTGGCCGGCATGGGCCACGCGTCCCTCGGCTCAGTAGATTGGCCTCTGTTGGCCAAGCTGTTGGCAGGCTCGCTCCCCGGCATTTGGGTGGGCTCGCACCTGATGTTCAAGACCCCGGAGCGGGTGATTCGCGCCCTGCTCTCGCTGCTGCTGGCCTATGCCGGTTTGAAACTCATTGCACTTTGATTTTTTGCTGAACCCTGTCTATGTACCAATACACTGAATTTGACCGCCAGTTCATCCGCGCCCGCGCGGCCCAGCACCGCGACCAACTGGAGCGCAACCAGGCCGGCACTCTGAGTGACGAAGAATTCCGCCCCCTGCGCTTGCAAAACGGCTGGTACATCCAGCGCTACGCGCCCATGCTGCGCGTAGCGGTGCCTTACGGCGAGCTCTCCAGCGCCCAATTGCGCGTGCTGGCCCGCATTGCCCGCGAATACGACCACCCCAGCAAAGAGGTGTTCGACAAAGCCATCGGCACCCAAGCCACCTGGGGCACCACCCACCTGCCCGTGGGCTACGGCCACTTCACCACCCGCCAAAACGTGCAGTTCAACTGGATTCCATTAGCCAAGAGCGCCGACGTGATGGACCTGCTGGCCACCGTGAACATGCACGGTATCCAGACCAGCGGCAACTGCATCCGCAACATCACCAGCGACGAATTGGCCGGTGTGGCGGTGGATGAGATTGCCGACCCCCGCCCGTTTGCCGAAATCATGCGCCAGTGGAGCACGCTGCACCCTGAGTTCGCCTTCCTGCCTCGCAAGTTCAAGATCGCCATCACTGGCGCTACCAACGACCGCGCTGCGGTGCGTTGGCACGACGTTGGCCTGCACCTCATCAAAAACGATGCGGGCGAACTGGGCTTCCGCGTGTTTGTGGGCGGCGGCATGGGCCGCACCCCGGTCATCAGCACCGAGATCCGCGCCTTCCTGCCCTGGAACCAGATCATGAATTACCTGGAGGCGGTCGTGCGTGTGTACAACCGCTGGGGCCGCCGCGACAACCTGTACAAGGCGCGTATCAAGATCCTGGTGAAGGCCGAAGGCCAGCGCTACATCGACGAGGTGGAAGCCGAATACGAGCAAATCATTACCCGCGACGGTGCGCCGCACACCATCAGCCAAGCTGAGCTGGACCGGGTTACCGCATGTTTTGTGCCGCCAGCCCTCACAGAGCGGGCGCCAGCAGCTACTAAAACTATAGCAATCCCAGCTGAGCGCCAGAAAGACTACGACCGATGGTTGCAGCAAAACGTGGCCCCGCACAAGAACCCTGCGCTGCGCGCAGTCACCCTGTCGTACAAGCGCCTGGGTCAAGCCCCCGGCGATGCGGATGCCGACCAGCTCGACACCGCGGCCGCTTTGGCCGATGAGTTCTCTGCCGGTGAAACCCGCGTCACCCACGACCAGAACCTGCTACTGCCTTGGGTGCGCGCTGAAGACCTGCCCGCCCTGTGGGTGGCTGCCAGCCACGCCGGCTTGGCTCGCAGCAATGTGCGCCTGCTGACCGACATGATTGCTTGCCCCGGCGGCGATTTCTGTGCACTCGCCAATGCCCGCTCCATCCCGATAGCCGCCCAAATCACCGAGCGCTACCAGGACATGGACGAGCTGCACGACCTGGGCGAGATCGACCTGCACATCAGCGGTTGCATCAACTCCTGCGGACACCACCACAGCGGCCACATCGGCATCTTGGGCGTGGATAAAGACGGCAAGGAGTGGTACCAGGTGTCCCTGGGCGGCTCCGACGGCTCGGCACTGAGCGGCGAAGCCGTCCCCGGCAAGGTCGTGGGCCCCTCGTTTGGTGCGCTCGAAGTGCCCGGCGTGATTGAGGCCGTGCTAGATACCTTCCGCCAGCAGCGCGCGGGCAGCGAGACCTTTATCGACTGTTTCAAGCGCGTAGGCATGGACCCCTTCAAGGCGGCTGCGAACAGCGCCCGCCTGGCTGACAAGCACGAAGACCTGCACGCCCTGCCCAAAAAAGATGGCTACGCCAAAGACGCTCAAGAAGCCTGAAGCTCCGGACGCCGAAAGAAAGAAACCACTATGAAATTGATAGCTGCTTCCGCACATTCCACGGGCGCTGAGGGCCTAAAAGTCATCGAACTGGCAAACACCGAAGACCCCCGCGCGCTGGACCTCGCAGGCGTCGCCCGCATCGACCTGAACTTCCCCAAGTTCACCGACGGCCGCGCGTACAGCCAGGCCTTTTTGCTGCGCCGGCGCCTGGGCTTCACCGGCGAACTGCGCGCTACCGGCGACGTGCTGATCGACCAGCTGGTGCAAATGGAGCGCACAGGTTTTGACGTGGCCGTGCTGCGCGCTGACCAGAACATCGACTTCGCACAACGCCAGTTCGACCGTTATCGCGGCTTCTACCAAGGCGACGCGGTGACCGTGAAGCCGCACTTTGCCCGCGAAGGCGAAGCAGCATGAGCGCCGAAACATCCTCTTTAGGCAACCGTTTTGCGGTGCAAGTGCAGCCTGCAGGCAGCGCCATGGCTCGCAACGCCGAAGCCAGCGGCGAGTACATCATCAAGCTGGCCGAAGCCCAAGGCGTGCTGTCCCAAGCCGCAGCCCAATACGCGGGTGCGGATGGCGATGCCGCCACTGTCACCCAAGCGTCCAGCCTGGGCGCTGAGGACGTGGTCATCAGCCACCTGATCAACAGCTTGAAGCTGGACATCGGCATCTTCGTGCTGGAAACTGGTGCCCTGCACCAAGAAACCCTGGACCTGCTGGAGCGCTTCAAGGCGTCCAGCCGTGCTACGGTCACGGTGTACCAGCCGGTGAATGAATCGGTGGTGCAGTTTGTGGACCGCGAAGGCAAAGACGCGATGTACAAAAGCATTGCCCTGCGCAAAGCTTGCTGCGGCATCCGCAAGATGGAGCCACTGGAGCGCGCGCTCAAGGGCAAAGAAGCTTGGATCACCGGCTTGCGCCGCGAGCAGTCCGGCGCCCGCGCCGATGTGCCTTTGGTGGACAGCTCTGAGCCCCGCATCAAGATCAACCCCCTGGCCAACTGGACTTGGGGTGATGTGTGGCATTACATCCAAACCAACAAGCTGGACTACAACCCCCTGCACGACCAGTTCTTCCCCAGCATCGGCTGCGAGCCTTGCACCCGCGCCATCAGCCTGGGTGAAGACTTCCGCTCCGGCCGCTGGTGGTGGGAGGACGAGGCTGCCAAAGAATGCGGCCTGCACGTGAAACATGAAGAAGCCAAAGCATGAACGCCATGACTGAACCCACCCATTTCGACCGCCTCTCCAACCAGCACCTCGATGCGCTGGAAGAAGAAACCATCTTCATTCTGCGCGAGGTGGCGGCTGCGTTTGAGCGCCCCGCCCTGCTGTTCTCGGGCGGCAAAGACTCGCTGGTGATGCTCAAGTGCGCAGAGAAGGCGTTCGGCGTCGGCCGCATTCCTTACCCGCTCTTGATGATCGACACTGGCCACAACTTCCATGAAGTGACCGACTTCCGCGACTTCCGCGCCAAGGAACTGGGTGCCGAGCTGATCGTACGCAGCGTGGAAGACTCCATGGCCCGTGGCACCGTGCGCCTGGCCCACCCCGGCGAGAGCCGCAATGTGCACCAGTCGGTCACCCTGCTCGAAGCCATCGACGAATTCCGCTTTGACGCGCTGATCGGCGGCGCCCGCCGCGACGAAGAGAAGGCCCGCGCCAAAGAGCGCATCTTTTCTCATCGCGACAGTTTCGGCCAATGGCAGCCCAAGGCCCAGCGCCCAGAGTTGTGGACCCTGTTCAACACCCGCCTGCAGCCCGGCGAACACTTCCGCGTGTTCCCCATCAGCAACTGGACCGAGCTGGACGTGTGGCAATACATCGAACGTGAAAAGATCGCGCTGCCAAGCCTGTACTACACGCACAAACGCGATGTGGTCGAGCGCAAGGGCCTGCTGGTTCCGGTGACGGAGCTGACGCCACCGAAGGAAGGCGAAACCATCGAGAGCCGCGACGTGCGCTTCCGCACCGTAGGCGACATCACCTGCACCTGCCCGGTGGAGAGCCTGGCCGCCACCGCTGCCGACATTGTGATCGAAACGCTGGCCGCCGACGTGAGCGAGCGCGGCGCCACCCGCATGGACGACAAGACTTCTGAGGCTTCCATGGAGAAGCGCAAAAAGGACGGATACTTCTGATGACCGCTACGAATACGATAGCTGCTCCCGCATATTCCACGGGCGCTGGCAGCACAAATGACACTTCATCTGCCCTGCGCTTCATCACTTGCGGCAGCGTGGACGATGGCAAGAGCACACTGATCGGCCGCCTGTTGGTGGACAGCAAAGCGGTGCTGCAAGACCAGTTAGCCAACGTCTCCAAGAGCGGCGAGGCCGACCTGGCGCTGTTTACCGACGGCCTCTCTGCCGAGCGCGAGCAAGGCATCACCATCGACGTGGCCTACCGCTACTTCGCCACCCCCACCCGCAAGTTCATCATTGGCGATGCGCCCGGCCACGAGCAGTACACCCGCAACATGGTCACGGCCGCCAGCAGTGCCCATGCTGCCGTGGTGCTGGTGGACGCCACCAAACTGAAGTGGAATGTGGACGGCCTGGTGGACCTATTGCCCCAGACCCGCCGCCACAGCCTGCTGGTCAACCTGCTACGCGTGCCCGGCATCATCTTTGCCGTGAACAAGCTCGACGCTTTGGGCGACGATGCCACCGCCGCGTTTGCCAAGATCAGCGAAGCGCTGCAAGCCTTTGCCCAACAAGCTGGCATTGCTGTCACGGCAACCATCCCCATGTCCGCGCTCAAGGGCCACAACGTGGTGGAAGCCACGCCCGGATGGTGCGGCTACCAAGGCCCGAGCCTGTTGGCACTGCTGGAAACGCTGCCTGTCACCGCAGCTGAGACCGATGTGCCCTTCGCTTTCCCGGTGCAGTGGGTCGAAAAGTTTCACAACTCGGCCGACACCACCCAAGGCCGCCGCGTGTTCTGGGGCCGTGTGGCCACTGGCACCGTGCAGGTGGGCGACACCGTCAGCATCCACCCCAGCGGCCAGACCGCCGTGGTGGCCCAAGTGGTGAACCACGCCCGTGTGCCCGGCAGCGTTGCCGCAGGCCATGGCGCCGGCATCACGCTGGACCGCGAAGTGGATGTGTCCCGTGGCGACTGGTTGCTGGCCCAAGTCACGCCCGCCGCAGACCCGGACGACGAATTCGCGGATACCCCCAAACCGCGTGCTTTTGCCGAAGCCACCCGCGAAATCAAGGCCACGGTGGCCTGGATGGACGATGAGCCCTTGGTTGCGGGCCGCGTGTACCTTGCGTTGCATGGCCACCGTTGGATCAAGGCCAAGGTCAAGCGCATCGTGCACAGCCTGGACATCAACACCTTGCAAGAGCACGATGCGACCGAGATTGCGCCCAACGCCATTGGCCATATCGAGCTCGCGCTGCAAGAGGCAATCACCGCCGTTCCTTACGCGCAAAGCCGTGTGCTGGGCTCGCTGATTCTGGTGGATACCGCCACCCACAAGACCTCCGGCGCCCTGCTGCTGAGTTGATACAACGCAAAGGAGATGCCCCCGTGACAAGGGGCGTCTGCAAAACCCAATAAAATCAAGGGCTTGGCATTTATGTGCCCGCCCTCTTATTTACTGCTCTCAAACAACATGACACACATCGTCACCGAAGCCTGTATCAAGTGCAAATACACCGACTGCGTGGACGTGTGCCCCGTGGATTGCTTCCGCGAAGGCCCCAATTTCCTGACGATCGACCCCGATGAATGCATCGACTGCGCCGTCTGCATTCCCGAGTGCCCCGCCAACGCGATCTACGCGGAAGAAGACGCACCCAAAGACCAGCAGCACATGATTGCCCTGAACGCAGAACTCGCCCGCTTGCCCGGCTGGAAAAGCATCACCAAGCGCAAGGCACCTCTGGCAGATGCCGACGACTGGAAGGACAAGACCGGCAAGCTCTCGCAGCTGATCCGCTGATCACAAATTCGGCATGGCTGCCCCTGTGATTGAAGCCGATGCCGTCGTCATCGGAGCGGGCCCGGTAGGCCTGTTCCAAGTGTTCCAACTGGGCCTGCACGAAGTGCAGGCCCATGTCATTGATGCCCTGCCCTACGCTGGCGGCCAATGCATGGAGCTCTATGCCGACAAGCCGATCTACGACATCCCCGGCACACCGGTCACCACCGGCCGCGGCCTCACGCAAAGTCTGCTGCAGCAGATAGCGCCTTTTCAGGCGCAAATGCATTTCTCCCAGTTGGTCGAATCGGTCACCCGTTTGGAGAATGGTCGTTTGCACGTGGTCACCGACGCAGGCACCACATTCATCACCAAAGCCTTGTTTGTAGCCGCCGGTGTAGGTGCTTTCGTCCCGCGCAAACCGGCTGTTCCGGAGCTTGAGCCTTTCGAGAACCTCCAGGTGCATTACCCCCACGACGCCGCCCTGCCGGAAGGCAGTTTGCAGGGTGCCCACGTCGTGGTACTCGGTGGTGATGAATCAGCCGTTGCTGCGGCTTTGCAAGCGGCACATGCGCCAGTGGATGCCCATCGTCCTGCCAGTGTGACCTTGATCCACCGGCGCGATGTTTTCACGGGTGAGCCCGCCACACTGCAGCAACTCGATGCCGCTCGCGCGAGCGGCACCATCCGGGTTTTGCCAGCGCAGGTCACCGGATGCGGGACTGATGGTTCGCGCTTGAATTCATTGCGCGTATTGACGGCGGAAGGCACCGAGATATCTGTGGCCGCTGATCATGTGCTGGTGCGCTTGGGAGTTTCACCAAAGATGGGACCGATTGCCGACTGGGGTTGGACCCTTGAGCGCAAGCAGGTGCCGGTGAGTACAGAGACCTTCCAGAGCGAAATTCCAGGAATTTTTGCAGTCGGCGATATAAATTTTTATCCAGGAAAGCGAAAATTGATTTTGAGTGGCTTTCATGAGGCTACACTAGCGACTTTCGCAGCGATGGCCTTTATTTCTCCCGAGAAAAAAGTGCTCTTGCAGTACACCACCACGAGCCCGCGATTGCATCAGCTTCTCGGTGTTGGAACCCAAGAAAAAAGTTAGCGACAGAATCTAAAAATTTAGCGTGTTTCTAAAATCACTTAAAAAACACGCTATAATTTGAGGCTTCATTCCTCAATAGCTCAGTTGGTAGAGCGCCGGACTGTTAATCCGTAGGTCCCTGGTTCGAGCCCAGGTTGAGGAGCCAAATTAACCCGCAAGGGTCTTTAAAAACCCCGCTGCGATCGCAGTGGGGTTTTTTCTTTTCCGGCAGGAAACGTGCTGCATGAAAGACCATTACGCCAGTCTCGGATTGAACAGTGCAGCCACACTGGCTGACATCAAAAAAGCCTTCCGTCAAAAGGCTGCGCAGTATCACCCCGACCGCAATCCAGATCCCAACGCGGGCGCTTATTTCCGTGAAGTCCAAGAAGCCTACGATGTGCTCTCGGACACCGACAAGCGTCAGGCCTATGACGACAATCGCAGACGAGGCTTGCTCGACAACCCCCTGGACACTGCACGCGACATCTGGTCCACCTATTTCTCCCGCATTCTTTGAAAAGGCAAATAGCATGAGCCTCTCCCCCTTCTTTCATCACCTGCGCAGCGCCTACCAAGCCGAACTGGACGACCTGACCTCGGACTCCGAAGGCAGCAACATCCTGGCCAAGAAACTGGCAGAGCGCCGCAAAGAACTGAAGTTTTTGTTGAGCATGCTGGAGTTGAGCCCTGAGATGGTGGCAGTTGTGTTCCATCAGGGCTTCCGTTTCAAGCGCCCTGCTGTGATGGAAGAACTGGTACGCCAGGAGTCGGAGGACCTGCCGGAATGGGACTCGCTGGCCGACGCTGTAGAGCTCGCCCCATGGGCCCACACCTTGGCCCAGCAGGTGCTGCAACAACCAGCAGGCGCCTGGTTTATGAGCGTGGCGGCCGCACTGGAATATCTGCTGAACAAGCCAGATGCGCGATTCGCTGCAGCGGACGAATCTGATGACGAAGAGGATGACCGCGACGACATCGAGCGTGACCCCGAAGGCATGGACGAAGACGAACGCCAAAGCCGTGTGAACGAAGAAGAAGGCGCTGCCTGGATGGTCGAGCAAGGCTTCGACCACAAAGAATAAAACCCGAGCCCGCACCAAGAGGACGCCCCTGTGAGCCAATTAGCCCTGATTGAAAAAACCCAAGCCCTGATCGCTGCCGGCGATATCGTGGGGGCTGAGTCCGTGTTGACGGAGCTTGCCGACTCTGAGGGCGACGGCGCCCTGATGGTGGTGCTGGAGCAGCTGCCTGCCAAAGACATTCTGGCGGTGATCCGCGAGTACGACGACTCCAAAGAATCCATCGTGAATTTGCTCATCACACCGCAGCAGTTTGCGCATGCGGTAGTCATCGAAAAGCAATACAAAGACCTGACGCGCACCCACTTGCGCGGCATGATGAACTCGGTGATCTTCCGGGATGACGCGGTGGATGCCATTGAGTTTTTGACGGCTATCGGTGATCTGGAAGGTGGCAGCGAAGCGCTGGCCGATTACTTCACTGAAAAGTGGAGCCGCGTGGAGGCGTTTGCCCGCAGTGGCACGTTTGACACCGTCGAAGATGACGGCGAAATCTTGTCGGAGCAGGCGCTGTACCAATCTGCCTACGTGCGCCCGCGCGTCGATCTGGATGAGGTGGCGGACCAGGACTGGATGCAAATGGCTTGGCTGCTACGCCATGAGCTCCCCGACCTTTTCATCGAAATGCTGATTGTGTTGCGAGCCAAGGCCCGTGCGTTTGACCTGGGCCTTGACGAAGAAGAAGTGGCCGAAGAGGAAGACGACGGCAAAGTCGAAACCGGTGACACCGACCGCGGCAAAGCCACACCCGCTGCCCGCGAAGACGACGAAGAGTCCGCCATTTAATCCATTTGCTCCAGCGCCATGTCCGTTGCACCCCAATCCGTATCCCTGTTTGATAGCCGCCCTTTCTTTGAAAAGGCGCTCACGCATGGCATAGAACACGGCCTGATCGGGCAAGACAAACTCGATGCCATCCGGGCCGATGCGCCCAAGGGCATGGTGCAGATCGCGCGCTATTTCGGGACCGAGTACTTGCGGCCCGAATTGGAGCTTGCCAGAGACCGCATCGTCAACCTGGTCAGTCTGCATCTGGCCCATAGCACTGAGGGCGACCTCCACCGTGCGGCCGAGCTGCTGCGGGACCACAGCTTTCTCTCCCGCTCCAAAGCGGGCTCCGACATGCTCAAAGCTCTGATCACCATGCCGCAGACGACCCACTTCGGGATGAACGAGCGCAGCGGCTTTCGCGATGAGCACATTCCCCTGCTCGCCAAATGGAGCCTCAAAACCCTGACCGAATACCAGATGGAGTTGGCTAGCCGGAGCCGGGCTGCCGCGGTGGTGGATGCGGCCATCTGGATGGCCGGGCAAATGGGCATGGATGTTGAAGAACTCGAAGAGGCTGGCAAAGACGCAGAAGCCGTCATCCGCACCGCCTTATTGGCCCGCGCCTGCAAACGCAGCAGCCTGCCCGACTGGGTTACTTTCGAAAAAATGATTCTGGCCTTGCGCAAGCGCTATCTGGCCAAACCTGGCAAGTTGCCGTTGACCGTGCCCGCCGATCTTCCTGCCGAATGGACAGAACTGGTGGAGTCCATACGCGACTCAGTCTGGGCAGACTCCGTCAAATGGCTGGAATCTGACCTGTCGGTGCGCAAGCTGTTTGACCAGACGCCCGCATTCATGGGCCGGTATTTTTGGCTCGAGGACGCCATCCTAGAGGTGGATCAATTCGACAAGAATGTTTCCAAGGCTTGGGCCAAGGCCACCGGTGGCAATGATGACGAAAGCTCCTTGCTCACCCTGTTCTTGTGCATGGCCGCTGGTAGCCCGGCCAAAACAGTGCTTACCGAAAAGGCAGCCTCGACCTTGGTAAAGAAGATCCGGAAATCTGGATTGCAGCCCGCCCTGCCCTTGCAGTTCATCGAAGCCAACGCGCCTGCTGAACACCTGGAAGACTACGCAAGCCTGTGGAACAACTTTATCGAAGAGTCGAGCGCCACCCTAGCGAGTGACCACGACTACACCTTCAACGATGCAGTGGCGTTAGTGCGCCGCGAATGCAACGTCCGCGGCTGAGGTAGAGCCCGCTCACACCTGAATGGTAATTTGCGTCTGGATACCGAGGCCATCGATACCGGCACAAACCGTTTGCCCGGCACGCAAATAGACGGGCGGCTTTTGCCCCATCCCCACCCCAGGGGGGGTGCCAGTCGAGATCACATCACCGGGCTGCAAGCTCATAAAGCGGCTCAGATAAGCAATCAAAAAACGAACCCCGTACACCATGGTGGCGGTACTGCCGTTTTGAAAACGCTTGCCATCCACATCCAGCCACATGGAGAGCGCTTGCGGGTCTGGCACCTCGTCAGTCGTTACCAACCACGGGCCAAGTGGGCCGAAAGAATCACACCCTTTACCCTTGTCCCAGGTGCCGCCTCGCTCCAATTGATACTCGCGCTCGGAGACATCGTTGACCACGCAGTACCCGGCAACGTGAGACAGAGCATCAGACTCGTCGATATAGCGCCCCCCTTTTCCGATCACGACGCCTAGCTCGACCTCCCAATCGGTTTTGCGCGACCAAGGAGGGATCTGCAGCGGGTCATTGGGCCCTGTGATGGCGCTAGTCCACTTGCTAAACACCACCGGCTCCGGTGGAACTTGCATTCCACTTTCGGCGGCATGGTCTGAATAATTGAGACCAATGCATATGAACTTGCCCACCCCACTCACACAAGCCCCCAATCGGAAATCCTTTTGGGGCACGCCCGGCACCGTGGGTAGCTGTTCCACCTCCAGCAGCGCCAAACGCGCAAGAGTCTCAGGCGCAAGGGCCAAGCCGCCGACATCAGTCAGGTGCTCTGACAAGCACCGCACACGCCCTGCCGCATCCAGCAAGCCCGGTTTTTCCTGCCCGGGTGCACCATAACGAACAAGCTTCATGACATTCCTTGGTTAACACATCACACAATCGGGGTATTCTGCCCCGCTCTTGCCAAAATTTCGGACTCGGGCTCCGCTCCTTGTAGTACCCCCACGATAAGGGGTAAAGTGAGGGACACTCAACCCCTTTTCCGGCGAGACCATGAGCCCCCAACTCAACAGCAAACCATCTACACACAGCAGCCAGGCGGCTGAGAGCAAATTCCAGCTCCTGCTGTTCCGCCTCGGGGACTCGACCGGCAGCGAGCGCAGCGAGCTATTCGGCATCAATGTGTTCAAGGTGCGCGAAATCGTGGTGGCGCCTGAAATCACCAGCATCGTGAATGCACCACAACACGCCCTCGGGCTGGCCAATGTGCGCGGGCAATTGATTCCGGTGATCAACCTGCCTGCACTCGCGGGCTGTGTCCCGAAAACCGACTCCAAAATCGTGCTCGTGACCGAGTTTGCCCGCACAACCCAGGCGTTTTTGGTGGACGAAGTGGTCGAAATCATCCAGCTCGACTGGAAACACCTGATCGCCTCTGACAACAACAGCTCCGGCTTGCTCTCAGGCGTTGCCCGTATCGATGGCGATGCCACAGACTCCCGCTTGGCACAGGTCCTCGATGTGGAGCAAATCATCCGCAACGTGTTCCCCAACAGCCAAACAGAGTCCTCAAGCAACATCCAGAAAATCAAGCTGCCCGAAGGCTCCACCATCCTGTTTGCCGACGACTCCGCCATCGCCCGCATGCTGGTGGAGGAAAGCCTCAAGTCCATGGGAGTGTCTTACGTCGCCGTCAAAAACGGCAAAGAAGCGTGGGACCGTCTGGCCCAGATTCACAGCGATGCGGTCGCCCACGGTAAGCGGGCCAGCGACAAAGTCGCGTTGGTGCTGACCGATCTGGAAATGCCCGAAATGGACGGCTTTACCCTTACCCGCAGTATTAAAAACGACAACCGGTTCGCGGGTATTCCGGTGATTGTGTATTCATCCCTGACCGGCAGTGCCAGCGAAGGCCATGCCACCGGCGTGGGCGCTGACGCCTATGTCGCCAAGTTTGAGCCCCACGAGCTGGCCGACGCCATCAGCACCACCTTGAGCCGGGGCTGATTTCAGGGCCGCAACCGCTGCAGGGGCTAGCGCAAGTGCTTGTAAAGCCGGGCCTTGAACAGCTCGGCGATCGAGGTCTGCCGTGAACCGGGCACCAACTCAAACGGCTCACCGGCACGCAGCTGCCCGGGCTCATCAACCGCCAGATAAAAGCCACAGTGGCCACTCAGCGCCATGGCTTTGACAGCGCCTGCAAAACCCATGGCCGCATTGAACTTGAAACAAGGTTCCCGCGGCTGCACCACCCGCAGCGCGCAATCGCCAAATCGCAGCACATCGCCCACCCACACCTCGTTTTCTAAGAGGCCTGCCAGCGTCAGGTTCTCGCCCATAGAGCCAAAGGGCAAGCTGTCATCGAAACCGCTGGCGCCAGCCGCCCGGCGCGCTTCTTGCCAAAAACCGTAGTGCTCCGAGGGGTAGGCATACACCGCCTTGTCCAGCCCGCCGTGCACTGAGGGGTCCGCCTGCTCATCTCCCAGCAAACCCAGCGGCGTCACCGGGGTGGGTCCGTCAACCGAGGTTTTGTGAATCGCCGTCAAGATGCTGCGACCCTGGATCTGCACCTTGCGGGCGAGCCCCACCTGAACACTGAGCAGCTGTCGCGTCATGACCGGGCCCTTTAGAGTTGCTGGTACACCGTGTGGCCGCTGCGGCTGGAGTACTTGGTTTTGGCGTCCATTTGCTCCACCTGTACCGCCGCATGGCGGCCGGCATACACCTGCTGGCGGAGCCAGTCGAACTCGGTGTGCAGCGCGGCATCGTCGCTCAGGCGGGTGGCCCACACACGCTGGTCTCCGTTCCACCGATAGCCGCGGGCCTTGAGCAGGTCTTTCGCCTCAAAAGGGGCGTTGGTCGCGCTCAATCGATAGCTAGGGTTGCCGGCGGCATAGAGCAGGTGTGCAAGGCCAGTCTGGGTGGTGTCTGCAGCGGCCTTTGGCAAAGGGGCAGCCAGCACTGCCAACAGCGCATGGCAATCCATCTCCGCACGGTGAGCGTCGTAAAACAGGCCCAGCTCCGCCGCCAGGCTCTCCAGCTTGGCAGACCCGCGTCCTTGGGCTTTCCAATCGATGTCAGCAAAAGAGCATGCCCACGCCAGCCCGGCAAACGCCGGTAGCCGCGCCTCCACAAACGGGCGGTCAAATCCTGCGTTATGGGCGATCACCACATCCACGCCCTGCAGCATATCGGCAATGCGGGCCTCGTCCAGTGCCTGGCCTTGCACCTGGGCATCTTCAATACCGGTGATGGCAACTATCTCAGGGGGAATCGGCTTGCCCGGGTCTTCCAAACCGTCATACACCTGCACGGGCCCGACCGGCAGCCCGGTTTCGGTATCGACCGAAACCCGCAGCAGCGCGAGTTCGATGATTTTTTCTTTGGCCTGATCCAGGCCGGTGGTTTCTGTATCCAGCACCAGGATGGTTTTCACGCCGCTGTGCGCCTCGCCGGGCCACTGCAAGCATGGCTTTAGACGGCGCTGCACCTTGTAATCGGCATGGGCCTCGAGGGCGCGGGCCATAGCCTCGGCGTCCATCAAGGGGGCCTGAGTGGCGGGCACTGCTTTGGGCCTTTTGGCGGCCGAAGCCTTGGGACTGCGACTGGCGCGTTTGGGTGGATCGAGGTCCAACGTGGGCAGATCAGCCAAAAAAGCGAAGCCGAGTTGGGGGTTAAAAGCTTGGGTCACGGTGCGCCTGAGAAAAACGGGAATCCCGTTGCCGGGAGAGGCCGACATTATTGCCCCTATCATCCCTCGCACCCTCTTGAAGACCCTCTGAATCTCGCTATGCAAATCACTATTCTTGTCGGCACCGTCAATGGCAACGCCCAAAGCGTGGCCGAGGCGCTCCAGTTTTGTGCCGACGATATCGGCGCCACCATCGATGTCCTGCCGATGGACGGCCTCGACATCAGCGTATTCGACACGCCCGGCACCTTCATCATCTGCACCTCCACCACCGGCGCCGGTGACGTGCCGGGCAATGCAGTGGGCTTGCTCAGTAGCCTGGATGCACAAGCCAAATACCTCGGGCACGTGCGCTACGGCCTGGTTGCGCTGGGCGACAGCAGCTATGGCGACAGCTTTTTGGGCGGCGGCAAACAATTCGACGCCAAGCTGCAAGACCTGGGTGCCCGCAAAATGGGCGACATCTGTGTGCTCGACGCCATGGAAACCATGACCCCAGAAGACGATGCCGTGGCCTGGCTCCAGAGCTGGACGGTCGAGTGGGCGACACTTAAGTAACAAATATGCCGCTAGCGCAGGCAAAATAAGCGCCTCTAGCTTCTTTTTTGATAGCAAACCATGCACCTCCAAGCCGCATCCCCTGCACAGCGCCTGCGTCCCCTCAAAGGCACCCGCATCCTGAGCCTTGCGCTCAATCTGCCCGGGCCTGCGGCGCTGATGCGCTGTCGCGACATGGGGGCGACTTGCATCAAGCTGGAGCCGCCCGCACCGGCAGGCTCACGGGCAGGCGCTTCCGGCGATCCGATGGGGCTTTACAACCGCAAGGCTTATGACGTCATGCACCAGGGCATGCGGGTGGTTGCCGCGGACTTGAAGACCGAAGCCGGTCAGCGCGCCCTGCACAAAGAGCTGGTCAAGGCGGATGTGCTGCTCACCTCCTTCCGCCCCAGCGCCCTCAAAAAACTGGGGCTGGAGTGGAAAGCCCTGCGCAAACAATACCCCGAGCTATCAATGGTCGCCATCGTCGGGGCACCGGGTGCCCGCGCAGAAGAGCCCGGGCACGACCTCACCTACCTGGCTGAAAACGACCTCGTCACCGGCCTGGAAATGCCCCCCACCCTCTATGCAGACATGGGCGGCTCACTGATGACCAGCGAGGCCGTGCTGCAAACCCGCATCCTCAGCCAAGCCAAAGGGAAAGGGGTCTTCCTTGAAATCGCGCTCTCTGATGCTGCGGGCTACCTCGCGCTGCCGCGCAGCTGGGGCTTGACCCAAACGGGTGCCGCCGTGGGTGGTGGCCATGCCGGATACCGGGTCTACCCCTGCAAAGACGGAAGGGTCGCCATGGCGGCTTTGGAGCCCCATTTTTCGGGCCGCTTGGGCGCGGCGGCTGGTCTGCGACAATCGCACCCCTTGGCGATGATGACCCCAGAGGCCCACGCCACTGTGGCCGCCTTTGTGGCCGGCCAAACCCGCGAGCAGCTAGACCTGCTTGCACACACCCAAGATATACCGCTGTTCACGCTGGCTTGAGCCTCTCGGGCTGGCGCAGCCCACTTTGCCAGACCTGATGACTGTTGCCCGCCTACCCGCTCTTACCTCGTTCCGGCTGATTGATATTTTGAAAGTGATTGCAGCCCAATGCATCGTGCTGCACCACTTTTCGGCCTATGGCCCGCTGTCAGAAGCAGCCTCTAGTGCCTTGCCCGAGGTATTTGAGTGGCTGTACGACAACGCCCGCATCGCGGTGCAAGTGTTTCTGGTGATTGCCGGCTATCTGGCCGCCCGCAGCTTCGCCCTCACCAAGCGGCCGGCCAGTAGCGTGTTCAGCGCGATCTGGCAGCGTTACCAGCGTCTCGCACTTCCCTTTGTCGCAGCCTTGCTGCTCACGGTGGTCTGCGCGGCCATCGCCCGGCCTTACCTGCCGGCCGAGGTGGTGCCGGCTGCGCCTACCCTGCCCCAGTTGCTCGCCCATGCCAGCCTGTTGCACAGCGTGTTGAATGTCGAGTCTCTGTCTGCCGGTGTCTGGTATGTGGCCATCGACTTTCAGCTCTACGCCACCCTGGCCCTGGTGCTGTGGCTGGGCGGTGGCAAGCGCTGGCTGAGCCTTGCGCTGGTGGCCTTGCTGTGTGCCGCATCCCTCACTTGGTTCAATGCCGATGCGGATTGGGACATCTGGTCGGTGTACTTTTTCGGGGCCTACGGCTTGGGCGCCTTGGCCTGGTGGGCAGGTTTGCGCGCACGGCACGGCTGGTATGCCGTGGCGCTGTACGCCACGGCCCTCAGCGTCGGATTGGCGTCACTGGCCATCAATTTTCGCGAGCGTATTGCCCTCGCCATCAGTGTGTCGGCCTTGCTGGCCAGCTTCGGCACCTGGCAACTGCGCCTGCCGCGCTGGCTCGATGCGGCAGTGAGCCTGCTCAGCCGCACGTCGTATGCGCTCTTTTTGGTCCACTACGGCGTGCTCTTACTGGCCAATGCCGCTTGGGCCGAAATAGGCTCCGACGATGGCGATGCTGCCCTCTTGTTCATGGCCGCCAGCTGGTTGGTGGCGCTGGGTACCAGCCATTTGTTTCATACCCAGGTGGAACAACGCATCGCCCTCTGGCGCAGTGCGCCTGGCAGCGGCGTAGCGCCTCAGAGCGCCAAGTAAAATCTATCCCTTCAACATCTAGAAAGACTCGCTATGGGCGCGCAATGGAAAGCAAAGGGCAAGGCCCTGGTGGCCGATGCCAAAGGCCGGCTGTTTACCAAACTGGTGAAAGAAATTACGGTAGCCGCCCGCGGCGGCCCCGACCCGGCTGCCAACGCCAAACTGCGCCTGGTGGTCGAACAGGCCCGCAAGGTCTCGATGCCCAAAGAAACGCTGGAGCGCGCCATCAAAAAAGGTGCCGGCCTGACAGGCGAGGTCATCAACTACGAACACGTTATCTACGAAGGCTTTGCGCCTCACCAGGTAGCGGTGATGGTGGAGTGCCTGACCGACAACGTGAAACGCACCGCCCCTGAAATGCGCGTGTTGTTCCGCAAAGGCCAGCTGGGCACCAGTGGCTCGGTGGCATGGGACTTCAACCACCTGGGCATGATCGAAGCCTCCCCTACCGCGGCCGACTCGGACGCTGAAGTGGCCGCTATTGAAGCCGGCGCACAAGACTTTGAAGCCGGTGACGAAGAAGGCAACACCGTGTTCTACACCGACCCCGCCGACCTGGACTTGGTGGCCCGCGCCCTGCCCAACTTCGGCTTCAACGTGCTGTCGATGAAGCTGGGCTACAAGGCCAAAAATCCTGTCGACCCCACCAGCCTGAGCGCCGAAGCGCTGGAAGAAGTGGAAGCCTTCCTGGCCGCCATCGACGGCAACGACGACGTGCAAAACGTGTACGTGGCGCTGGCGGGTTGAAGCAGCTAACTGCCGCCGCTCTGGCGGCACTCTGGGCGGCGGGGCTGGGTTGGGGCATCTTCCAACACCGCCTGCCGCCCTTGGTTTTGGTGCTCGCTCTTGCGCTAAATGTCGCGACCTTTGTCGCTTACTGGTTGGACAAGCGCGCTGCCCGCGCCCGCCAATGGCGCATTCAAGAAAAGACCATGCACTTGCTGGCCCTTGCCGGCGGCTGGCCCGCCGCGCGACTGGCGCAGCAGGTGTTGCGACACAAGACCGTCAAGCCCGGTTTTCAGGCGATGTATTGGCTGACGGTGTGGGCGCACCTCGCTGCACTGGTCGCCTACGTGTTCTGGGACCGGATCAAATCGCTCCTGAATTCATAGCTACTCGCGCACATTCCACGGGCGCTAGAGGCAGATTTGACCTAAATCCGCCTCTAAAACACTATCAGGAAGCCAACTCCAGCGGCTTGCTCTTCCAGATCTTGTCGGCGTATTCGCCGATGGTGCGGTCGGCAGAGAACAGGCCCATGGCGGCTACGTTGCGCAGGGCTTTGACGGACCACGCTTCTTTGTTCTGGTAGGCCACGTCCACCTGCTCTTGCGCCGTGATGTAGGCAGCGTAGTCAGCCAGCAGCAGGTAGTGGTCACCCCAGTTCACCAGCAGGTCGTAAATGCTCTGGAAGCGGCCGGGCTCGTCGGGACTGAAGACACCATCGCGAACGGCTTCCAGCACCGCAGTCAGCTCAGCGTTGCCCTCGGCAATGGCGCGTGGCTGGTAGCCAGCGGCGCGGGTGGCGGCCACCTGCGGCGTGGTCAGGCCGAAGATGAAGATGTTGTCGGCACCCACGTTCTCCAGGATTTCGACGTTGGCGCCGTCCAGCGTGCCAATGGTGAGCGCACCGTTCAGGGCGAACTTCATGTTGCCGGTGCCGGATGCTTCGGTACCCGCGGTGGAGATTTGCTCCGACAAATCGGCCGCAGGGATGATGCGCTCTGCCAAGCTCACGCTGTAGTTGGGGATGAACACCACCTTGAGCAGGTTACCCACGCGCGGGTCGTTGTTGATGACGCTGGCCACGTTATTGATCAGGTGAATGATCTGCTTGGCCATGTGATACGCCGAAGCGGCCTTGCCCGCAAACACTACGACACGGGGGACGGTCACCGAGCCGGGGTTGTTGATGATGCGCAAGTAGCGGGTCACCACGTGCAGCACATTGAGCAGCTGGCGTTTGTATTCGTGGATTCGCTTAACTTGCACGTCGTAGAGCGCATCCGTGGGAATGGTCAGGCCCATGTTCGCCTGCACCCAGTCAGCCAGGCGCTGCTTGTTGGCGAGCTTGGCGCCCTGGAATGCTTCGATCACTTTGGGCTGCGTCAGCACTGCGTTCAGGCCGCTGAGCTGCGTCAGGTCACGGCGCCAGCCGGTGCCGACCTGCTTGTCCAGCACCGCCGACAAAGCGGGGTTGGCCTGCGCCAACCAGCGGCGCGGGGTGATGCCGTTGGTTTTGTTGTTGAAGCGCTCGGGCCAGAGGTTGGCAAAGTCGAAGAAGATGCTTTCTTTCATCAGCTCCGAGTGCAGCGCCGACACGCCGTTCACCGAGTGGCTGGTGATGACGGCCAAATAGGCCATGCGCACACGGCGCTCTCCGCCCTCGTCTACCAAACTGACCTTGCGCAACAGCTCGGGGCTGCCGCCGCGCAGCGAGATCTGGTGCAAAAACTGGGCGTTGATGTCGTAAATGATTTGCAGGTGACGCGGCAGGATGCGGCCCATCATTTCCACCGGCCAGGTCTCCAGCGCCTCGTGCATGAGGGTGTGGTTGGTGTAACTGAACACGCCCTGGCACAGGCGCCAAGCGTCGGCCCAGGACAGGTGGTGCTCGTCGAGCAGCAAGCGCATCAGCTCGGGGATGGCCAACACGGGGTGGGTGTCGTTCAGGTGGATGCTGACCTTGTTGGGCAGATTCTCAAAGTTGTCGTGGGTGCGCAGGTAGCGGCGCAACAAGTCTTGCACGCTAGCGCTGCAGAAGAAATACTCCTGGTGCAAGCGCAGCTCTTTGCCGGATGCGGTGGAGTCGTCCGGGTACAGCACGCGGGACACGTTCTCGGAGTGGTTTTTGGTCTCTACTGCCGCAAAGTAGTTGCCGCGGTTAAAGGCGCCCAAATCAATCTCTTGCGTAGCCTTGGCGGACCACAGTCGCAAGGTGTTGGTGGCTTTGGTGGCGTAGCCGGGAATGATGGTGTCATAGGCCATGGCCTGCACGTCGTGGCTGTCCACCCATTGGTAGACGTCGCCCACTTTCACCACATGGCCGCCGAACTGCACGCGGTAGTTCACCTCGGGGCGCGGAAACTCCCACGGGTTGCCGTGGGTGAGCCAGTAGTCCGGCACTTCCACTTGGCGGCCATCCACAATGGTTTGCTTGAACATGCCGTAGTCGTAACGGATGCCGTAGCCAAAGCCGGGAATGTTCAACGTGGCCATGGAGTCCAGAAAGCAAGCGGCCAGGCGGCCCAAGCCACCGTTGCCCAACGCAGCGTCGGGCTCCAGCTCGGTCACCGCGTCGATGTCCACCCCAAAGTCCGCCAAGGCTTGCTTGACCCGCTCGCGCAGGCCCACGGCGAGCATGGCGTTGCTAAAGGTGCGGCCGATCAAAAACTCCATGCTGAGGTAGTACACCCGCTTGGCATCCTGGGCGTACTGGGCGCGGGTGGTGGTCATCCAGCGCTCGACCAGCTGGTCGCGCACGGCATAGGCGGCGGCGTGCAACCAGTCTTCAGGGCGCGCAGCTTCAGGGTCTTTGCCCACCACAAACATCAGTTTGTTGGCGATGGAGCGTTTCAGGGATTCGAGGTCGCGCCCGGGCGCATCAAATTCAAAAGTCACAGGGGCACTCGCAGTAGGGGAAGAGGTGTTGGTCATTCTTGAATCAACCTTTGGTAAAGGTGGGTGTAGTGTCCGGCGGCGGTAGCCCAGTCGAAGGCAAGCTTCATGCCGGTTTGGCGCACGCGGTTCCATTCCGCCTTGCGGTGGTAGAGGGCAAATGCGCGGCGCACCGCCTTGCGGTAGGCGGTTTCGTCAAACACATCGAATACAAAGCCGGTGGCGGTGCGGTCTTCGAGGGTTTCGAGGTCGCTGTCCACCACGGTGTCAGCCAAGCCGCCTACGCGACGCACCAAAGGCAAGCTGCCGTATTTGAGGCCATACATCTGGGTCAAGCCACAGGGCTCAAAGCGCGAGGGCACCAGGGTTACGTCACTGCCGGCGAATACCCGGTGGGCAAAGGATTCGTCATAGCCCAGTTTCACGGCCACCCGGCCGGCGTGGGTTTTGGCGCGCTCGGTGAAGGCCTGCTCCATCCAGGTGTCGCCACTGCCCAGCACCAGCAATTGGCCACCTCGCGACACTATTTCGTCCAGCCCGGCCAGCACCAGCGGCAGACCTTTTTGTTCAGTGAGGCGGCTCACCACGGCGAACAGCGGCGCATCAGGTTCGATAGCCAGGCCCATGGTGCCTTGCAGCATGGCCTTGTTAATTGCTTTGCCTGCCATGTGGCGGGCGTCAAAATTTTGCTCTAGCAAGGCGTCGCTGGTCGGGTTCCAAACCGTGTCATCCACTGCATTCAGGATGCCGCTCAAGGCATCACGCCTTGCCATCAGCAAGCCATCCAGCCCGCAGCCCTGCTCAGGCGTCTGGATTTCGCGGGCGTAGGTGGGGCTCACAGTCGTGATGTGGCTGGCATAAAACAAGCCGGCCTTCATGAAGGAGAGCTGGCCATGAAACTCCATGCCTTGCACGTGAAAAGCCTCGCCCGGCAGACCCAAATCGCCGAAATACTGCGGGCCAAATACGCCTTGGTACGCCAGGTTGTGCACGGTAAATACCGAAGGTACCCGCGTGGCGCCGCGATCGGCCCAGAGTTTGAGGTAAGCACTGGCCAAACCTGCGTGCCAGTCGTGGCTGTGCACCAGTTGGGCGCGCCACAGGCTGTCCATGCCATGCGCCAGATGGGCTGCGGCTTGGCCTAGCGCTGCGAAACGGCGGTGGTTGTCGCCATAGGGCTGCTTGTTGGCATCTTCATACGGGTTGCCGGGGCGCTCGTAGAGCCCAGGCGCGATCAGCACATAAGCGCCCTGCTGCATGTCACCGCGGGCGAGTGCCGGCAAGTCGCCATAGACAACTTCCACCATTTCGCCCCAAGGCATCACAAACGCACCCACCGGGCTGGGGTTGCGCAGGCCCGCCACGATGGCCGGAAAACCCGGCAGCAGCACCCGCACATCGCAGCCTGCTTCATGCAAAGCCGCCGGCAGCGCACCGGCAATGTCAGCCAGCCCTCCGGTTTTGAGCAGAGGGAAAATTTCGGCACTGACTTGCAGGATGCGCATACGCTCTTTCTTCACAATCATTTTTAATATTGCTGCCCCGCCTCAGGGCACCCGCAGAACCGGCTTTGCCGGGCTGCTGGGTGCGCCCCCCTCCCGCCAGAGGCGAGAGAGGGGGGAGACGCGCAGCGGCTCAGGGGGTGCTTAACTTCTTCAGCATGTCTTTGGTGACCAGCACCACGCCGTTGTCGGTGCGCTCAAAGCGTGCCGCATCTGCCACCGGGTCTTCACCGATGACCAAGCCATCAGGCACTTCCACACCCCGGTCAATGACCACACGGCTCAGGCGACAGCCACGGCCGATGGTGACTTCCGGCAAAAGCACTGCCTGGTCAATCACGCAGAACGAATGGATGCGCACGCTGCTGAACAACACCGAGTTGCTGACGATGGAGCCCGACACAATGCAGCCGCCCGACACCATGGTGTTGATGGCCTGGCCGTGCTTGCCATCGGCGTCCTGCACAAACTTGGCAGGTGGCAACTGGCGCTGGCTGGTCCAGATGGGCCAGTTGGTGTCGTAAATATCCAGCTCCGGGGTGACTGAAGCAAGGTCGAGGTTGGCTTCCCAAAAGGCGTCGATGGTACCCACATCGCGCCAGTAGGGCACGGCGTCCGGGGTGGACGACACACAGGACATGGAGAAGGGATGGGCCACCGCCCTGCCCTCGCGCACCACGCGGGGAATCACGTCTTTGCCGAAGTCGTGGCTGGACTCGGGGTTGGCCAAATCGTCTTCGAGCAAGTCGTACAAATATTTGGAATCGAAAATGTAGATGCCCATGCTGGCCAGGGACACCGCGTCGTTGCCGGGCATCGCAGGTGGGTTGGCGGGCTTTTCCACAAACTCGGTGATCTTGCGGCTGCCATCAACGGCCATCACACCAAAAGCGCTGGCTTCGTCGCGGGGCACTTCGATACAGCCCACGGTGCAGCCTGCGCCGCTCTCCACGTGGTCTTTGAGCATCAGCGAGTAGTCCATCTTGTAGATGTGGTCGCCGGCCAGCACCACCACGTACTCGGGCTTGCTGCTTTGGATGATGTCCAGGTTCTGGTAGATCGCATCGGCCGTGCCGCGGTACCAGTGTTCTTCGTCCACCCGCTGCTGGGCGGGCAGCAAATCCACCATCTCGTTGAGTTCGGCACGCAAGAAGCTCCAGCCACGCTGCAAATGGCGCAGCAGTGAGTGCGATTTGTACTGGGTGATGACGCCGATGCGGCGAATGCCGGAGTTCACGCAGTTGGAGAGCGCAAAGTCAACGATACGGAACTTGCCGCCAAAGTACACCGCCGGCTTGGCGCGGCGGTCGGTCAGCTGCTTGAGGCGGGAGCCGCGGCCACCGGCCAGCACCAAGGCGATGGTGCGGCGCACCAGCATGTGGGGCTGCATGTGGCGCTCTTGAAGCGCGAGGTTACGGGTGTTGTCTGTGGTGCTCATGGGTTTGTCTCCTGTCGCTTAGGTTTTTTTGAAAAAATTAGGGCCTGTGCTTCTGTGGCTCAGGTCGTCACGGTGGGCTGGTTCATGCCGGTGAAATGGCGGATGCGGGCCACCATTTCAGCCAAGGCAATCAGGGGTTGCAGTGCCTCTTGGGCCGGGATGTCCTGGCGGCTGGCGTCCGGTTCGTGGCGCTCCAGGTAGACGCGCAAGGTGGCCCCCTCGGTGCCGGTGCCAGAGAGGCGGAACACTACGCGCGAACCATCGGTCAGCACAATGCGCACGCCCTGCTTCTGGCTCACGCTGCCATCCACTGGATCGGTGTAGGCAAAGTCATCCGCAAAGGCCACCGGCAATCCGGCGATGGTGGTGCCACCCAAGGTGGGTAAAGACGCACGCAGGTCGCGCATCAGCGCGTCGGCCTGCTCAATGGGAATGCCTTCATAGTCGTGGCGCGAATATACGCAGCGGCCGTATTGCGCCCAGAGCTCACGCACCAGCGCCTCCACCGATTTGCCGCTGGCGGCAATCAGGTTGAGCCAGAACAGCACCGCCCACAAGCCGTCTTTCTCACGGACATGGCTGGAGCCTGTGCCGTAGCTTTCTTCGCCGCACAAAGTGACTTTGCCGGCATCCATCAAGTTACCGAAAAACTTCCAGCCGGTAGGCGTCTCAAAACATGGAATGCCCAGCGCCTTGGCTACGCGGTCCACCGCGGTAGAGGTGGGCATGGAGCGGGCCACACCGGCAATGCCAGAGCGGTAGCCCGGCACCAAGGTGGCATGAGCAGCGATCACAGCCAGACTGTCGCTGGGCGACACGACAAACTTGCGGCCGACGATCATGTTACGGTCAGCATCGCCATCACTCGCGGCGCCCATGTCGGGTGCGTCGGTGGCAAACAAATGAGCGATCAGGTCTTCGGCATTCACCGGGTTCGGATCCGGGTGCAAACCACCGAAATCTTCGAGTGGGGTGCCATTGACCACCGTGCCTGCGGGAGCACCCAGCTCGCCCTCCAGCAAGGCTTTAGCGTAGGGGCCACCCACGGCGCACATGGCGTCATAGCGCAGGGTGAAGCCGCCTGCAAACAACTTGCGGATGGCGTCAAAGTCAAACAAGCCGCGCATGACCTCGGAGTAATCCGACACGGGGTCGATCACCACCACCTCGGTACTGCCGATGTGCTGGCTGCCCAGAGTGTCCAGGCTGATATCCGCCGTGCTCATGGTGCGGATCTCGCGGACCAGCTTGGTGCGCTCGTAGATGGCGTTGGTGACTTTTTCAGGCGCGGGGCCGCCGTTGGCTACGTTGTATTTGATGCCGAAGTCGCCATCCGGACCGCCGGGGTTGTGGCTGGCCGACAGCACGATGCCGCCGCTGGCGCCATGGCGGCGGATGACAGCGCTGACTGCGGGTGTCGACAAAATGCCGCCCTGCCCCACCAGCACCCGGGCATAGCCCTTGGCGGCTGCCATGCGCAGAATGGTTTGAATGGCTACGCGGTTGTAGAAGCGGCCATCTCCCCCCACCACCAACGTCTGTCCGGCTGCATCCGGCAACACATCAAACAGTGCCTGCACAAAGTTTTCCAGATAACGGGGCTGCTCGAAGACGGTGACTTTTTTGCGCAAACCTGAAGTACCGGGGCGCTGGCCATCAAAGGGCGAAGTGGGCAGTGTGATGCGTGGCATGGTGGTGTGACAGAGGTGGAAATACGGTTAAAAAAATGGTTACCAAGTCAAAAGCATGAGGCTATCTGCCTGCAGCGTTATGACAGTGCTAACCACCGGGACGCCTTCTGAGGGCAACTCCGGAACGGCGGAATCCAACACCACGCGCCACGCGCCTTGCGGTAGGCAAAACACCTGCTCGTGGGGACTGGGGTTAAGGAGCAGCAACACCGCATCCGGCGTGCCGGCCTGACGGGCGACCGCCATGGCGCCGCCGTGGGGCGCGTCCCAATCAGCGGGCTGCAAGGTGCGGCCGTCCGGCAAGGCCCAAGTAGCTACCTGGCCGCAACCAGTGGACTCTGCACTACTGCGCCACCAACCACTGGCTTGCAATGCCGGCAGTTGCCGGCGCAAGGCAATCGCGCGGGCCCAGAAAGCAGTTTCATGGTGGGCCAAGGCGTCCCAGCGCAACCAGGTCGTGGCATTGTCTTGGCAATAGGCGTTGTTGTTGCCGCCCTGGGTGTGGCCGAGCTCGTCGCCCGCCAGCAGCATGGGGGTGCCCAGGGACAAAACCGTGGCTGCCAGCAAGGTGCGGCGGTGCCGGGCTCGGGCCTCTTGCACCGCAGGCAGGTCGCTGGCGCCCTCGACGCCGTGGTTCACGCTCAAGTTGTGGCCATGGCCATCGCGGTTGTGCTCGCCGTTGGCCTGGTTGTGGCGTTCACAGTAGCTCACGACGTCCATCAAATTGAAGCCATCGTGGGCTGTCACAAAATTCACGCTGCTGTGCGCAGCACGCTGCCCGTGGGCAAATGCATCGGCTGAGCCGGCCAAGTGATGGGCCAAGGCACCACGGCTGGCGCTATGTCGCAGCCATGCGCTGCGCTGGGTATCGCGGAAACGGTCGTTCCACTCCAGCCACCCGTGCGGAAAAGCGCCCAGCTGGTAGCCACCGGGCCCGATGTCCCAAGGCTCCACCACCATCAGGCGATTGCGCAACACCGGGTCTTGGGCCACAGCCAACAACCACGGGGCGTGGGGCTGAAAGCGGTAGCCGGCCTCTTGGGTGCCACGCGCCATGACGGGCGCAAGGTCAAAGCGAAAACCATCAACCCCGAAGTCCTGCACCCAGGTGCGCAAGCTATCCATCACGGTGCGCAGCACGATCGGGTGGTTGAGATTGACGCAGTTGCCGCAGCCTGTCCAATTGATGTAGCGGGCAGGATCTTCGGGCTCCAGGTGGTAATAGGTGGCGTTGGCTATTCCGCGCAAGCTCAGCAGTGGGCCGAACTCATCGGTCTCAGCCGTGTGGTTGTAGACCACATCAAGAATCACCTCCAAGCCTGCAGCGTGCAAAGCATCGACCATGGCGCGGAATTCCGAGCGCGGGCTGCTGCCCGGTGTGCCGCTCCAATAGCGAGGCTCAGGCGCGCTCCAGGCAATGGGGCTGTAGCCCCAATAATTGCTGAGCCCCAGGTGCTGCAAGCGCTCTTCGTCGGCGCGCGCGGCCACCGGCATCACACTCACGGTGGTAATGCCCAAGGCTTTCAAATGTGCAATGGCTGCCGGATGCGCCAAGCCGGCATAGGTGCCACGCAAGTGCAGCGGCACTTCGGGGTGCAACTGGGTGAAGCCCTTGACGTGCAGTTCATACAGCACCCGCTGCGCGGGATCAATCTTTGGCCCTGCACTTGCGGGCGGCAAGGCGCTCACCACCCGCGCCTTGAGCGCGGTAGCTGAGTTGTCCCGTGGGTCGGGTTGCTGCACGCCGCGTGCGCTTTCAGGGGTGTGGGCCCAGTGCAGGTCGGACCCGTCGTAACGGCCCACGACCTCCCAGGCATAGGGGTCGAGCAACAACTTGGCCGGATTGAACCGGTGTCCCTGCGTGGGAGCCCAAGGGCCGTGAACCCGGTATCCGTACACTTGCCCTGCCCCTGCGCCGGGCAATAACCCATGCCAGACCGGCCCGGTGCGCGCCGGCAACGCGATGCGCTGCAGCTCGGTGGTGCCGGTGTCATCAAACAGGCACAGCTCCACGCGAGTGGCATCTGGTGCAGCCAACGCGAAGTTCACACCGTCTGCAGTGAAGCTCGCGCCCCACGCAGGGGCAGAGCCCGGCAACAAAGTCGTCAAAGGCATAGAAAGACTCATTCTTCTCCGGGAAAGAGCACAAGGCATGCCAAGGGCGGCAAAGTGATGACCAGTGACTGCCCATGGTGGTGCGCCGCTACCAGCTCGGTGCTGCGAGCACCCGAACTCAGGCTACTACCGCCGTAAACCCCGTTGTCGGTGTTGATGACTTCGCGCCACGCGCCGGCCACCGGCACACCGATGCGGTAGCCCGGCCGGGGCACGGGCGTGAAATTGCACACCACCACCACGACCCGACCGTCCAGGGCACGGCGCTGGAAGGCAATGACGGATTGGGTTGCGTCGTCGTGGGCAATCCAGGCAAAGCCGTCTGGCTCGATATCTTGCTCATGCATCGCAGGGAATGCGCGATACACCCGGTTCAGATCACGCACCAGCCTTTGCACGCCCTGATGCCGAGGGTCCTGCTCCAGATGCCACGGTAACTGGGCGCCATCGGCCCATTCGGTGGGCTGGGCCAACTCACCGCCCATAAACAGCAATTTCTTGCCGGGGTAGGCCCACATGAAACCGTACAGCGCGCGCAGATTGGCGAATTTTTGCCACTCATCACCGGGCATCTTGCCTAGCAAAGACGCTTTGCCGTGCACTACCTCGTCGTGAGAGAGTGGCAGTACAAAGTTTTCTGTGAAGGCGTACATCAGCCCGAAGGTGAGCTGGTTCTGGTGGTACTTACGGTGCACGCCGTCCATGGAAGCGTATTGCAGGGTGTCGTGCATCCACCCCATGTTCCATTTGTAGTGAAAGCCCAAGCCGCCACTTTGCAAGCCCGGCGATGGCGGCCGACTCACGCCGGGGAAGGCGGTGGACTCCTCTGCCAAGGTGATGGCGCCCGGCCGCTCAGTGCCCACCACATGGTTCATGCGGCGCAGAAACTCGATCGCCTCCAGGTTCTCGCGACCGCCGTGTTTATTGGGTATCCACTGCCCTGCGGCGCGGCTGTAGTCGCGGTAAAGCATGGAGGCGACCGCATCCACCCGCAGACCATCGATGCCGAAGCGCTCCAGCCAGTACAAAGCATTGCTCACCAAAAAGTTGCGCACTTCGGTACGGCCGAAGTTGTAGATCAGGGTGTTCCAGTCCTGGTGAAAACCTTCTTTGGGATCGGCGTACTCATACAGGTGGGTGCCATCAAATTCGGCCAGTCCGTGGGCATCACTAGGGAAATGCGCAGGCACCCAATCCAAAATCACACCGAGGCCCGCGTGATGCGCCGCATCCACAAAGTACTGAAAGTCTTCAGGCGACCCGAAGCGCGACGTGGGTGCGAAAAGGCCCAAGGGCTGGTAGCCCCAGGATCCGTCAAAGGGGTGCTCGCTGACCGGCAACAACTCCAGGTGGGTGAATCCCATCTCGCGCGCATAGGGCACCAAGGTGTCCGCTAACTCACGGTAGCTCAGCCACCGCCAGCCGTCGGCTTTGCGCCAGGAGCCCAAGTGCACCTCGTACACACTCAAGGGCTGGTGCAACCCATTGGCCTTTTGCCGGTCTACGCGCATCGGCAACTGGGGCGGCAAACCTGCGACGATGCTGGCGGTATCAGGCCGGAGTTGGGCTGCAAATGCAAACGGATCGGCCTTGGTGGTGATCGCGCCTTGTGCGTTCCACAGTTCAAATTTGTAGGCATCGCCCTTGCCGACATGGGGCACAAAGATTTCCCACACACCGCATTCGCGGCGCAAGCGCATCGGATGACGGCGCCCGTCCCACCCATTGAAGGAGCCGACCACCGAAACACGCCGGGCATTCGGCGCCCATACCGCGAAGCTAGTGCCGTCAATACCGCACATCTGGACCGGATGGGCACCGAGGCACTCGTAGGGGCGCAGGTGGGTGCCTTCCGCCAGCAGCCACAAATCCATGTCCTGGAGGACCACCGGAAAGCGGTAAGCATCCTCCAGCAAGGAAACGCCCGCCTCTGGATCCTGCCAAGAGACCTCCAGGCGGTAATCAGGGAAAGACGCTGCGCCAGGCAGCACCAGTGAGAAGACATCCGTGCCTTCGTGCCTTTGCAATTCGCCCAGCAGTTGGCCCGACACGCGATCCATAGCGCGGACCGTGCGCGCAGCGGGATACAGCGCAGTGATTTGCACACCGCCCTCAACGGTATGGGGCCCGAGAATGCTGAAAGGATCGGCATGTTGGGCCCGCATCAAGGCACCCAGGTCGTGGTCTGTCAGCATATGTCTCTCACATTCACCCGTGGCGAGTCCGCGGGCTTGTCATTGGTTTAAATCACAGCTTATTGCATAAGTCTGCAAAAAACCGGTCACCGGATGGCAAGCCGCACCAAAAGCGGAATTTTGTAACCGTTACCACCAAGAGTTACCAACATTGTGAAGGCTGAGTTGCCTCTAAAAAGGCTTGCCAATCAGGGTAAACGCTCGACCTGATAGCCCATTCGGCCTAACACTGCGGGCAAACCCCGATCTCCCGCCATGTGCAAACTCCCGACCGCAGCAAACACGCGCTGTCCTGCACGGTGCATGGCGTCAATCTGCTGCGCCATGGCGGGGTTTCGTTTGTCTAGAAGCCGCTGCATCTGTAACTTCTCCATCGGAGTTACCACGCATTCACACCATTGCTGGTAGGTGTCGAGGCGCTGCTGATCGCCGGACTCCCACATGCGCACCAGGTCCCGCAGGCTCTGACGCGCGGTACCGGCCTCGAGCTCTCGTAAACCGTCTTCCAGCATCCCGTGAGCTTCTGCTGCGTTAGCGGACAGCAAAGCTTGTAACTGCAGCTCGACGGTTTCCAGGGATACCACGGGCATGCCACGTTGCCGGGCAAAAAGCGATAAGTATGTCTCGGATCCGAACTGCGCTTCGAACCCATCCCGGCGTGCCAACGCCAAGGCGACGCCCGACAACAGCAGTTCCGACGGGCTCGTACCCACCGAATTCACCGGCAGGCACTGCATTTGCAGCTGGCGAACCAAACGCTGCCGCAACTCAGGGGCGAGTGGCCACGATGGCGCCTGCGCCAGCGCTACCCCCATGCGACGGGCGTTGTCAGGATCCAGAGGATCAAGCTCCAGCGCCAAGGTGCTTGCGTTCTGCAAAGCGCTTGCCATCGCAGGGCCTGCCGCCAACCAGTTGTCGCGACCTACATGCAAGGTGCCGTAGAGATAAGAGCTGTGTCCGTCCCGAGTAAGGCGCCAGAGAAATCCGCGATCCCGCGCCTGCGCCCGGGATGCAGCGAACATCTCGGCGCTCAAGGGCTTGCTCTCTGGCGGGCAATCAACGAGCCCGTCCTGGGCACGAGCATCCCGTGCGACAAAGGCTAAACCTGCGAAAAGCGCTATAAAAAGTAGAGCAACTTGCGCAAGCTTAGCGGGGGCCAGCACCCCAAAAGACCTGAAGAAAATCGCCTGACTCCGTATTAGCGCGGCTTACGGGCCGCTTTAAACGCCGGCTTCGGCGCACCTGTGTCGCGCGGGGGCAGCCCGGTGTGCTGTGTCAGCAATCGGCCCTTGACCGGTGCAGCGGCCTTACCCAAAGGCTGTACCCGCCCCGCAGCCGCCTTGACCGGCGCCACGGTGGAGTTCTTTTTACGGGCGCTCTGATAGCCACCATCCACCAGCGGCTGGAAGGTCGGAATCAAGTGATGCTTGCCATTACCAATCAGGTCGGAGCGGCCCATGGTCTTGAGCGCCTCGCGCAACAGCGGCCAGTTGTTGGCATCGTGGTAGCGCAAAAACGCCTTGTGCAAACGGCGGCGCTTTTCACCCCGCACGATGTCCACGGTTTCCTCTTCGCTCTGGGCGGTGCGATGCACACGCTTCAGGGTGTTGCGGCCGGAGTGATACATGGCCGTGGCCGTGGCCATCGGGCTCGGGTAGAAGGTCTGGACCTGGTCGGCACGGAAACCGTTTTTCTTGAGCCAGATGGCCAAGTTCATCATGTCTTCATCACTGGTGCCGGGGTGGGCTGCGATGAAATACGGAATCAGGTACTGCTTTTTGCCGGCTTCGGCGCTGAACTTCTCGAACAGCTGTTTGAATTTGTCGTAGCTGCCGATGCCCGGCTTCATCATCTTGGTGAGCGGGCCCTGCTCGGTGTGCTCAGGCGCGATCTTCAGATAGCCGCCCACGTGATGCTGCACCAGCTCTTTCACATACTCTGGGCTCTTCACCGCGAGGTCATAACGCAGGCCGGAACCAATCAAAATTTTCTTGATGCCCTTGAGCGCACGGGCGCGGCGGTAGATCTTGATGAGCGGGTCGTGGTTGGTGGTCAGGTTCTGGCAGATGCCGGGGTACACACAGCTGGGCTTGCGGCAGGCCGCTTCAATCTCGGGGCTGCGGCAGCCCAAGCGGTACATATTGGCGGTGGGGCCACCGAGATCAGAAATCGTGCCGGTGAAGCCTTTCACCTTGTCGCGGATATCTTCCACTTCTTTGATGATGGACTCTTCGGAGCGGCTCTGGATGATGCGGCCCTCGTGCTCAGTAATAGAACAGAAGGTACAGCCGCCAAAACAGCCGCGCATGATGTTCACGCTGAAGCGGATCATCTCCCAGGCCGGGATCTTGGTTGCGCCGTCATGGCCGCCGTTTTCATCGGCATAGGCTGCGTGGGGACTGCGGGCATACGGCAGGTCGAACACAAAGTCCATCTCCGCAGTGGTGAGCGGGATCGGTGGCGGGTTGATCCACACGTCACGCGCGGTCACGCCCTCCCCGTGCGCCTGCACCAAGGCCCGTGCATTACCGGGATTGGTCTCCAGGTGCAGCACCCGGTTGGCGTGTGCATAGAGCACCGGGTCGCTTTTCACCTGCTCATAGCTGGGCAAACGGATCACGGAGCGCTCGCGCGGTGGCACTTTGAGCTTGCCTTTGCCACTCGACAGCGCAGGGTTGGCGAAGAAGGTCAACGGTGCAATAGACGCATTGACTTCGGGTTTAGCGTCTTTTTGGCCTGTAGCGCTCGTGGAATCTGCGCGAGCAGCTCCTGATTTCATAGCACCAGCTGCCTCAGCTGCTGCCGCAGTCGCTTGGGCCTCGTCATCTTTGGCGCAAGTGGCACCGTTCTCGGCAGCTAACTCGCTGGTCGTCATGTAGGGGTTGACATGGGCCTCCACGCGGCCGGGCTCATCCACCGTGGTCGACGTGATCTCGAACCAGTCTTTGGCGGACTCGTCATCAGGGCGACGCACAAAAGCGGTGCCCCGGACATCGGTGATTTGCTCCACAGGCTCTTTGGCCGCCAGGCGGTGGGCAATCTCCACGATCGCACGCTCAGCATTGCCGTACAACAGCAGGTCGCACTTGGCATCTACGACGATGCTGCGGCGGACCTTGTCGCTCCAGTAGTCGTAATGCGCGATTCGGCGCAGGCTGCCTTCGATACCGCCCAACACGATCGGCGTGTCTTTGAAGGCCTCACGGCAACGCTGGCTGTAGACGATGGCCGCACGGTCGGGGCGCTTGCCGCCCACATCGCCCGGGGTGTAGGCGTCGTCACTGCGGATCTTGCGGTCTGCGGTGTAGCGGTTGATCATGGAGTCCATGTTGCCGCTGGTCACACCCCAGAAGAGATTGGGTTTACCCAAGGCCTTGAAGGCCTCAGCACTGGTCCAGTCAGGCTGGGCAATGATGCCCACCCGGAAACCCTGCGACTCGAGCATCCTGCCGATCACCGCCATGCCGAAACTCGGGTGGTCCACATAAGCATCGCCCGTGACGATGATGATGTCGCAACTGTCCCAACCGAGTTTGTCCATTTCTGCACGGCTCATGGGCAGGAAAGGGGCCGTGCCGAAGCGCGATGCCCAGTACTTGCGGTAGCTGGTGATCGGTTTGGCGGCGCGCGCGAAGAAAGAGACGTCGAGGGGAGCGTTCATGGGAGTCCGGGGGATAACCCGTAAGTGTAAGGTTTTGCGCTTCCCAGCGCACTAGGTGGGGCTTCTTCGCCCCACTGGCAATTCCGATTTTGAAGAGCGAGTCTCCAGCGGGACTGTGCGCATTCGGAAATTTCCTTGCTCAACAGCTTCCGAAACCGCCAAAAGCATGTTTTTTACCGGTACAAACCCCCATGCCCCATGAAGGGGCGGCATCAAATTTGCTGTGGTTACCCCGTAGAATGATTTTTTCTTTACGCAACCACCGGCTCTGTCCGGTACATCAAAGGACTTTTCCATGAAGAAACTCCTGCTGGCACTGGCAGCAACCTCCGTTTTGGCCGCCTGCGGCAAAAAAGAAGAAGCCGCTCCCGCAGTACCCGCTGCTCCTGCTTCCGCACCCGTTGCAGCCGCTCCTGCGCCAGAAGTAGGTCCCCTGAAGGTCGCGATTGATCCGACCTACGAACCCTTCACCTTCAAGTCTGCAGACGGCCAGCCCACCGGCTTTGACGTCGATGTCGCCAACGCCCTGTGCGAGCAGATCAAGCGCAAGTGCGAGTTCGTGGAACAAGTCTGGGACAGCATGATCCCCGGCCTGAACGCCAAGAAGTACGACGTCATCATCTCCTCCATGTCCATTACCGATGACCGCCTGAAGGAAGTGGACTTCACCGACAAGTACTACAACACCCCCAGCCGCTTGGTTCTGAAAAAGGGCGTCAAGTTCACCGACGCAGCCTCCATCAAGGGCAAAAAGATCGGTGTTTTGAAGGGTTCCACCCAAGAAAAATACGCCATGGGCGACCTGAAGCCTGCTGGCGTGATCGTGAACTCCTACGAAGCGCAAGACCAGGTGTACCTGGACATCAAGTCCGGCCGTCTGGACGGTACCGTGGCTGACTACATGGAAGTCACCGGTGGCTTCTTGTCCAAGCCTGAAGGCGCCAAATACGAATTGGTGGGCCCTGACTTGAAAATGCCCCAGTACTTCGGTTACGGCGCTGGTATTGCCCTGCGTAAGGGTGAAGACCAACTCAAGGGCGAGTTGAACGAAGCCATCAAGGCCATCCGCGCCAATGGCACTTACAAGACCCTGAACGACAAGTACTTTGCCAAGTACAACATCGACGTTTACGGCGAATAAATCTTGTAAAACCCACGCATCGGGGCGCAGTAGTGCGCCCCTTTGCGTTCCATGCGCCCACAGGCTTTCATGAATTCTTATTACGTCGCCATATTGCAGGGCTCGGTACTCACGGTTGGAGTTTCGCTGTGTGCCCTGCTGGTGTCCATTGTTCTCGGTCTGCTGGGCGCGGCGGCCAAGCTCTCCGGTCGTCCCGTGCTCGTCGCCATCTCCACGACCTACACCACCGTCATCCGGGGGGTACCCGATCTGGTCGTGATGCTTCTGGTGTTTTACGGTGGCACGATAGGTCTGAACCACTTGCTGGAACTCGCTGGTAGCAAAAAAACCGTCGACATCAATCCCTTTCTGGCCGGCGTACTTACGATCGGCTTTATCTACGGCGCCTACATGACAGAAACCTTCCGGGGGGCCATCCTGTCCATTCCCAAAGGCCAAATGGAGGCTGCTTGGGCCTTCGGCATGGGACGTGTCCGAGCTTTTGTGCGCATCACGGCACCGCAAATGGTGCGCTACGCCTTGCCGGGCTTCACCAACAACTGGTTGGTGCTCATCAAGGCCACTGCGCTGGTCAGCCTGATCGGCCTCAAGGAGATGACCTATCTCTCCAAACAAGCCAGCGCTGCGACACGCTCGCCTTTCGAATTTTTCCTGTTCACTGCAGCCTTGTTTTTGATCTACACCAGCATTTCCTTGTTCGTGCTGCGCAAAATCAATACCCGTTACAGCCTCGGTACCAAGCGGGGTGAACTATGAAATGGCACGTGATTTTTGAGCCGCAGAACCTGCAGCTCTACCTGACCGGTATCAGCACCACTTTGGGGCTGCTTTTGTCGTCCTTGGCCATTGGGGCCGTATTGGCGTTGCTATTCGCGCTGGCGCTGACCAGCCGCTGGGCTGTTCTGCGCTGGATCGTCGGCGCCTACACCTACGTGATTCGCGGCACGCCGCTTTTGATTCAGGTGTACTTGATTTACTACGGCTTGGGCCAGCTCGAATGGATTCAGGCACGCTGGGATGACGTCTGGCCCTGGACGCACTTCAAAGAGCCATTCTTCTGCGCCTTGCTTGCTTTCAGCTTGAACACTGCAGGTTACACCGCCGAAATGTTGGCGGGCGCCATCCGTGAAACGGCTGCGGGCGAGATTGAAGCGGCACAGGCTTACGGCATGAGCCGCTTTCAAGCCATGCGCCGCATTGTGCTGCCCAGTGCGTTGCGCCGCACCCTGCCCGCTTACAGCAACGAAGTGGTGATGATGCTCCAGAGTACCAGTCTGGCAAGTGCCGTACCGAGCATGCTCGATGTCACTGCCGCAGCGAGCCGGATTTACTCTGACTACTACCTGCCTTTTGAGGCCTACCTTGCGGCCGCAGCCATCTATCTGGTAGCGTCGTTCTGCCTGATTGGTTTGTTCCGCTTGGCAGAGAAGCACTTTTTGGCATACCTTGCCCCCCGTAAACACTGACCACCATGCAACGCAAAGACCACCCCCTGCTGTCCAACAGTTTGGGCAGCCTACGCACCCTGAGCAGCTTTCACTACGGTACGCCAGGCCAGGGGCCCAAGGTGTATGTGCAGGCGAGCCTGCACGCCGAAGAACTGCCCGGCATGTTGGCCGCATTCCATTTGCGTGCCTTGTTGGACCAGGCTGAGGCAGCCGGCCGGCTACGCGGCGAAGTCGTTCTGGTACCTGTGGCCAACCCGATCGGACTGGCGCAGCGCATCGACCACAAACCCATGGGCCGCTTTGAGCTCGACAGCTCGGAGAACTTCAACCGCCATTACCCGGACCTGGCCAAGGCCGTATACGACACCATCAAACCATTGATGGTTTCAGACCCTACCGCAAACGTGAAGGCGGTGCGCAAGGCCATAGGCCAGTTTCTGGACCAGTGGAAACCAGATACCGAGTTGCAAAGCCTGCGCCGTACGCTGCTGCTGCTATCGCACGATGCGGACCATGTGATCGACCTGCATTGCGACTGTGAAGGCGTGATGCACTTCTATACCGAGGAGCCTTGCTGGCCACAGCTGGAGCCACTCTCGCACTTGCTGCAATCGCGGGCCATTTTGCTGGCGCGCAACTCGGGCAGCGGTCCGTTTGATGAATGCCTGTCCGGCGCATGGTGGCAACTTGCCGACCGGCTGAAGCAAGATGGCATCGAGGTGCCCTTGCCACAAGGCTGCAACAGCACGACGGTGGAGCTGCGCGGCGAGTCTGACGTGTCCCACGCTTGGGCCAAGGCAGATGCGCAGGCTGTTTTTGACTTTTTGTGCATTGCCGGCGCGGTGCATTCAGCGACACCAGTTCAGGTACCTGCGGCTTTGGCCCAAGCGACCCCTTTGGCGGGCTCTGAAACACTCCATACCCCCTGCCCCGGTGTGGTGGCGTATATCGCCGATGTGGGCCAGACCCTGCAAAAAGGCGACCTTGTCGCCGAAGTCATTAATCCCATCGACAACACCAGCCATCCGATTTACGCTGGCGTGGCCGGTGTGTTTTATGCCCGGGTGCGCGATCGCTACGCCCACGCCGGTGCCGAAATCGGCAAGATTGCCGGTGCCACTGCATTCCGGACGGGCGAACTCCTGGGCGCTTAATTGCCCGATCGCCCGCTACTGAACCTGATACGACTGCTCAGAACATGACCGATAACAAGCCCCTGAAACTCCAGGTTGAGAACATCCACAAGCGCTTCGGCGGCAACGAAGTGCTTAAAGGCGTTTCGCTGTCCGCCCATGCCGGCGATGTGATCAGCATCATCGGAAGTTCCGGCTCCGGCAAAAGTACTTTCTTGCGCTGCATCAACATGCTGGAAAAGCCCAACCAAGGGCGCATCAATGTTGCAGGTGAAGAGCTGGCACTGATTGCCGGCCCGACCGGCGAACTGATGGCCAAAGATGCCAAGCAACTGCAACGCTTGCGCACCAAGTTGGCCATGGTCTTTCAGCATTTCAATCTCTGGGCCCACATGACGGTGTTGCAGAACATCATTGAGGTGCCAGTGCATGTGCTGGGCGTCCCCAAAGATGAGGCGGTTGCAACCGCACAAAAATACCTCGCCAAAGTCGGCTTGACCGGGGTGGAAGATCGCTACCCGGCCCACATGAGCGGGGGCCAGCAACAGCGAGTCGCCATTGCCCGTGCCTTGGCCGTAGAACCCGAGGTGATGTTGTTCGACGAACCGACCAGCGCGCTAGACCCCGAGTTGGTGTCGGAGGTACTCCGGGTTATGAAGAGCCTGGCCGAAGAAGGCCGCACCATGGTGGTAGTGACCCATGAAATGGGCTTTGCGCGTGAAGTTTCCAATCACCTGATCTTTTTGCACAAGGGCTTGATTGAAGAACAAGGGCATCCCGCGCAAGTCCTGACAGCCCCCCGGAGCGAACGACTGGCGCAGTTTCTCTCGGGCAGTTTGAAATAACACTGCGCGGCTGCAGTTGTGACTTCCAAAGGCAACAACTCCACCCTTTTTGAGCACCTTCCGATAGGTGCTTATCGCGCAGCTTTGGACGGCCGCATTCTCCAAGCCAACAACGCTTTTTTGCGGCTTCACCGTTGCGAAAATGAAGAGGAGCTCGGCCAGCTGCTCCAGGCCCGAAGCCTCAACCCTTACGTTCAGCCCCAGCGTCGCAAAGACTTCCTCGATGAGATGCGCAGGCACGGCAAAGTCAAAGACTTTGTGTCGGAAATGTTCCGACTCCAAGGAGGACAGCGAATCTGGGTGCGGGAACACGCCCACGCCCTCCATGACAAACTGGGGCAGGTCGTTGCCTTTGAAGGCACGATTGAAGACATCACCCGTGAACGCAACGCCCGCGTAGCGCTGCGCAAAAACGAGGTGATGCTCCGCAATGTGCTGCAAACCATCCCCGACCAGATATGGGTCAAGGACCTCCAAGGCGTTTATCTTCTGTGCAACGACGCATTTGCCCAGGCACTCGGCGTACAGGCCGAAGACATCATCGGCACCCGCGATGCCAATTGGGTCGAAGACTCAGCGGCCGAAGCATTCGCGCTGTCCGACCAATGGGCGTTAAAAAGCGACAAGACCGTCACGTTTGAAGAAGGCAGCGCCACCAAAATCAACCCGAGCGGCGCCACCTTCGAAGTCCATAAAACACCCATGCGGGATGCGCAAGGCAAGACCATCGGTGTTCTCGGTGTCTCGCGCAACATCCAGGACCGCAAAGACGCAGAAGCGATGTTGCGCGACACCACCGAGCAACTCGAGTTGGCCATCATGGGGGCAGATCTTGGGCGCTGGGACCATGACCTGCGGCAAGAGCCGGGGTACATGATGGATTTGCGTGCATTCGCCATGCTGGGCTATATGCCGGGCGATGCCCAATCCCCCCGCTCTTTGAGCGAATTCATTCACCCGGACGACTTGGCACCTCTCGGTGTGGCGGTTTTACGGCACCTCAAGGGGCACAGCACCTCCTTCCGGGCGGAGTACCGGGCCCGGCACGCCGATGGTCGCTGGATCTGGCTCAGCAGCCGCGGCAAAGTGGTGCAGACCAGCCAAGACGGCACACCCCTGCGTATGGTCGGTACCCTGATGGACATCACCGCGCGCAAGCAAACGGAAGACTCGCTGCGCGCCGCCCAGGTCGAATTGCAAGCCACCCTTGATGCGTTACCCGACCTTTTGTTCGAGATCGGTGAAAAAGGCCATTACCGAGCGGTGCACAGCGGAAACAAAAATGCACTTTTCGTGGAGCCAGACTTTTTGATAGGCCGCAGCATCCAAGAGGTCCTGCCCCAGGAAGCTGCCACCGCCTGTATGGCCGCACTCTCGCAAGCCATTCAAAAAGGTCGCTCAAGCGGAGTCCAGTACTACCTCGACCGTCACGGTAGCCGCCAATGGTTTGAGCTCTCAGTGGTTCGCAAGCCCACCGTGACCGACGAAGAAATACGCTGTATTGCGATTGCGCGCGACATCACCGAGCGCAAAGAAGCGGAGGAAGCGATCCGCCATCTGGCATTCCATGACCCCCTGACCGGTTTGCCAAATCGCAGGCTCCTGACCGATCGGCTTCACAGCGCGATTGCCTACAGCCAGCGCAGCAAAGAGCACGGGGCCTTGATGTTCATGGACCTGGACCATTTCAAGCGCCTGAACGACTCCCTCGGGCACGACGTGGGCGACCTCCTCCTCCAAGAAGTGGCCCGTCGCTTGCAAAAAATTGTCCGGCAGGTGGACACCATTGCGCGTATCGGCGGGGATGAATTTGTGCTCTTGCTCCAAGACGTCGGGGAAGACGCAACCGCTGCGCGCAAACACGCCTCCATCGTGGCCTTCAAAGTACTGTCAAGCCTCAATGAGCCCTACGAGCTACCGGACACCACTTACCGCACCACGCCGAGTATTGGCGTCTGTTTGTTCTTGGGTGAGACCCACTCCCCGGCAGACCTGCTGAAGAACGCCGACACTGCCATGTATGTTGCCAAGCAAAAAGGGCGCAACAACGTGTGGTTTTACGAAGATACTGCGCCCGACACCCCCACGAGAGCCGCTTAGGCGGGCTCTTGGCACGTCAGCGGCCCCCTACCCTGAGACATTGAATCGTATGTTGAATTTTCTTCCTTCTGCTTTGGTGGGTTTGATCGCTGGACTCCTCCTGACCATCAACATCCTGTTTTGGGTGCCGATCCTGTTGGTCTTTGCGATCATCAAACTGGTACTTCCATTCAAGGCAGTGCGCCTTCGCATAGACCCCGTCATTCTGTCCATCGCTGAAAATTGGATCAGTGGCAACAGTGGCTGGATGAAGCTGACCCAGCGCGCTACTTGGGATGTGCAAGGCCTTGAGGGCCTGCGCCCCGACCAGTGGTACATGGTGAGCAGCAACCACCAGAGCTGGGTCGATATCTTTGTGTTGCAGCACCTGCTAAACCGGCGCATTCCCTTACTCAAGTTCTTTCTCAAGCAACAGCTGATCTGGGTCCCGGTGATGGGCCTGGCATGGTGGGCGCTCGAATTCCCGTTTATGCGCCGCCACAGCGAGGCCTATCTGAAAAAGCACCCGGAAATGCGTGGCAAAGACCAGGAAACCACCCGTAAAGCCTGTGAAAAGTTTGCACTCATCCCCACCAGCGTCATGAACTTTCTGGAGGGCACACGTATGACGCCGGCCAAACACGCCCAGCAACAATCCCCCTACACCCACTTGCTCAAACCCAAAGCGGGGGGATTGGCCCTCGCGTTACAGGCGATGGGTGACAAGTTTCACAGTGTTCTGGACGTGACGATTTACTACCCCGATGGCATTCCCACTTTTGGAGACTTTCTGTGCGGGCGTATGCGCCGCGTGGTGGTGCGCGCCCGGTCTATCGAAATTCCTCCGGAACTGCTCAACGGAAACTACGGTGAGGACGCCGAGTTCCGAGCGGGATTCTCCGCTTGGGTTGCCGAGTTGTGGCGCACCAAAGACACCGAGTTGGCCCGATTGAAAGCGGATCATCAATCCATAGAAAAAAGGGGCAGCTAGCCCCCTTAAATCCTGCATAGTTAGCTATCTATTTGATAGCAAATTTATTCAGCGTTGAGGTGTTTTTCCGGTTTCGTCGGACAGCACAATCTCCACACGGCGGTTGAGCTGTCGATTAGCGGCGGTGTCATTGGAAGCCACAGGATATGACTCGCCATAGCCACGCACGGTGATGCGTTCGCTACCTACGCCCATTTGCAAAAGTGCATCACGTACGGTTTGACCGCGACGCTCTGACAACTGTTGGTTGTAAGGGTCTGCACCCGTGCTGTCCGTAAAGCCCTCGACCAGCACATTGCGCGTCGGGTTTTGCTGCAGCACTTCGGCCAGCTTCTGCGCGCTACGCAGACCGCCGGCGGTGAGACTGGCTTTATCGCTACCGAAAAGAACATCGCCCAGAGTGATCACCATGCCACGGTCCGTCTTCCTCGCAGCCAGATCGGCGAGTTGGCTCTCTAACAACGCGGTGCGGCGGTTGGCATCTGTCGTGGCTTGGCGGGCCGCATCCGTGGCACGCTGCGCATCCATCGCTTGGCGCTCGGCGTTGTTGGCTTGGCGTTGCGCCATGTCGGCGTTGACTTGGGCCTGCTGCGCATTGGCGTTGGCCTGATTGACCTCGTTGGTGCGTTGGGTGAGCTGCAACTGATCGCGCTCCCGGCCGCTTCGAGCCATATCTACCTCGGCCGTTCTTTGTTTGACGACCTCCTGGGTGATCGCAATTTTTTGTCGGGCCACATAGGCCAATTGGTCGACCTTATCGGAATCAGCGCTTTGCATTGCAGCGAGATTGGCCTCTTGCATCGCGTCACTGGCTTGCTTCATTTCCAGCGGGGCGAAGTTGTTCACGTTGGGGTTACGCTGGGCTTGGGCGTAATCGCTGCGGGCACTCTCCAGCAAGGAAGTACTGGTCGGCGCAGACGCACAGGCACCCAACAAAATAGCAATGGCCAATGCAGCGGGGGTCAGGTAGTGGTGTTTCATGGGGGTGTCCTTTGATGGAATTGAAAATTCGGGGTGGGCTTTGTGAGCCATTTATTTGGCGGCGTTAGCGCGGTCCAACTCGTCGCGCAGCACGCGTATATCGTCCTGTAGCGCATTGGCAACCCCCTGAGCCTTGGCCGTGTTGGCCTTGCTTTGTGCCAACTTGTCAAACGCAGTTTCGATTTGATACAGCTGTCGAACGCAAACGCGGCGTGGATTTGATACACCGTTGTGTGGGGCGATTGTCTGTTTTGTCTTTGCTTGTCTTTCAAGCAGTCAGTGGCTCGCCACTGACTGCTTGGCGCCCTTAGGCTGCCTGTTCCTCCTGTGTATCAAGGTGACTGCGTTTTCGTTTGAGTAGGGTATTGCTGCTGGCGGCAATCACACCGGCACGCCGCTTATCTTTCAGGCGATAGGAGTCTCCTGAAATCGGGACCACATGGGCGTGGTGGAGCAGTCGGTCAAGTAGCGCCGCTGTCAGCGTGGCATCGTCTGCAAACGTCTGGTCCCATTGCCCAAACGGCAGATTGGAGGTCAGGATGAGACTTCCCACTTCATAGCGTTTGGCAATGACTTGGAACAGAAGATTCGCCTGTTCCCGATTCATGGGAAGGTACCCGACCTCGTCAATGATCAACAGCCGGTAGGGACGCACGATGCGTTTGATAGCCTCTTCCAGGGTGTTCTGCCGTAGTGCCGTGCTCAGTGTCATCAGCAGATCTGCCGCCGTGATGAAACGCGTCTTGATTCCAGCCTGGGTTGCCCTGTAGCCCAAGGCGATGGCCAAGTGGGTTTTGCCCACCCCACTGGCGCCCAGCAAGACCACGTTCTCGCTGCGCTCCACGAAGGCCAGACTGCCAAGCTCCTGTACCAGGGGTTTGGGCACGCCGCTGGCAAACTGGAAGTCAAACTCATCAAGCGTCTTGATGGCGGGGAAGCCCGCTATGCGCGTGAGCATGGCGCGTGTTCTCTCCACTCTGGCTAGAGCCTCGCCACGCAAGGCTTGCTCCAGGAACTCCAGGTACCCCAGCTCTTTCTTGGCCGCCATTTGCCCCAAGTGGGCAAGCTGATCGGGTAAGTTGAGCAGGCGCAGCTGATCACACAGTTCACGCAGTCTTTCCATTTGCAGGCTCATGGTCGTCCTCCTGCTGAGGCTTGGTTGTGCACCAGCGTGTCATACATCGCCAGAGGATGCTGCAGGCCTCGCCATGCCGCGGCTGGAATTGGCCGGACTGCTGCGCCGCTACCGGTGACTTTTTGCAATTGACGCACTGTTCGCCCACTGTAGGCGCTGGGGATGGCCAGCAGATGTGTGCGCTCCTGTTGCAAAGCCAGTGCCGGCACACACCCAGTGGTTCCGTGGATCCGCACATTGGCAACGTCACGCAGCCAGGTGCGCATTTCCCGATTGGCTGTGTCCGCGTCCACCACCAAGCATTGCTGCTTCATACTCGCCACCAATGGCACCCAGAAGCTGCGCCGGATGTAGCCATTCATGCGTTCGACTTTGCCCTTGGTCTTGGCCCGATAGGGCTTGCACACCCGCGGCACAAAGCCATGGTGGTGCGCAAAGTCAGCAAAGGCACCCTGGAACTGGTGCAGGTTCTTGCCGTAGGCGTCACGCTTGAGGATGACGGTCTTCATGTTGTCGTACAGCACTTCACGGGTGACTCCACCAAAGCTCTCGAACGCCCTGACATGGCACGCCAGTAGTGTCTCCAGCTTCATGTCTGTGACAAACTCCGCGAAGGTCGCCCGGCTGTGGCCAAGCGTTGCCACAAACGCCGCCAACATGCCGTCTTTATGCCCAGACTTGCGGAACTCGATCCAGTCCATCTGCATTTGCTCACCGGGCTGGGTCTCGAACCGCACAACCGGATCCGGGCGCGCCTGTGGACGCAACTCCTTGAGGTACTCCTGCAGGATGCGCACGGAGCCCGTATACCCCTGTGCGGCAATCTCACGCTGCAGCACCGTTGCGGGAATCCAATCAGGCTTGGCCGCCTGAATACGTCCAGCCAAGTAGTCCTTGAATGGATCGAGCTTGCTTTTACGTTCCGGCAGTTTCTTCATGGCCGGCGGACCGCCCTCCAAATACTTACGCACCGTGTTGACTGCCATTCCAGTTTGCGCCGATATCTCGCGCAAGCTCAGCCTGTGCTTCCTTAAAACCTTGAGTTCCATGTACTCCTCGTTCGTAATCATTGCCAGTCCCATCCATGGTTCGGATGGCTTGGCACGTTAGTCGAGGTGTATCAATTCCTCACCGCGTTTGCGTGTCATTTTCATACTGCGCGTGACAAACTTGGCGTCCGCTTGCGCCTGGGTTGCCAGCTCCGAGGCCGCTTGGTAGTCGCGGTCGACCATGGCCTTGTTAGCACGGGTTAGCTTTTCACGGGCTGCCGTCATTTCAGCGGGTGCAAACTGCATCCCATCAGCGCCGGCCGCGTTGCTGACCGCCTCGCGAGACACGGCTATTTGTGCAGTGGCACTGGTTTGGGGCTGGTTGGCGCAGCCCGCGCCGGCTGTTGCAACCAGAGCGGCAATCAGCAGTAAACGGGATGTGGGGTGGGATGTGAGGTGGAATGTCATGGTGTTATCTCCGGTAGACCGGGTGCTCGTGGCCCCCTGTGGGTGGTAATAAACAACACTGCGAAGAGCGGTGTTGCGATGAATGAAGCTTGATGCCCTAGCACCCTGTTGCGAAGCGGCCGAGACCGCTAGTTCCCGTAGTCCCTCTCCTACGTCATCAGCACCTGTCAGTGCCCTCCTACATCGCTGCAGCGTCCTTACCGGCAGCATGTCGAGCGACTGGCCGATGCCTCGTATTGCCAGACCGTCGCACACTGGGCGCTGTCAAAAAACCCGGCGACTCCAACGCCACTACCTCAGGAAATCCATGAAAACAGAATCCATCACCACCTCTATCCAAAATGCAGCGGACCAGGTGGCCCCCTTGCTGCACCGTGCAACAGACGAAGCTAACGCGTTAACCCAACGCGGCCTGCACGCCGTGCAGGACGGTGCGCTGCAACTGCGCGAGAAAGCCAGTCGTACAGGCGAAGCCACAGTGCGATACATCCAGCAAGAACCGGTGAAGTCGGTATTGCTGGCTGCTGCAACAGGCGCGGTACTGATGGGTGTGATCAGCCTACTAAGCCGCTCGCGCAGCCATTGAACGCACCTGCGCAACGTTCAGACCCAACATGCTGCACCCGATATTTCATTTAATCGCCAACCAGCCACAGCTCTTGGGCAACCATGCGCAGGCCTACAGTGAACTCATCGGCACCGAGCTGGCGCTCCAAAGCACCGCTTGGATACGCCGGGCACTGCTCGGTGCGGTCATGCTGGGCCTGCTGTGTGTGTCAGTGGTGCTGGCTGGCGTTGCCATGATGTTCTGGATCACCCAAATGAATGCCAATCCATCGGCGACCTTGTGGGTACTGGCGTCGGTACCCGCAGTGCCGGCTGTCATGGCGGCAGTGTGTGGCGTGATCTTGTTGAACGTTCGCACTGAACCGGCATTTGCCGAACTGCGCCGCCAAGCGCAGGCCGATATCGCCTTGCTCCGTAGTTTGCCGACATGAACAACGCCACACTCAGTGCCGTAGAGAAGCTGACCATTTCGCGCGAGTGCCTTCGGGCAGCACTCGCGACAAGCAGCACCAGCGATGCCAACAGACGCAGCGATGCCGCCAGCCCCGGACTCTTTGACGCTTTAAAAACCATCTTGCCTGGCGGCACTATGCTGTGGGATGCAGTCGGCCCGAGCTTGAGGCACTGGTGGGAACAACACCCCTTGCACACCAGCAGCGAATTGGTAGGTGACGTCATCCAAGCTTGGGTGCGTCCGATGGTTCAACGCCACCCGGTGGCTGCCGTGGCCACCGCATTAGCGCTTGGCGCCACCTTGGTATGGGCTCGACCATGGCGCTGGACTTTCAAGCATCCCGTGCTCAGCGCACTCGGCCCGTCCCTGCTCACCCGTGGTTTGGCGTCCGGACTGGTACAAACCTGGCTGGCCACCGCACTGTCGAAGATGACACACGCCCCTGCCCCACCTCAAGCGCCTCATCCCGACGCACCGCCGGTACGACCTAATTAGTCGCCGCTTGGCCCGGCTAAGGCGTTGACAACCCTTGCCGGTATTCGGCAGGGCCTCAGGCTTTCAGCATGCACACAACCGATCCGAATGCGGCCCTTGGCTAGCAACATGTCGCCCCGAAATGCCTCTTGCACGATCACCATGCTGGCAGCACCTTGCTCTTCGACACGCACCGTTACGTGCAGCAAGTCGTCCAGACGGGCTGGCGCCAGATAGCGGGTTTGCACCTCGACAACCACAAACATGGCGCCGGTGTCGTCACGCAAGCGCTGCTGCTCCACGCCGGCTGCGCGCAACCATTCGGTGCGGGCCCGCTCAAAAAACTTCAGGTAGTTGGCATAAAACACAACGCCACCCGCGTCGGTGTCTTCCCAATACACCCGGACTGGAAAAGTAAACGTACTCACAGCGAGGCGGCAAGGGCCTCGAGCTGCTTGGTAGCTGCATCCCACCCTTGATGAAAACCCATGGCCTCGTGCTGTTTTTGGTCTGACTCCGTCCAATGCAGGGCACGGGCGATGTAGTGGGTGCCGCCGTCTGCGCTATCCGCAAAGGCGATGTCACCTACCATGAACGGCTTCGCACTGGGAACCCATGCACTCACAAACGCATCGGTGAAAACCAGTTGGCGCCCCGCATCTACCGTCAAAAAAACACCGGGATTCGGCACCTGCTCTCCGTTGGGGCCCACCATGTGGGTGAAAAACCGGCCGCCGGGGAACAGCTCCATCTCAGCATGGCTAACGCCCCAGGGTTTCGGGCAAAACCACTGACACAGGAGCTCTGGCTCTGTCCAGCAGCGCCACACCGCAGCGCGTGGCGCGGCCAAGGTGCGTTCAAGAAGCAAGGGGTAAGCGGGTGACGAAATCGACATAACGGACTCCGGAAATTCAAGCAGCCGGCCGAGTGTAGCCCGCTCAACCGAGACAAGCCACCCAACAAAAACGGGCCCGAAGGCCCGTTTTGGAAAGCAAACACCGCAGAGGGTTTACTTCTTCTCCATCATGGCTTTGCACTCTGCCTTCATCTTGTCGTCGGCTTTGGCAGCGTCCATCTTCTTGCACTCTTCCATTTTTTTGTCGTCTTTCATGGCACCGCCGTGGGAGGCAGCGAAAGAACCGAAAGAGGCTGTGGCAAGGACGGAAGCAACTACTACGCTAAAAATCTTGTTCATGGTTAGACTCCAATGACAGGTTTTGAACCACCGGGATAGATGGCCTGCCAAATATACGCCACTTATGAAAAATTTGCCTAAGCTAATACAAATAACGGTATGGATGTGGTCTGCAGTCCTCGCGGGCGGTTTGGCAAGTCAGGCGGCAATAGCAGCCCCCTTTGTCCCGACCTCCGACAACCAAGTGCTGCAAAAGCTGCCGGCTCGTGCCGCTGACCCGGTTGCAAAAGAGCTGGCCACCCTGCGCAGCTCCGCAAGCCAGCGCCCCAAAGACCCGGCCACCCAAGCTGCGTTGGTACAGCGCTATGTGGACCTTGCCAATGCGCAGGGTGACCCGCGCTACATCGGTTACGCCGATGCGGTGGTGTCTGCGTTCGCAGGCCCCCTGAGCCCCGAATTGCTCACCTTGAAAGGCGTATTGCGCCAGTACCGACATGATTTTCAAGGAGCCCTGCAGGATTTTGCCCAGGCGCTGACCTTAGACCCGAGCTACGCCCAAGCCCACGCCTGGCGGGGCGCCATCTATCTGGTGCAAGCAGACTACAGCGCCGCCCGCAAAGAATGCACCGCCTTGAAGCAACTCGGCCGCGACGCCCTGCACGGCGCCTGCTTAGGCTTAACCCAAAGTTACTCCGGTGATCTGCCAGCAGGGTACGAAACTTTGCGCCAAGCGCTCGCGCAGGCCCGCTCGACGGCTAGCCAGTTGTGGCTGCTGACAAGAATGGGCGAAGTAGCCGCCTGGCAAGGGCAGACGGCCATCGCCCGGCAGCATTACCAGCAAGCGCTGGCACTGGGTCAGGACGATATTTACCTGCTGGCCGCCTGGTCCGACTTTTTGCTGGACAACGGTCAGGCTGCCGACGTTGTCAAGCTGTTGTCTACCTGGGAGTCAGCCGACAGCTTGCTGGTCCGCCTTGCTATTGCGGAAACACTGACCGGTAGCCCCAAGGCTGCTGTCCACGTCAAGATGCTGGCCGACCGCTTCGCCGCGGCCCGCGCAAGGGGCGATACCACCCACCTCGCCGAAGAATCACGGTTCGAGCTACAGGTCCGCAAAGATGCACCCACAGCCCTGCGCTTGGCCCAAGAAAACTATGCGTACCAGCGCGAACCCCGGGATGCGCGGGTGTTGCTGGAGGCCGCTGTGGTGGCTAAGCAAGCCCCAGCGGCCCAACCTGTTGTGGACTGGTTGAGCGCCAGTAATTTCGGAGACCTCCGGATGAAGCAACTCGCCAAGGAGCTGAAATGAAGTGGCGCTTGATTCTTGTTTTGCTGCTGAGCCTTGGCTGGCTCCCGGCACAGGCTCACAAAGCCAGCGATAGCTATCTGGCACTCAAGGTAGACGGTAGCCAGGTCAGCGGACAGTGGGATATTGCACTGCGCGACATCGACTTTGCCCTGGGTCTCGATGCCAATGGGGATGGCGACATCACGTGGGGTGAAGTGCGAGCCAAACACGGCGAAATCGACGCCTGGAGCACCAATGCACTGACCGTGGAGCGTGGCGGGCGCTGCCCACTGCGCGTGACCGAGCACTTGATTGATGAGCATACCGATGGCGCCTATGCGGTCATGCGTTTGCAGGGGGAGTGCCCTGCAGCGGATGCCGACGTGTCGGTGAACTACCGGCTGCTGTTTGGTGTGGATGCCCTGCATCGCGGCCTACTTCGCCTGGATCTGGATGGGGAAACCACCTCCTCCATCTTTTCGCCGGAAACACCCCAGCAGCAGTTCAAGCCCAAAGCCCTCTCCGGTCTGCGCCAGTTAGGCGGATTTTTGGTGCAGGGGGTATGGCATATCTGGATCGGGTTTGACCATATTCTTTTCTTGCTCGCATTGCTCTTGCCTGTGGTGCTGGTTCGGGAGGGAAAGCGTTGGGTGCCGGTCGCCCGCTTCCGGGATGCGAGTCGTGAAGTACTGTGGGTCGTAACCGCCTTCACCATCGCCCATTCGATCACCCTGTCACTCGCGGCTTTGCAGTTGATTGAGTTGCCTTCGCGCTGGGTGGAGTCGGTGATTGCACTCTCGGTAGTGTTGGCGGCATTGAACAACATTTACCCGATGGTCGGCGAGCGGCGGTGGGTCGCAGCCTTTGTGTTCGGGCTGATCCACGGCTTTGGCTTTGCGAGTGTGCTGGCAGACTTGGGCCTGCCAAGCCATGCCCTGGTCTTAAGCCTGGTCGGGTTTAACGTGGGCGTGGAGCTGGGGCAGCTGGCCATCGTGGTGGTCTTTTTGCCACTTGCCTACGTCATGCGCAAGACGCGCTTTTACAAGCAAGGCGTGTTTATCGGAGGCTCTGTACTCACCTTGTTGCTGGCTTTGGTGTGGTTTATCGAGCGGGCTTTTGATATTCAGTGGATGGCAACATAGGTCACGCCGCCATCCACACCGCATCGGCAATGAGCTTGACCGACACCACAAACAAACTGACCTGCACGATGCGATAAAACCACTGGTCAGCCAAGCGCCGTGTCAGGTAAGCGCCTGCGAGCGCCCCCACCAGCGCAAACGGTACCAGCCACGCGGCGTAATGCAACGATGCGGTCGAATAGGGCCGCAAGTTTTGGTACGGAATGATTTTGGCAGCATTGATCACTGCAAACACGATGGTGGAGGTGCCTGCAAACGCAGCCTTCGGCAACTTCTGGGGCAGCATGTACACCTGATATGGCGGCGCACCGGCGTGTGAAATAAAACTGGTAAAGCCGGCCAAAGTCCCCCAGAACCAGCCCTTGGCCAGGTGCGGTGGCTGTGCGATGGCTGCATTCTGGTTTCGCAGCCAGAGGTTGAGACAGAACCCCACCCCCACCAAGCCGATCATCAACATGATCGCGCGGTCCGACACCATGGACGCCGTAGCCCAACCAACACCGACTCCCAAGATTCCTGCAGGGATGAGAATTTTCAAATTCGGTGCACTGAATTCACGCCGGTACAGCCATACGCCAGCGACGTCCGAAATCACAAAAATGGGCAGTAACAACACCGCGGCTTGAACCGGCGACATCGCCATGGACAAAATAGGCACCGCCAACATGCCGACCGCAGGCAACCCCCCTTTGGACGAGCCGACCAGAAAAGCAGCCAAGCCGGCCAGCAGAAACAGTGCATCAAATGTCATGCACAGATGATAGTGGCGCCCTCCCGTATTCGGCCTTACTTGCCGCCCAACCCCATGGACCGGGTGATCACTTCTTTCATGATCTCATTGGTGCCGCCGTAGATGCGCTGCACCCGGGCATCGGCATAGGCGCGGGTGATGGGGTATTCCCACATGTAGCCGTAGCCGCCGAAGAGTTGCACACATTCGTCCATCACCTTGCACTGCAGGTCGGTGGTCCAGTACTTGGCCATGCTGGCAGTGGCCGTGTCGAGCTGGTCTTTGCCGATCAGCTCGCAGCATTTGTCCACAAACACACGTGCCACTTGCACTTGGGTTTGCAGTTCGGCCAGGACATAGCGCGTGTTCTGGAAGCTGGCCACAGGCTGGCCGAACACCTTGCGCTCTTTCACATAGTCCACCGTCCAGTCGATGGCCGCCTGGGACGCTGACACCGCACCGATCGCAATCTGCAAACGCTCCCAGGGCAACTGCTCCATCAGGCAGATGAAGCCTTTGTTTTCATAGGCCGCACCGCCCAGCAGGTTCTCGGCGGGTACGCGCACATTGTCAAAAAACAGCTCGGAAGTGTCTTGGGCTTTCATGCCCATTTTCTTGAGGCGTTGGCCCACACTGAATCCGGGCATGCCGCGCTCCACCAGCAGCAAGCTGGTACCTTTGCCGCCGGCCGCCGGGTTGGTTTTTGCCACCACCACCACGAGGTCGGCATGCCAGCCATTGGTGATGAAGGTCTTGCTGCCATTGAGCAGGTAGCTGCCGTCAGGCTGCTGGATGGCGGTGGACTTGATGCCCTGCAGGTCCGAGCCGGCCGCCGGCTCGCTCATCGCAATCGCGCCCACCATCTCGCCGCTGGCCAGCTTGGGCAGGTACTTGGCTTTTTGCTCGGGCGTGCCGTAGTGCAGGATGTATGGCGCCACGATTTCGCTATGCAGCCCGAAGCCGATGCCGGTAAAGCCGCCGCGGGCCAGCTCCTCCATCTGGATCACCGAATACAGCTTGTCCGCCTCGGAGCCGCCGTACTCCTCCGGCATGGTCATGCACAAAAAGCCGTTCTCGCCGGCCTTGTTCCACACCTCGCGGGCGACATAGCCCTGCTCTTCCCAATCTGCATGGAAAGGCGCGATTTCCTTTTCCATGAAGCGGCGGAAGCTATCGCGGAAAGATTCGTGGTCCGGGGTGAACAGGGTGCGTTCGATCATGGTGTCACCTAGGGAAAGTCATTAGTTATTTTTACAAAGCGTTTGCTTGGTAAAAACAATATACTGCAAAACAGCTTGCAGGCGCCAGCGTGCGCACCCGCATTCCCCAGACAACACCGGAGACCCCATGACCGAAGCCTATGTGTTTGACGCCATCCGCACGCCCCGTGGCAAGGGCAAAAAAGACGGCAGCCTGTATGAAGTCAAACCCGTCACCCTGCTCGCAGGGCTGCTGACTGACCTGCAACAGCGCCACCAGTTCGACACCGCGCAGGTGGACGATGTGGTGATGGGCGTGGTGTCCCCGGTAGGTGACCAGGGCGCTGTGCTGCCCAAAGTGGCTGCCCTGAAAGCCGGCTGGGACTTCCAGTGCGCGGGTGTGCAGATCAACCGCTTCTGTGCCTCCGGCCTGGAGGCGGTGAACATGGCCGCGCAAAAAGTGCGCTCCGGCTGGGAAGACCTGGTGGTGGCCGGCGGCGTGGAAAGCATGAGCCGCGTGCCTATTGGCTCCGACGGCGGTGCCTGGGCCATGGACCCCGAAACCAATAGCCAGACCTGCTTCGTGCCCCAAGGCATAGGCGCCGACCTGATCGCCACGCTGGAAGGCTTTACCCGCGCGGATGTGGATGCCTATGCGCTCGAATCGCAACGCCGCGCCACCAAGGCACAAGCTGCTGGTTACTTCGACCGCTCTGTCATGCCGGTCAAAGACAGCCTGGGCCAGACCATTCTGGCGCGCGATGAGTTCATCAAACCCGGCACCACCCTCGAAGGCCTGGCCGGCCTCAAGCCTGCTTTTGGTGACATGGGCGGCATGGGCTTTGACGCCGTGGCGCTGACCCGCTACCCGCAGGTGGAGCGCATTCACCATGTGCACCACGCCGGCAACTCGTCGGGCATTGTGGATGGTGCAGCTGCAGTGCTGATCGGCAATGAAGCCGCTGCCAAAGCCCACAACCTTGCCCCGCGCGCCCGCATCGTGGCCACGGCCTTGAGCGGCGCTGACCCCACCATCATGCTCACCGGCCCCATGCCCGCCACACGCAAGGCGCTGGCCAAAGCCGGGCTCACTGTGGACGACATCGACCTGTTTGAAGTGAACGAAGCCTTTGCCGCGGTGGTGATGCGCTTCATGAAAGAGATGAAGGTGCCGCACGACAAGGTCAACGTAAACGGTGGCGCCATTGCGATGGGCCACCCGCTGGGAGCTACGGGCGCCATGATTCTGGGCACGCTGATTGACGAGCTACACCGCCGCAAATTGCGCTACGGGCTGGCCACCCTATGTGTGGGCGGTGGCATGGGTATTGCCACCATCGTCGAGAGACTTTGAAGTCTTTTCGACCTCTAGCGCCCATCGATATTGCGCGAGCAGCTCCTAATTCCATAGCATTTTCACCCACACCATGAAAACCATTCGCTACTCCCTGGACCACGGTATTGCCACCATCACCTTTGATGAACCGGACTCCCCCGTCAACACCATGTGCCTGCAATGGCTGCAGGACATGGATGCCGTGGCCGCACAGGTGCTGCAGGACAAAGACAGCATCACCGGCATCCTGCTGGCGTCTGCCAAAAGCACCTTCTTCGCCGGCGCGGACCTCAAAGCGGCCATGCGCCTGACCCCGGCGGATGCGCCGCGCATCTTTGAAGAAATAGAGCGGGTGAAGCGCAACTTCCGCACCATTGAGACCCTGGGCAAGCCCGTGGTCAGCCTGCTCAACGGCACGGCTTTGGGCGGCGGCTGGGAGGTGGCGCTGGTGGGCCACTACCGCATCGCCGTGGACGACCGCAAAACCCAGTTCGGCCTGCCCGAAGTCACCTTGGGCTTGCTGCCCGGTGCCAGTGGCGTGACCAAGATGACGCGCCACCTGGGGCTGATGGGCGCACAGCCTTATTTGGTGGAAGGCAAAACCTTCAACCCCACCGAGGCCAAAGGCCTGGGGCTAGTGCACGAGCTGGTAGCGCCCGGCCCCGACGCCGCAGGCGAGATGCGCGCCAAGGCTTTGGCTTGGATTACCGCCAACCCGACAGCCCAACACCCCTGGGAGGCCAAGGGCTACAAAGTGCCCGGCGGCTTGCCCAGCAGCCCGGCAGTGGCAGGCATGTTGCCGATTGCGCCCGCGGTCATCAAGAAAAACACCCGGGGCCTGTACCCCGCGCCCGAAGCCATCATCGCCTGCATGGTCGAGGGCTTGCAGGTGGACCTCGACACCGCGTTGCGCATTGAAAGCCGGTACCTGGCCAAGCTCATGTCCGGCCCACAGGCCAAGGCCATGATCAACACCTTCTTCTTCAACCTGAACGCCATCAAGAGCGGCCAGAGCCGCCCGGCTGGCGTGCCCCGCTTCAAACCCACCAAAGTGGGCCTGCTGGGAGCCGGCATGATGGGTGCCGGCATTGCCTACAGCCAGGCCAGCAAAGGCATCGCCACCGTGCTCAAAGACGTAAGCCAGGAAAAGGCCGACCTCGGCAAGAGCTACAGCGCCAAAATCACCCAAGGCCGTGTCGACAAGGGCCGCATGAAAGCCGAGGCCCAGCAACAGATCCTCGACCTGATCCACCCCACCGGCAGCGTGGCGGACCTGCAAGGCTGCGACTTGATCATCGAGGCCGTATTTGAGAACCGCGAACTCAAAGCCAAGGTCACCCAAGAGGCCGAGCCGCTTTTGGCACCGGGTGGATTTTTTGCGTCCAACACATCTACCTTGCCGATTACTGGTCTGGCCAAAGCGAGCGCCAAACCCGAGAAATTCATCGGCATCCACTTTTTCAGCCCGGTCGACAAGATGAAGCTGGTCGAAATCATCAAAGGCAAATCCACGGACGATGAGACCGTGGCCCGCGCTTTTGACTACGTGCAGGCACTGGGCAAGTTCCCCATCGTAGTGAACGACTCGCGGGGCTTCTTCACCAGCCGCGTGTTCGGTACCTTTGTGATGGAAGGTGCGGCCATGCTGGGTGAAGGCATTCCCGCTGCGGCGATCGAGAACGCAGGCATACAGGCCGGCATGCCGGTGGGCCCATTGGCCGTGCTGGACGAAACCGCCCTCACCTTGAGCCTGCACGTGATGGACCAGACCAAAAAGGACTTTGAGGCCGAGGGCAAGACCTACGTCGCCACACCTGGTGAACTCGTGGTCGAGAAAATGGTGAAGCAGCACAACCGCCCCGGCCGCGCCGGTGGTGCAGGCTTTTACGAATACCCTTCTGAGAAAGGTGCCAAGAAGTTCCTCTGGCCCGAACTCAAAGGCCTGTTTGAAAAGCCCGACGTCTCTTGGAACATCACCGACCTCAAGGATCGTCTTCTCTACCGCCAAGCGGTGGAGACAGCGCGCTGCCTGGTCGAGGGCGTGCTGACCAGCGTGCACGATGCCAACATCGGTTCAATCTTCGGCATCGGCTTCCCGGCGTGGACCGGTGGCGCCATGCAGTTCATCTATGGCATGGGCATCGACACATTTGAGACTCGGGCGGCCGCTTTGGCCACACAATTCGGAGGCGGTTTTGCCTTGAGCGATGATGTGCGCGCCGCCATCCGGCGCTTCGAGCCGGTGTACTGACAACCGTAAAACCACCTACCCATGCTCGCCAAACTGCTGCAACGTTTTTTACTCGCTTTGGTGATTGCCGGCGTGGGTCTGGCCATGCTCTGGCATGGAGCTACGGGCGATATGCTCATTGCCACTGTGCTTTTGCCATGGCTGGCCGTGGTGCTGAGCACGGCGTACACCATGTTGAAGAGCCGCGCCCCGGCGGAACCGGCCGGCGCGTTTTACCGGGCCTGGTGGGGCGAGACCGTTGCCAACTTCCGCACCTTTGTGCTGCGCCAACCCTGGGCTGACAAGCGCCCGCCCCTGTTGCCTGCAGACCCGGGCCCCACTCGGGTGCCGGTGCTGCTGGTGCATGGCTACTTGTGCAATCACCGGCTCTGGGACGATATAGCCCCCCGCCTGCAGGCCCAAGGGCACACCGTGCTGGCGATCAATCTGGAGCCTTTGTTTGTCTCCATAGACCACTATGCGGCCCACATCGAGAAGTCAGTTCAACACCTGTTGCAGCACAGCGGCCAAACACAGGTGGCCTTGGTCGGCCACAGCATGGGCGGTCTGGCGATTCGGGCTTGGATGCGGCAACACGGCAGTGAGCGGGTGGCCCGTGTCCTGACGTTGGGAACGCCCCATGCCGGCACCAAAGCCGCCAAAAAGGCCACGACCCTCAACGGCCGCCAAATGCTGTTTGACAGCGCCTGGCTGCAAGGCCTGGCGGAATCTGAAACCCCTGATCGGCGCGCCTTGATCCGGATTGCGCTCACCCCGCAAGACAACATTGTGTTTCCCCAGCGGGCACAGGTCTTGCCCGGTGTGAAGCCGGTGGTGTTCGACGCCATCGGCCATGTGCAAATGGTGAGCACACCTGCCGTGATGGACTGGGTGGCCACCCAGCTCCACGACTTGCCCGCACAACCCACACCCTCTGAAGCCACCGTATGACCGACCTGACTGTCCGCAGAATTCTGATCGACCTCAACACCCCGTTTGCGGTGCGCTGGAATGGGGGCGACGCATTTCGCAGTGCGTTTTTTAATGCGCTGTCCATGAGCTTCCCGCTGGGTGAGCAGTACTTTATGGACTCGGTCCGCGCCGGCCTCAAAACCCTGCCCGAGGACGAGCGTGCACGTTTTGCCACCGAGGTGCAGGGCTTTGTGGGCCAAGAGGCCACCCACCGCCGCATCCACAGCCTATTCAATGCGCAACTGACCCAGCAGGGTTTTGACAATGCGCTGGAGCGGCGCGCCACCCGGCGCTTGGAGGCCAATGCCCACCGCGATGTTCGCATCCATGTGGCGGCCACGGCGGCCACCGAGCATCTGACGGCCATCTTTGCCGACTGGATGCTGAGCCACCCCGAGGCCCTGGAGGGCAGCGAAGAGCGCCTCAAAACCCTGTGGCTCTGGCACAGCGCTGAAGAAAGTGAACACCGCAGCACCGCGTTTGATGTGTACCACGCGATCGGTGGCAACCATGAATGGCGGCTGCGCCTGTTCCGCTACATCACGATCACCTTTTTCAGTGATGTGGCGCGGCAAACCGTGCGCAACCTCTGGCACGACAAGGCCTTGTTCCGCTGGAGTACCTGGCGCAGTGCTGCCAGCTTTTTGTTTGGCGCCCGGGGGCTTATCCGCAGCAACCGCGCGCAATGGCGCGAGTATTTGCGCGAAGACTTTCACCCGGGCCAGCAGGATGGCGCCCGATCGGAACAGTGGCTGCGCGACAATAGCTCCCAGTTCACTGTGGTGGGGCAACCCACCTAACCCGCCTGCATGCCGCCCAGCCCGACCACCACCCCAAGCCCCACCTCGCGCGCGGCACCCCGCTCTAAAACGGATCTGTTTGTTTCTTTCTCGCTGCTCGCCTTACAGGGTTTTGGCGGCGTGCTCGCAGTCGCCCAGCGCGAACTGGTCGATCGCAAACAATGGCTTACCGCCGAAGAGTTTGTGGAAGACTGGGCCGTGGCCCAGATCCTGCCCGGCCCCAATGTGGTGAACCTCTCGCTGATGCTGGGCGACCGCTACTTCGGGTGGCGCGGCGCGCTGGCCGGTGTGGCGGGCATGCTGAGCTTTCCGCTGGTTCTGGTGCTGATACTGGCCGCCGCCTTTGCCGGTGTGGCCGATAACCCGCAAGCCCAAGGCGCACTGCGCGGCATGGGCGCGGTAGCGGCCGGACTCATCATCGCCGCCGGCCTGCGCCTGGTGCCGGCCCTCAAAAGCAATGTCATGGGCCTCGGCGCTTGCCTTGCATTAATGGCGGCCACCTTTATAGCCGTGGCCTTGCTGCGCGTACCGCTTATTTGGGTCTTGCTGGGCTTGGGCGGCTGGGGATGCATCTGGGCCTACCGATGCCTAGGCCGTCTGACGGCCCAAAAGGAGGCCTCATGAGCATCACCCTGACTGCTGCCCAGTGGTTCGAGCTCTTCACGCACTTCGCCTCGCTCTCGCTACTTGCGGTGGGCGGTGCGATCACCACGGCACCGGATATGCAGCGCTTTCTGGTGGTCGAGAAGGGTTGGCTGGACGCCGAGCAGTTCAGCAACAGCATTGCGCTCGCACAAGCGGCGCCGGGGCCCAATATTTTGTTTGTGCCGCTATTGGGCTGGACTATCGGCCTTAACGCCGCAGGCGGCCTCGGCGCCGGCTGGTATGGCTTGGGCTTGGCCATGCTGGGCGTATTTTTGTCGATGCTGGGCATCATGCTGCCCAGCAGCATCCTCACGTTCACAGCATCCCGATGGGGTCACCGCAACCGGGAGCTGCGCGCCGTGCGCGCCTTCAAGCAGGGCATGGCGCCCCTGGTCATTGCGCTGCTGGTGGCCACCGGCTGGATTCTGGCGGCCAACCACAAAGCCGACACCCACCACCTGGCGCTATGGGCCGTCACGGCGGTGAGCACCCTCCTGGTGTGGAAAACCAAGATCCACTTGCTATGGCTGCTGGGTGCAGGTGCCATAGCCGGGTGGATGGGCTGGATTTAGCGCGGGTTCTCAAAGAACAGGTAGTTGGAGCCGTAGTCGCTGATTTCAAAATACACCTTCTTCTCGCCGCTGTCCGCGATGAAGTTCAGGTTTTCGTCCAGCACCCCATAGCCAAAGCGGTAAGGCCGTGGCTTGCCGTCGTCGGTTCCCATGGCGGTACTGAGCTTGTCGATTTTGATGAAACGACGCACCAGCTTGTCCCCGGCGTAGAACTCCAACACGCCATTGGTGCCGGTCCAGTTCTGGATCTCGCGACCCAGCTTGTTTTGTTGCTCCTGGGTACAGGCGGCCAAGCCAAATAAGAGCGCAGCGCCCATTAAAACTGCGCAAGCTGCTCTCAATTTAGTAGCAAACATCGTCACACTCCCGGTTTAGAAAATGCAGGGGCTGCCACAGAGCGCTGACGCAGCGCCTCGTACAAGCACACGCCGCTGGCCACGGACACATTCAGGCTCTCTACCGCGCCTTGCATCGGAATGCTGACCAACTGGTCGCACGTCTTGGCGGTGAGCTGGCGCATGCCGTCGCCCTCGGCACCCAGCACCAGAGCCACCGGACCTTTGAGATCGGCCTGGTACAGGTTGCTGGGGGCCTGGTCGCTGGTGCCGATGATCCAGATGTTGCGCTCCTTGAGCTCATTGAGCGTGCGCGCCAGGTTGGTCACCATGAAGTAAGGCACCGTCTCGGCGGCTCCACTGGCGACCTTGGCGACCGTGGCGTTGATGCCGGCGGCGTGGTCCTTGGGGGCAATCACGCAGTGGGCGCCGGCGCCATCAGCCACCCGCAGGCAGGCACCCAGGTTGTGGGGGTCTGTCACGCCGTCCAGTACCAAAATCAGGGGCTGGGTACGTTGCTCCGGCGGGAGTTCGGCGTTGGCGGCTTCGAGGTTTTCGAGCAGTTCATCCAGCGAATGCACTTGTTTGAGCTCATGCACCCGCGCGGCTACACCTTGGTGGCCGTGGCTGCCGGCGAGTTTGGCCAGGCGCATGCCATCGGCTTCAATCACACGCACGCCTGCCTCAGCCACCCGCTCCAGAAACTGGCGCATGCGGGCATCACGGCGGGTGGGCTCGTAATAAATTTCAACGATGGACTTGGGCGCGGTCTTCAAACGCACACCGACGGCGTGAAAGCCGAATAGAACTTTGGGAGATGACATCCCCCGATTATCGGGGGTGGCGCCCGAATGCCTTCGCATCGCCGCCTGACGCTCCGACCAGACCCGCAGAATTTCAACAGAAAAAGATTCATTTTTATTATTTAAAATGTTTTAATGTGATAAAAATTTAAAACAAAATCCATGCCCTACTCCGACATCTCCGCGCTCACGGTGAGTAAGCCCGCTGCTTGGCTCATGGGTTTGCCCCCCTGGGCCGCCAATGGTGTGTGCGCATTGAGCTACTTGGTGGTAGCGGTGCTCATGCACCTGCTGTTTGCGCTGCCGCATCCCCTCCCGGTTGCGGGCTCAGCGGCAGCGGGGGTGGCGGTAGCGGGTGCGCTGATGTGCGGTCGCCAAGTGTTGCCCGGCCTGTGGCTCGCTCGCTTTGCCTGGGACTTGTGCCTGAACGACGGCAACCCGGATCACCAAGCACTCTGGCTGGCGGCGTTGGGGGCCACCGCGCTGGTGATCCAGACCGAAGTGGCAAGGCTGGCGGTGCTGATCCTGCAAATTTTGCCCAGCAAATTGCGTCGTTTGCGCAAGAGCATGCAGATTGCCGGCGCTGGCTTGCTGGGTGCCGGTATCGGCACCGGGGTTTATCTGCTGGGTCTGGTCTTTCTGCCCACCGCCCCCTCGGTCAGCCACTGGGGCCTGCAGGCGGCTGCCCTGTTGTTGCCTGAATGGGCGGGCATTGCGATTGTGTTGCCCATGACCATTCTTTGGCTCCAGGATGACAGCTGGCGCGAAGCGCGCAAATGGCGCGTCACCTTCTTGGTGGGATTAGCCGCCGGCTTGACACTGGCACTCACCGCCCGGGCGCTGTGGACCGATGAGCGGTTGACCTTGGCCCGCTTGCAAGACTCCAACACCGCCCTAGCCCAACGTATCACCACCGATTTGCACAGTGTCGAAACCTCTGTAGGTATCTTGCAAAGCCATTTGCGAACCAGCTTGCGGACGCAACCCGACGATTTTGCGGACATGGCAGCCGCCATCCGCACCGGCTCCCCCCATGTGCAGGCCCTGAGCTGGAACCCGCTGATTGCCGATGCTGACCGAGCGCCGTTCGAGGCGCGCCTTCGCAAGGCCTATGGCCCGGACGCCGGTTTGCGGGATCGCACGGCAGAGGGCACTCTGGTGCCCAGCGTGCAGGCAGCTTTCTATGTGGCAGTGGAGCACATCGCCCCGCTCGAGCTCAACCGACCAGCGCTAGGTTTGAATATCCATGCCAACCCGGTGCGCCGCGACGCCATCGACCAGGCGATTGCCACAGGCCGGCCTGCCACAACGGCCCGGGTTCAGCTCGCCCAAGAACACGGCAAGTCATGGGGTGCGCTGTACCTGAGCCCACTGTACGACGCGGCACCCGGGGCCGGCACGCGCTTGCCGGTCGGCTTTGCTGTGGCGGTGTTGCGCATGGAAAGCCTGGTGGGCAGCGTGATTGCCGCGCTGCGATTTAGCCAATTCAGGGTGCCGGATGGCGGCGCAAACGGCCCGGAAGTGGTGGCCTACCGCTTTGTCGACCAAACGCCCTCTGCCAACGGTCAACTTCTTTTTGAAGACAGCGCCGTGCTGGCGCTGCCCATCCGCAACCCCTTGCACACCTGGCCCTTATTGGCGCTACCGGCACCGGGGCCCAGTGCCGAGGTGCTGTCGTTCAGCGACCGCCAATACCGCTTCGAGGCCCAACCCAGTGGGCACTTCTGGCGTCAGCAACTCAGCAAAACCCCGTTTCTTGCGATGGCGGTGGGCATCTTTTTCACCTGGGTGACGCTCGCAGCCAGCTTAGTGCTCAGTGGCTCTACCCAGTTGCTCACCCTTGCGGTTGAAAGGCGCACCCGGGAATTGCAGGCCACAGACGCCGCGCTGCAGCACACCAACCTGCGCCTGGAGCAGCAATCGGTGCAACTGCGATCGGTACTCGAGGCTACCAATCAGGGCTACATGGGCTTTGATGCTGACGGCCTGCTGGTACTAGGCAATGACAAAGGGTTTGAGCTGATCGCCCTGCCCGCCGGCGAGGACCGGCAGAGCTATGTCACGGTGGCACGCCATATCGGGCGCAATTTTCAACTGGCCCAGGCCCAGGCGCTGTCCGTCACCCAGAGCATGCTCAGCGTGCGCAACCACAAGCAACACCATGTGTACCGGGATCTGATACCGGCCCGAGCGGACTTGCCTGCCCGCTACCTGGACATGCGCATCCATGCGTTTGAAGACCCCCAGCTGAGCACTATCGTGCTGCTGCACGACACCACGCCGGAGGTACAACTCGAACGCTCCAAGTCGCAATTCATGTCGTTTGCCGCCCACGAAATTCGCACTCCACTGACGGTGATCCACGGTTACGCAGACCTGCTGGCCACGCGTGAGCAAAGTGCCGCCATGGCGAAAGAGATGGGCCAGCACATCTTGCGCAAGTCCCAGGGCCTGAACCAATTGCTGCAGCGCATGCTGGACTTGTCAGAGATGGATCTGAACGGCCTCGATGTGAAGCGCACCCGCAACACCGACCTCGGAGCCCTGTGTGCCACTGCCGCGCGCCTTCTCGACCTGCCCGATGGGCGTGAGCCGCCGGTGCTGGTCCACCACGACCCGATCCCTTGGTGCCGTGTTGACCCGGTCGCGATCACCACGGCAGTCAACGAGTTGCTGCATAACGCCTATGCCTTTAGCCCACAGGGCACGCAGGTCACCCTGACCGTAGGGCCGCTGAACGACGACGCTGAAAACCCGGGTGGTGTACGGATACGCGTGCAAGACCACGGCCAAGGCATGACCCACGAGGTGCAACAGCACATCTTCGAGCGCTTCTACCGGGCAGACAGTTCGGGCAAACACCCCGGCTTCGGGCTAGGTTTGAGCACCGCCAAATTGATTGCAGACCTGCACAAGGCCCGACTCAGCATTGAAAGCACACCGCAGTCAGGCACGGTGGTGTCTATCGAGATCCCCCAAGGGGACATTTAAGGAAAATCGGGCTCTAGCGCACGTTTGATCTGCGCAATTAGCTATATTTTTTATAGCAAACGGCTGCCGGCGTAGGCGCTTACGCGGCGGGCGTGTCGGCGCAAAGTCCGCCCATCAGGCGGCCACCGCCTCAGGAACGACCCGGCCGGCTTCGATCAAAATCCGCCGGTCACAGCGGGCTGCAATGCTGCGGTCGTGCGTCACCAAGACCAGTGTGGTGCCCTGCTCGCGGTTGAGGTCGAACATCAGCTCCATGATTTTTTCGCCGGTGGCGAAATCCAGACTGCCGGTGGGTTCGTCGGCCAGCAAGACTGCGGGCTTGACTACAAACGCACGGGCCAGCGCCACCCGCTGCTGTTCGCCGCCGGACAGGACCTTGGGGTAAGAGTTCAAGCGCTGCGACAGGCCTACGCGTGAGAGCATTTCGGTTGCCGCAGATCGGGCGTCTTTACGGCCATCGAGCTCCAACGGTAGCATGACGTTCTCCAGCGCGGTGAGGTTACCCAGCAACTGAAAGCTCTGAAACACAAAACCCACCTGGCGGGCGCGCAGTGCAGCACGGGCGTCTTCATCCAGCGCAAAAATGTCTTGCCCGGCGACCCGCACGGTGCCGCCGGTCGGTGTATCCAAGCCCGCAATGATGGAGAGCAAGGTGCTCTTGCCGGAACCCGATGCCCCCACAATGGCTGCGGTCTCACGGGTATTGAGTGCAAAATCGATGTCACGCAGGATCTCCAGCGTGCCGGTGGAATCAGTCACCGCCTTGAAAACATGCTCAACCGAAATAATGGAATTGTCACGCGCAGTATGAAAATGACACGCAAACGCGGTGAGGAATTGATACACCTCGACTAACGTGCCAAGCCATCCGAACCATGGATGGGACTGGCAATGATTACGAACGAGGAGTACATGGAACTCAAGGTTTTAAGGAAGCACAGGCTGAGCTTGCGCGAGATATCGGCGCAAACTGGAATGGCAGTCAACACGGTGCGTAAGTATTTGGAGGGCGGTCCGCCGGCCATGAAGAAACTGCCGGAACGTAAAAGCAAGCTCGATCCATTCAAGGACTACTTGGCTGGACGTATTCAGGCGGCCAAGCCTGATTGGATTCCCGCAACGGTGCTGCAGCGTGAGATTGCCGCACAGGGGTATACGGGCTCCGTGCGCATCCTGCAGGAGTACCTCAAGGAGTTGCGTCCACAGGCGCGCCCGGATCCGGTTGTGCGGTTCGAGACCCAGCCCGGTGAGCAAATGCAGATGGACTGGATCGAGTTCCGCAAGTCTGGGCATAAAGACGGCATGTTGGCGGCGTTTGTGGCAACGCTTGGCCACAGCCGGGCGACCTTCGCGGAGTTTGTCACAGACATGAAGCTGGAGACACTACTGGCGTGCCATGTCAGGGCGTTCGAGAGCTTTGGTGGAGTCACCCGTGAAGTGCTGTACGACAACATGAAGACCGTCATCCTCAAGCGTGACGCCTACGGCAAGAACCTGCACCAGTTCCAGGGTGCCTTTGCTGACTTTGCGCACCACCATGGCTTTGTGCCGCGGGTGTGCAAGCCCTATCGGGCCAAGACCAAGGGCAAAGTCGAACGCATGAATGGCTACATCCGGCGCAGCTTCTGGGTGCCATTGGTGGCGAGTATGAAGCAGCAATGCTTGGTGGTGGACGCGGACACAGCCAATCGGGAAATGCGCACCTGGCTGCGTGACGTTGCCAATGTGCGGATCCACGGAACCACTGGGTGTGTGCCGGCACTGGCTTTGCAACAGGAGCGCACACATCTGCTGGCCATCCCCAGCGCCTACAGTGGGCGAACAGTGCGTCAATTGCAAAAAGTCACCGGTAGCGGCGCAGCAGTCCGGCCAATTCCAGCCGCGGCATGGCGAGGCCTGCAGCATCCTCTGGCGATGTATGACACGCTGGTGCACAACCAAGCCTCAGCAGGAGGACGACCATGAGCCTGCAAATGGAAAGACTGCGTGAACTGTGTGATCAGCTGCGCCTGCTCAACTTACCCGATCAGCTTGCCCACTTGGGGCAAATGGCGGCCAAGAAAGAGCTGGGGTACCTGGAGTTCCTGGAGCAAGCCTTGCGTGGCGAGGCTCTAGCCAGAGTGGAGAGAACACGCGCCATGCTCACGCGCATAGCGGGCTTCCCCGCCATCAAGACGCTTGATGAGTTTGACTTCCAGTTTGCCAGCGGCGTGCCCAAACCCCTGGTACAGGAGCTTGGCAGTCTGGCCTTCGTGGAGCGCAGCGAGAACGTGGTCTTGCTGGGCGCCAGTGGGGTGGGCAAAACCCACTTGGCCATCGCCTTGGGCTACAGGGCAACCCAGGCTGGAATCAAGACGCGTTTCATCACGGCGGCAGATCTGCTGATGACACTGAGCACGGCACTACGGCAGAACACCCTGGAAGAGGCTATCAAACGCATCGTGCGTCCCTACCGGCTGTTGATCATTGACGAGGTCGGGTACCTTCCCATGAATCGGGAACAGGCGAATCTTCTGTTCCAAGTCATTGCCAAACGCTATGAAGTGGGAAGTCTCATCCTGACCTCCAATCTGCCGTTTGGGCAATGGGACCAGACGTTTGCAGACGATGCCACGCTGACAGCGGCGCTACTTGACCGACTGCTCCACCACGCCCATGTGGTCCCGATTTCAGGAGACTCCTATCGCCTGAAAGATAAGCGGCGTGCCGGTGTGATTGCCGCCAGCAGCAATACCCTACTCAAACGAAAACGCAGTCACCTTGATACACAGGAGGAACAGGCAGCCTAAGGGCGCCAAGCAGTCAGTGGCGAGCCACTGACTGCTTGAAAGACAAGCAAAGACAAAACAGACAATCGCCCCACACAACGGTGTATCAAATCCACGCCGCGTTTGCGTTCGACAGCTGTATCAAATCGAAACTGCGTTTGACAGAATCACTCATGGGGCTCTCTCTAGTTCGTAGACACTGTATCGCGGTACTCATTCTGGCCTCTTTTGCAGGGCTAAACCCGGCGATGGCAAAGGATGCGGCACCCCGGGCAGCCAACGGCGCCAAGATCCTGATTGTGGGCGACTCCTTGAGTGCCGAATATGGCCTCAAACGCGGCACCGGCTGGGTGGCACTCCTGGAGCAGCGCTTGGGTCAGGAAAAGCTGGCCGCGACCGTGGTGAACGCCAGCATCAGCGGCGACACCACCTCCGGAGGGCGCTCGCGCCTGCCGGCGCTGTTGGCCCAGCACAAACCTACCGTGGTGGTTATCGAGTTAGGGGGAAATGACGCATTGCGCGGCCTGCCCCTCACCATGACCCAGGACAACCTGACCGCAATGACGCGCGCAGCCCAACAGGCGGGCGCCAAAGTTTTATTGGCAGGGATGCAGGTGCCGCCCAACTACGGGCAGGACTACACCAAACGATTCAGCGAGACCTTTGCCACGGTTGCCAAGAGCACCAAGGCGGCCTTGGTGCCGTTTTTACTCAAAGGCGTGGCCGACGGCCCCAACGCTGCGGCCATGTTTCAAGCGGACCGGATTCACCCGCGGGAAGAAGCACACCCCACGATTCTGAACACCATGTGGCCGGCAATAAAAAACCTCCTCAAATGACGTGCACTTGGGGAGGTTGTCCGGGATCGGGCGGCGATGCCGCCAAACTCAAGCCGCTGGAGTTTCGGCGCTAGGAGCTGCACCATCAGCAGCGGCCAATTCAGCAGCCTCGTTGGGCGTTAACTCAGGCTCATCACCTGTCTTGCGCTCGGCTTTCTGCTTGAGCTTTTCCTCTTTTTCTTCTTTTTAGCCAGTTCTTTCTGACGTTTTTCGTATCCGTAGTTGGGTGTTGCCAAAGTGTGCTTTCGTTAATTGGAGCCACTTTACCACCTCGGCCTGCGCTCACGCAGGCGGGCTGCTGTTTTCGAGGCTATCACTCGGGCTTTCCTGCCCCGGCCACTGCACCGACGCACGATAGGCATGCCATGTTGCATGGCCCAACAAGGGCCCCACGACCAACAAGCCCGCATGCCACGGAAGCATCAGCGCCCCCACCAACAAACCGCTGAGCAAGGCCCCCCACCACAGCATGACGCCCAGGTTACACAGAAACACCTCGATGCTGGTGATCGCAGCAAACACCGCATCGGTGTCGCGGTCAAGAATCATGGGAATGGACACAACGCTCAAGGCGAACACCAGCAAGGCGAACCCGCCACCGACAACCCCATAAGCCAGCACGAACTCGAGATTGTCCGGGTTGAACACCGCTTGGACTACGCCTGTCGTCGATGGCATGCCGGTGTTGAAAAACACGGCAAACACCACCAAAGAGGCTCGCCCCCACAGCAGCTCCAGCACAATCAACACAAGAACCAGCATCGCCATACTGCCCAGATGCTGGTCCCAGCAGGTGATGGAGCCACCCAAGGAGGCGGGTGTACCCGCCTCACGCCGGCGACTGACTTCATACAAGCCCATAGCTAGAAAGGGGCCGACCAGCAAGCAGCCCGAAGCGATCGTCATGGTGTATTCGGGGCTGCTGCGGAATACGGCACCCAGCACCAAGGCCATGGTGGTGAATGCGACGCCATAAAACAAGGCGATTCCGGGATGGGCCTGCATGTCCTGCAGACCGCGCAACAACCATTGCAAGGGTTCGCCCCATGCCAAGGTCGCCACAGACTTGCGGGGCGCCTCAGACGGCGGTGGAATGTAGGGTGCCGGTTCGGCATCAAGCGGCGAGGTCATGGGAGCAGCGTACGCCCTCCTCCATGCCTTGCCTACTCAGGAAAACACGCAGTTAGCGCAATACCTCGAGCGCCTGTGCAATGTCGGCTTGTAGATCAGCCACGTCTTCCAGACCAACCGAAAAGCGAACCAGCGTGCCGCGCAGCAGATGCTCGGGCCAACCGGAGCGCATGGTTTCCAGCTCATAGGGCACTACCAAGCTGATAGGCCCGCCCCAGCTGTAACCCAGCTTGAACAAGCGCAGCGCATCGCAGAAGGCATCCACCTCGGCTTGGGTGAAGCGTGGATCCAGCATGACACTGAACAGGCCAGCGGCGGTGCCGACCTCGCCTCCGGTCAGCGCCTTCCAATAGCTATGACCGGGCGACTCCGGTAATGCAGGATGCAGCACTTGCACAAACTCGGCTTGGGTCTGTGCCCAGGCCGCCAGAGAACGCGTAGCGGTATCGTGGGCTTTGTACCGCAGGTCGATGGTCGGCAATGAGCGGAGCACCATCTCCACGTCATTCATGCCCACACCGATTCCAAACCGCATATGGGTGAGCTTGAGCTTGAGGTGCAGGCCCGGATTGCGGGTGATCACACTGCCCATGAGGACGTCGCCACCCCCGCTGGGGTATTTGGTCAGTGCATGGGCCGAGATATCGACGCTGACCCGCTCCGCCGCACCCGGCACCAAATCAAACGGGCAGAACGCCAGGCCGGCGCCCCAGGTGTTGTCGAGTGCAGTGTTTACCCGGCGCCGCTGGCAGATGCGCACCATCTCCACCAAATGGGGAAACTCAAGGCTGACGGACCCTGCAGCCTCCAACCACACCAGCTTGGTACGACTGGAGATTTGGGCCTCCAAGTCTTCCGGGTCCATCGGGTTGTAGTACTGATGGGTAATGCCCCAACCTTGCAGCTCGCCTTCTACGATGGCCTTGTTGGGGCCATACGCATTGTCCGGAACCAACACTTCATCGCCACTTTTGAGCAGCGACATGGCCACCAAACCCAGTGCAGCCAGGCCACTGGGAACCAACAGGCATTCGTCGCCCCCCTCCAGGGTGGCGAGGCGCTCCTCCAGCGCATAGCTGGTGGGCGTGCCATGCAGCCCGTAGGTATACGCCGATTTGTCTTTCCATTCGCGACTGCGCATGGCAGCCACGCTCGGGAAGAAAACCGTCGAGGCCTTGAACACACCCGGTTGGGGCGCCTCAAAACCAGCCGGCGGCTGATAAGGATGGTGAATGAGGTGAGTAATCCGGTCGGTCATGCAACTACGCCAGCAACAAACAATGCGTCAAACGCTCCACTTTTGAATCAGCTGCTGTGGACGCAAAGAGTCGTAGCTCTCAAACGGCTGGTGAATCCAAGGGTTGGTCGGCAGAAACTCGACCGAGTAGTCAGGTGTGAACACGCTGACGGCCTTGGTCCAAATTACCGCGCTACGCAGCTCAGTGATCGGGGCGTAGTTGTTACGCAGCTGGTTAATCACCGCATTCAGGGTATGACCGGAGTCAGCCAAGTCATCCACCAGCAACACCCGGCCTGCGATCTCACCCTTGGGCGTGGTGATGTAGCGGGCGATATCAAGGTTGCCTTGCTGGGTGCCGGCTTCCGCGCGGTAAGAGCTGGTCGACATGATGGCCAAAGGCTTGTCAAACACCCGGGAAAGAATGTCCCCAGGACGCATGCCACCGCGGGCCAGACACAAAATAGTGTCGAATTCCCAGCCGGACTGGAAGACCTTGATAGCCAGCTTTTCGATGAGGTTGTGGTACTCGTCGTAGCTTACATAGAGGTGTTTACCGTCTTCAGTCAACATCAAATTGCTCCTAAAAGGATAGCTGCTTGCGCAGTATTTACGTGGGCTAGAGGCACAAAATGCATAAAACAGCTTACTCAGGCAAATAAGGGTGGCGCATCATGATGGTGTGGTCCCGGTCCGGGCTGGTAGACACCATGTGAATCGGCACGCCAGTCACTTGTTCGATACGCTGCAGATACAAGCGGGCCGCTACCGGCAGCTTGTCGTATTGGGTCACACCCACGGTGCTGTCACTCCAACCTTCCATCACTTCGTAGATGGGTTTGCAGCGCTCAATCTCATCGGCGCCCATGGGCAAGATGTCGATTTTTTCGCCGTCCACCTCGTACCCGGTGCAGAGCATCAATTCTTTCAGGCCATCGAGCACATCGAGCTTGGTGATACACAAGCCCGACAAACCGTTGACCTGGGCGGAGCGCTTAAGCAACGCCGCGTCAAACCAGCCGCAACGGCGTGAGCGACCGGTAGTCACGCCCTTTTCGGCGCCAATGGTGCTCATGTGGTATCCGGGGGTACCGGGCACTTCCCAATCCAACTCGGTGGGGAACGGGCCGCCGCCGACACGGGTGCAGTAGGCCTTGGTGATGCCCAGGATGTAGTGCAGCATGCCGGGACCAACGCCCGAGCCAGCCGCCGCATTGCCAGCGACGCAGTTGCTGGAAGTCACATAGGGGTAGGTGCCATGATCCACATCCAGCAAGGTGCCCTGAGCACCTTCAAACAGCAGATTGGCACCAGCCAGATTGGCTTCGTTCAACTCGCGGGACACGTCGGCAATCATGGTTTTGAGCAGCGCCGCGTGTTCCATCGCTTGCTGGAACACGGGTTCAAACTGAACCCGGCCGTTGGCCATGAAGGGCGCCAGATGAGGACCGAAGTCAAACGCCTCAGACCCCAAGTAGGTCGCGAGAACGTGGTTGTGCAAATCGAGGAGCTCGCGCAGCTTGGCAGCAAAACGCTCAGGGTGCTTGAGATCCTGCACACGCAACGCGCGGCGTGCGATCTTGTCTTCGTAAGCCGGGCCAATACCGCGACCGGTAGTGCCGATCTTGGCGGTACCGCCTTTTTCACGGAAGGCTTCCCGCGCGACATCCAATGCCACATGGAATGGAAGGATCAACGGGCAGGCTTCGCTCACACGCAGGCGGGAGCGAACCTCTACGCCTGCCTTTTCCAGGCCTTCGATTTCCTCGAACAACTTGGCAGCCGACAGCACCACACCGTTACCGATGTAGCACTTGACGCCGGGGCGCATGATGCCGGAGGGGATCAGGTGCAACGCGGTTTTCACACCGTTGATCACCAGGGTGTGGCCCGCGTTGTGTCCGCCTTGAAAGCGCACCACGCCTTGGGCGCTTTCGGTGAGCCAATCGACCAGTTTTCCCTTGCCCTCATCACCCCACTGGGTGCCGACGACCACTACATTTCGACCTTTGGTTGTATTCATTTCGCTCAGGATTAAATTGCTGTTACGACCCACTGACCAGCGGCTTGCACCAGCTCACGGTCGCAATGGAACTCATCGACTTCACTTTCGTGCCCGGGGAGGACACACACTACGGTTTCACCCTGTTGGCGCAAACCCGCAATCGCTGCTCGCAAGGCCGTGGCCTCGCCCCATGGGGCACGGATGGCAGCCCGCAGTGGCCGCACCTGTGCCGCATGGGCTAGAACTTTCACATCCAGACTGAAGCCGACCGCCGGGCGCTTGCGACCGAAGACCGAGCCCACTTCGTCATAACGCCCGCCACGGGCCAACGCATCACTTGCACCTTGGGCGTAAACGGAAAAACGCATGCCGGTGTAATACGCATAGCCACGCAAATCCGCAAGATCAAAAGTGACTTTGACACCATCAAGGTGACCGGCCATCCATTCGAGATGGTCAAGGGCCTCGAGCACACCGGGCAATTGAGGGAGTGCTGCACGGGCCTGCGCCAACACACCGGCCCCGCCGTACAGCGTCACCAACAACTTGAGCGCCGCAGAAATAGGGGCTGGGCAAGCCGCTGTGAGTTCGCTCAAAGCACTGCTGTCTTTAGATGCAAGGGCAGCCAGAACGTCGGCACGTTGGCTGCTGTTCAGACCCGACTCGGCAAGCAAGCTGCTGACGATGCGCGCATCGGCCATGTCCACAGTTAGGCTGCCTACCTTGCTCGCCTTGAGGCTATCCAAAGCCAGGGTCAAAATTTCGAGGTCAGCCTCCAGGCCTGCGTGACCATAGATTTCCGCACCGAACTGCAAAGGCTCACGGGTGGCATGAGGCACTGCAGGCAGCGTATGCAACACCGGCCCGCAATAGCACAAGCGGGTAACACCGCGGCGGTTCAGCAAATGTGCATCAATCCGGGCAACCTGCGGCGTGGTGTCAGCCCGCAAGCCCATAGTGCGACCGGAGAGCTGATCCACCAACTTGAAGGTCTGCAGATCCAGCGCTTTGCCGGTACCGGACAGCAGAGACTCCAAGTGCTCCAGCAACGGAGGCATCACGAGCTCGTAGCCATAGCAACGGGCCATGTCCAGGAGATCTCGACGTATTTCTTCGATGTGACGTGCTTCGGACGGCAGTACATCGGCAATGTGATCCGGGAGGACCCAAGCGGACATGGAATTGAGGGGAGGCTGTTAAAACGGAGATTTTACCGGCCTTGAGCCCTAAATTTCAGGAGAGCATCCACCAAATGCTGACTAAACCCACAACGATGCTGCACAAGCCATAGAAGCGGATCTGTCCGTCCTGCAACTGCAAGAGCTGCTCAAACAGCTTGCGCCACCCGCGGGGTGACGCAAAAGGAAACAAACCTTCTAGCACTAGCACAAGGGCTAGTGCTACCCACAACGTGTCTCCACTCACGTTTACTTCTTGGCTGCTGGAGCGCTACCGCCCCCATTGCGGAAGGTTTTGAAGAATTCAGAACCGTTCGGATCCAGCACCATCACGTCGCTCTTGTTGGCGAAAGTGGATTTGTAGGCCTCGAGGCTGCGATAGAACTGTGCGAATTGCGGATCTTTACCAAACGACTCGGCATACACGCGCGCGGCCTCTGCATCGCCCTCGCCTTTGATTTTCTGCGCATCGCGGTAGGCATTGGCGATCGTAATTTCACGCTGACGGTCAGCGTCAGCACGGATTTTTTCGCCTTCGGCGGCACCCGTTGAGCGCAGTTCGTTGGCGACGCGTTTGCGCTCAGCCTCCATCCGGCGGTAAACCGATTCCGTAATAGCCTCTACGTAGTCCACACGGGTGATGCGAACATCCACCACATCTACGCCCCAAGGCTTGGCACCGCGGACTTTGTCGAGCACTTCTGCCTTGACGTCTGCCATCAAATCTTCGCGCTTGAGCGAGAGCAGCTCTTTCACGGTGCGTTTGTTGATCTCTTCCTGGAATGCGTTGCGCACCACACGGTTGAGCTGACTGGCACCAGCACCTTCATTCAAGCCCACATTGCGGATGTACTCCGAAGGCTCAGTGATGCGCCAACGCACATACCAGTCGATGACGACGCGCTGCTTCTCAGCGGTCAACATCGGCTCCGCATCTGTGCTGTCGAGAGTCAGCAAGCGCTTGTCGATGTACGACACATTTTGAAATGGTGGCGGCAGCTTGAAGTTCAGACCAGGCTCGGTAATCACGTCTTTAATCTGGCCCAGTGCATAGACCACACCAAACTGGCGCTGGTCCACCACAAACAAGGTCGAGCTCGCCAGTGCCAAAAGCACCAATAGCGAAGAAAAAATCAATCCAATGCGGTTCATAGTCATGTCCTAGCGCACATCGCGTTCGCGGGTCCGGGCCGCATCACGGCTACGGGGGTCTGGAGTAATCGTTGCACCGGTAGCTGCAGCGGGTGCTGCAGGAGCAGCGCCACCGGCGGCAGGGTTCGCTGCAGGACCGTCACCGGAAGCTTGCGAGCCTGTCATTTGCAAGACCTTGTCCAAAGGCAGGTACAGCATGTTGGAACCCTGCTTTGAATCCACAATCACCTTGGTTACGTTGCTGTAGATCTGTTGCATGGTGTCGAGGTACATGCGATCGCGCATGACCTGAGGCGCCTTTTGGTACTCGGCAAACACCGAGCGGAAACGCTGCGAATCACCTTGGGCCTGAGCCACAACGCGTGCTTTGTAAGCATCCGCCTCTTCCTTGAGTCGGGAGGCAGAACCCACAGCGCGCGGAATCACGTCGTTGGCGTAAGCCTGCGCTTCGTTTTTGGCGCGCTCACGCTCTTGGCCAGCCTTCAGTACGTCGTCAAAAGATGCCTGCACTTGCTCGGGAGGACGAACACCGCCCTGCTGCAGGTTCACACCCACCACTTCAATACCGACCTTGTAACGGTCCAGAATGGTTTGCATCAATGCACGCACACGCGGTGCGATCTGGTCGCGCTCTTCAGAGAGTGCTGCGTCCATCTTCATTTTGCCCATGACCTCGCGGATAGACGTTTCTGCGGCTTGCACCACTGCCTCGCTCGGATTCTTGCTTTCAAATAAGAAAGCCCGGGCATCACTCAAACGGTACTGGACTGCAAACTTGATATCCAGAATGTTCTCATCTTCCGTCAGCATGGCGGACTCTTTGAGCCCGGTGGCTTTCATGACCACGTCACGCCCTACATCCACAGAACGGATCTGGCTCACAAACACCAACTCGTGCTTTTCAATCGGATACGGCAAGCGCCAATTGAAACCGGCGTTCACCGTCGATTTGTATTTGCCGAACTGCGTAATGACCGCTTGCTGACCTTCTTGCACGATGAAAAAACCAGTGCCTAACCAAATCAGCGCCACAACCCCAATGATCAATCCCGCGCCAATGCCGGCATTTTTCATATCTGGCTGAAATCCACCGCCTCCACCATTACCTGCGGGCGGCTTCTGGCCGCCACCAAACAAGCCGCCAAGTTTGCGATTGAAATCCCTCCACAACTCGTCGAGGTCAGGGGGGCCGGACTGCGCGGTATTCTTTGGGGGCCGCCCATACGATCCCGGTTGGTTTGACGGTCTGTCGATGTCACTCTCAGGCTTGGGGCCACCTTCTGTACTTGGTGGCTCTTGCTTGTCGTCTCCACGCCCCCAACGGGAATCGTTGAGATTGAGAACCACGCGCAGCCAGGACATGAAGTCCCGGTTTTTCGTACGGATCGCAGTAAGTTTCATGGTTTTTTCTTAAGTGCAGTTAGGCGCATTGTGCCAATTCAGGTCTCATCCCCTAGGGGCTCAGGGTGAATAGCCGAATTCTGGATCAATTCAGGCTCAGGTTTCGCGATTTCAGCCAGCTTTTGACGTAGCAAGGGCATTCCCTCCAGCGTCCGCGCACTCACAAATAGGCGCGGAGTTTGAACCCCTTCGATCTCATAAAAATCATCGATTCGAATAGGCTGTGCCTCTAACGCGATGGCATCCACCTTATTGAATACCAAAAGCTGCGGAATATCAGCCGCGCCGATTTCTTTCAAAACCATCTGGACCTGGGCTATTTGCTCGGCAAACTCGGGGTTCGCTGCATCGACCACGTGCAGCAACAAATCTGCGTCAATGGCTTCTTGCAAAGTCGCTTGAAATGCGTCAACCAAGCCGTGTGGCAAATCACGAATAAAACCGACGGTGTCCGACAGCGACACTGATCGCCCGGCCTCTCCAAGGTAGAGCTGTCTGGTCGTTGTGTCCAACGTAGCAAACAGTTGGTCAGCGGCATAGGCACGCGCTTTTACCAACGCATTGAAAAGCGTTGACTTGCCTGCATTCGTATAGCCGATCAGGGAGATATTGAAAGCATCGCGTCTTTCACGCTGACGCCGCTGGGTTTGTCGTTGGCGCTTGACCTTGCTCAGGCGCTCTTTGGTTCGCTTGATGTTCTCACTGATCATCCGGCGATCCAGCTCAATCTGAGTCTCTCCGGGACCACCGCGCGTCCCGATACCACCGCGCTGACGCTCCAAGTGAGACCAGCGTCGCACCAAACGCGTGCTCAGGTACTGCAAGCGGGCAAGCTCTACCTGCAGCTTACCCTCGTGGCTTCTGGCCCGCTGAGCAAAAATCTCAAGGATCAAAAATGTCCGGTCATTGACCGGCATCTGCATGTGGCGCTCAAGGTTGCGCTGCTGCCCGGGGCTCAGGGCTTGATCGAAAAGGATCTCGGTCGCACCCGTTTGCAGAGCCAACTGGCGGATTTCTTCTGCCTTGCCGGACCCCACGAACAAGGCGGCATCCGGTGCTCTGCGCTTGCAAACCACACGCCCTACCGGCTGTAAACCGGCGGTTTGGGCGAGCAGACCCAACTCTTCCAACTCGGCATCGAAATTGGGCAAACCTAAATCGACCCCCACCAAAATAGTCGGAGCCGATTGACTGTCCATCGAATTACTCAAAAGCGGAAGTAGTTTTCAAAAGTTAAAAGGGCCAAGCGGAACTTGGCCCGTACACCCGGCCTCAAGCAGCTGGTGCATCCTCAGCGACAGCAGACAGATTCACCGCGCGGCCTGGAACAATCGTAGAGATTGCGTGTTTGTAAACCATTTGTGTCACCGTGTTGCGCAAGAGCACAACATACTGATCAAAGGATTCGATTTGACCCTGCAGCTTAATGCCGTTTACCAAATAAATGGAGACCGGCACATGCTCCCGACGCAATGCGTTCAGGAATGGGTCTTGGAGGAGTTGGCCTTTGTTGCTCACGATATTCTCCGTGTTCAAAAATGATGAGGGTTTGACGATACCACACATAAGTGCGGAGCCTATTTGGCCAAGCTATTCGCTTCTTAAGGGTAAGGAAACCCTTTAATCCTTATCAGCAAAAGGATTCGCCGACGATTTCATTTCGATTCTCAGGGGCGTACCCACAAGATTGAATTCCTTACGGAAACGACCTTCCAAAAAGCGCTTGTAAGCCTCTGTGACGTGCTCCAGTGAGTTTCCGTGCACCACGATGATGGGAGGATTCATCCCCCCTTGGTGGGCATAACGAAGCTTGGGGCGATAGGCACCAGTTTTCTTTGGCGTTTGAAATTGAACGGCTTCCAACAACAAACGCGTCAACACCGGCGTCGGCATTTTGCAATTAGCGGCCTTGTGGGCCTGGGCAATGGCATCCCATACAGGACCGAGCCCTTGCCGTTTTTTGGCAGAGATCAGATGCAAAGACGCGAACTTCAAAAACCCCAATCTGGTTTCGAGGGATCTTTTTACCAATTCGCGCTGATATTCATCCACTGCATCCCATTTGTTCACAGCAACAACCACCGCACGTCCCGACTCTAGGATGTATCCCGCAATATGGGCGTCTTGATCTGTCACGCCCTGCTCGGCATCGATCAGCAGCAACACGACACTGGCGGACTCGATGGCCTGCAGGGTCTTCACCACTGAGAATTTCTCTATCGCTTCAAAGACCTTCCCTTTGCGACGAAGACCGGCTGTATCCACGAGTTCAAACTTTTGCCCGTTGCGCTCAAAGGGTACCGAGATGGCATCACGAGTGGTACCTGGCATGTCAAAGGCAACCAGTCGCTCCTCACCCAGCCACGTATTGATCAACGTCGACTTACCAACATTCGGCCGGCCTGCAACAGCGAGTTTGATAATGCTGGGGTCGGCCGCCTCTGGGTCGTCTTCGGGCTCCTCCAAATGCAAGGCATCGAGGGCCAGTTCGATCAGTGATCGCATGCCCTGACCGTGGGCTGCGGAGACGGGATAGACCTCACCCAGCCCGAGTTCAAAAAACTCCGAGAGCTGGGCTCCGGCCTTCATGCCCTCTGCTTTATTCGCAATCACCAGACAAGGTTTGCCCAGCTTACGAAGATAGTTCCCGATGTCATGGTCTTGCGCAGACAAGCCGGCACGCGCATCAACCACAAACACCACAACATCAGCCTCTGCAACCGCTTGGCGCGTTTGTTTGGCCATTTCTTTAAAAATGCCACTGCCGGCGTCAGGCTCGAAGCCCCCGGTATCAATGACGATAAATTCGTGTTTGCCGTGCTTGCCGTTGCCATAGTGGCGATCGCGGGTAAGACCCGCAAAGTCGGCCACGATCGCATCACGCGTTTTGGTCAGGCGGTTAAATAGTGTGGATTTACCGACGTTGGGACGACCAACGAGGGCGATAACTGGCTTCATGAATGACCTTTTTTATTCGGGACGGAAGGCAAATACGCCCCCCTTTTGAGTCACTGCGACCAGGGTATTGCCTGAAAGGACTGGCGTAGCGGCAAGTGGCGAACCGTCGAGCTGAAGGCGCCCGACTATCGCACCATCTGCGGCAGAGAGCAGATGCAACAGACCTGCATTATCCGGGACAACGAGTGTAGAGCCCAACAGGACAGGAGTGCCCAACTCACGCCACTTGAACTTATCGGATTGCCAAAGCCTCTCACCGTCCTTGCGACTCCACGCAATGAGCGTACCGTCGGATTCAGAACCAAAGACCGCAGTGTCTCCGCCACCAATGCCAGTAAATCCATTGGCGGTCTTGGACCACACAGATTTACCCGACCCTGTGTCTACGCAGGCCACAGCGCTCGCGTAAGCTCGGACGCAGACACTGGCACCCCTGCGGCTTATGCCGGAGACAACATCCACCAAGCGCTCTACCTCATTGGTACCGCGCCCCAGTGCTACAGGCACATCCCATTTCTGGCTCCCGTTACTGGGATTGAGTCCCACGAGGCGACCGCCGAGCCCGACGACCAACGTGTCTCCGACGGGAAACAAAACACCCGGCCGATCCAAAACCAGCGTGTCCGCGCCACGCTGCTGTTGCCACAGCCGCTTTCCAGTTTCGCCATCAAAGGCAGACAGGGTGCGATCAGGTGTCATCACAAACACGCGCCCACCGGCAACCAAAGGCGGAGTGATTGCCACCGCACCTAGATTCTGCCGCCAGAGAGACTTGCCACCCTGCATTACAACCACCTCACCCGTGACCGTGGTGAGCGCAACACGTCCGTCGCCGGCCCCAATGGCTGCAGAAATCCTTGCTCCGGCATTGCCGGTTGCGCGCACTGCACCACTTTCTCCGTCTAAGGAAACAACCGAGCCCGCGGTAGTAGCCAAGTAGATCTCGCTCCCTGAACTTTTGAGTTCCAAGGGAAAAGAAACTTCACCAACGGCGCCCTTCCAGACGTTCTTGACACCCAAAGAGGGAACCAAGGGCGCGAGCTCAGCTGGCTTTTGCTTGGTCGGACCAGAACAGGCCGACAACACCACGCAACTGATAAGCGCGATGGTGAGACTGAGAGGGGAATACCGCTTGACCATACGTTTCACTTCGCTTCGGTAGAGCCTAGCGCTGCGAGTTTGACCTCAACCAAGCGCCGATACTGGTCTTGCTGGGGCAATAGCTTGAGCGCTTCATTAAATCTTTGGGCCGCATCGTCACTCTTTCCTTGAGATAGCGCCAAGTCCCCTCGTTTGTCAGCGACCAATCCGCCGAATTCGGACGGAAAGTCGGTAGACAACAACTTACCCGCTTCATCAAACTCTTTCGACTCGATTAACAGACCCGCATGACGCACTTTAGCCAAAGCGGCAAGACCGGCATCTGCCTTGCTACCTGCAACCCAAGTCAAGGCAGTTTTCGCTACGTCCGGCTTGCCGGAAAGATAGGCCACTTTGGCCAAATTCAAACCAGATTGCTGGGTGTAAAAAACAGAAGGGAAGCGTTGCTTCATATCATCAAAGGCACGGGTAGACGCAACCAGATCTCCTGTTCCGATCAGACGTTCAACCTCTTCATACATTGCTGATGCTTGCTCCGCTTGGCGCTTATTCCACCACTGGTATCCGTTCCATGCGGCGAAGCTCCCGAGGACTGCGATCAACACCCAAGTGATTGCATTGCCGTACTGCTTCCAAAAATGCTTGAACTGGTCAAGTTGCTCTTGTTCTTCGAGATCTAAATGGTTTGCCATGGTGTGCCTGTTTATGCTTATGACGCTTGATGCGACGCCCATTGCGCCAGTTCAGTAAGCGCAATAGTGACTTGCGGAACATCCGCGTTTCTTAGTGATTTGATAGTGACTTGTCCCGAGGATATTTCATCGGGCCCGAATACCAATGCGTAGCGCGCCCCAGAACTGTCTGCACGCTTGAATTGAGACTTGAGACTGGGCATGCCCTCTGGCGTGCTGGCCTGCATCTGTACTGATAAACCAGCCTGGCGCAGCGACGACAAAACCGGCATCACAGACGGCAAATAGTCAGAGTCCAGAATGACCGCAAACACATCCAAGACAGGCGTCGGAAGTGGGCGCGCAGATTCTTGAATCAGCTCCAGGACGCGTTCGACCCCCATGGCCCAGCCCACGCCGGGAGCCGGCTTGCCGCCTATTTGTTCAATCAAGTAGTCGTAGCGACCGCCGGCACAGACAGTCCCCTGTGATCCGAGTTTGGTTGTCACGAACTCAAAAACAGTCAAGTTGTAATAGTCCATACCGCGGACCAAGCGAGGATTGATGGTGTAAGGAACACCGTGGCTTTCTAGGAGTCGGAGGACCGAATCTAAATGTGCCTTGGAAGCGCTGCCAAGAAAATCAATCAACTTGGGCGCGGCCTCAATCACGGGCTGCATAGCAGGATTCTTGGAGTCCAACAGACGCAGTGGATTCAAGTGCAAACGGCGCTTGGCCTCCTCATCAAGAGCGTCCATATGAGCCTCAAAATGCTCAATGAGTGCCGCTCGATGCCGGTGTCGCTCCTCCGGCTGGCCTAAGCTGTTGATCTGCAACTCGATACCTGTCAGACCCAGCTCTTGCCATAGCATGTGCGCCATGAGGATGACCTCTGCATCCACCTCAGGTCCGCCGAAACCTAGGGCCTCGGCGCCGATCTGGTGGAATTGACGGTAGCGACCCCGCTGCGGGCGTTCATGCCGGAACATAGGGCCCATGTAATACAAGCGTTTGGGACCGTTGTAGAGCAAAGAATGCTCGACCACAGCGCGCACAACACCTGCGGTGTTTTCAGGGCGCAAAGTCAGCGCTTCACCATTCAAGCGATCCTCGAATGAATACATTTCCTTTTCAACAATATCCGTCACTTCGCCTAGCCCACGCACAAACAATGCGGTGGGCTCGACGATGGGGGTGCGAATGTTTTCAAAAGCAAACCTGCGCATCACGTTGCGAACCAATGACTCCAGCGCTTCCCACGACGCAGATTGCGGCGGGAGAATATCGTTCATGCCTTTGACTGCAACGATTTTGTCCACCTTGCGTGGACTATTTTTCTCTGACATAAATTCTCAAGCTTGAGGGGATGGAGGCGTGAAGCGCGCCTTGATGTAATTCTCAACAACTGTTTGGAACTCGCTGGCGATGGAATCCCCGCGCAAGGTCATTTTCTTTTCACCGTCGATGTAAACCGGGGCCGCGGGGGCCTCGCCAGTGCCAGGAAGACTGATGCCGATATCAGCGTGCTTACTCTCTCCTGGCCCGTTGACAATGCAGCCCATCACGGCCACCTTCATGTTTTCGACACCAGGATACTCTTTGCGCCAAACAGGCATCTGATCTCTTAAAAAATCGTCGATCTGCTTGGTGAGCTCTTGGAATGTGGTGCTAGTGGTCCTGCCGCAACCCGGACAGGCCGTAACACTGGGCACAAACTTACGCAAACCGAGTGATTGAATGATCTCGGAAGCGACGATCACTTCCTGAGTCCGCGCTTCACCGGGAGCGGGTGTCAGTGATACACGAATGGTGTCGCCAATGCCCTCTTGCAAAAGAATACCCAAGGCCGTGGCAGAGGCCACCGTACCTTTGGTGCCCATTCCGGCTTCGGTCAACCCCAGGTGCAACGCATACTTTGAGCGTCGGGCGAGCTCCCGATACACAGCGACCAGATCGGACACACCACTGACCTTGCAGGACAACATAATTTGATGCCCGGGCAAGCCGATCTCTTCGGCTTTCTCTGCGGAAGTAATGGCCGAGGTAATCAGGGCCTCATACATGACCTGCTTGGCATCCCAGGGCTGAGACCTGCGGCTGTTTTCATCCATCAAAGATGCCAAGAGCTCTTGATCCAAGCTACCCCAGTTCACTCCGATTCTGATCGGCTTGTCCCAACGGATAGCCGCTTCGATCATTTGTGCAAACTGACGGTCACGTTTGTCACCCTTACCCACATTCCCGGGATTGATACGATACTTGGACAACGACTCGGCACATTCCGGGTAGTCAGTCAACAACCGATGACCGTTGAAATGAAAGTCACCGATCAACGGGACATTGACACCCATACGATCCAATTGCGCCCGAATATGAGGCACTGCTTGGGCTGCTTCGGGTGTGTTCACCGTGATTCGGACTAGCTCTGAGCCCGCCGCTGCCAGCTCTTTCACCTGAATCGCTGTACCGATCGCATCTTCGGTATCGGTATTCGTCATGGATTGAATACGCACAGGAGCAGCGCCGCCCACAGTGACGACATGACTGCCCCACCTGACCTCTGACTGCAAACTCCTGCGAGGCAAGGGCTGCGCTAATGCAATAGGTAATCCTTGGTCCACTACTTCACCTCGAAACGAGCAACGTTATCTTTTGAAACATCCGTCATCACAAACGGCTTACCCCGAACTTCGACCTCTGCAAGGTCTGCTTTACCCACAACAACTGCCAAAGGCGGTACTCCATTCACTGCAGTGGTAGTACCACCTTGCAATGTCCTGCGCAATAAAACCGCACCATTGGCATCAACCACTTGTACCCAGGTAGTTCCCTTGGCACGGACGAGTAAAAAATCCTCGCCGGTTTGACTACCGCTGGCAGGAACTATCGGCTCGGGCGCAACTGCCGCTACCTGACTTGCCGTGTTTTGCGGGGGAACAGCAGCACTTGGAACAACTTCAACGCTAGCCGCCTTATCGTTGGACTCTTGCTTTGGTGCACTCATGCCAGGTACTGAATCCGCAGGAGGCATCAGCTCTGTGGGCTCAGTCTCCGAAGTGGTGAGCCAGCCGGGCAACTGCACACTTGGAATAGCAAAAACCAACACCGCACATGTCAACAGCCCAAGTACCAACAATGCACTCGGTCTCTTCACGATATCCAGCATCGAAGATTTGACCCAATTTTGTTGATCTTTAAAAGGCTCGTTAATTCCTCGATCCGCCACTTGAAACTGGGGAGCCACCACATGCGGCAAGCGCTCAAGAATGGGGGCCGGATCAATTTTCAGCGCACGACAAACACTGGAGGCCAGAGCCCGCACGAATACCGCATCTGGCAACAAATCTATCCGGTCTGACTCCAGCGCCTCCAACTTCTTGACTGGAACCTTCATGGAAACAGCAAGCGCAGCGATGTGCAACCCAGCCGCTTCGCGCGCATTGCGCAGCATTTCACCGGCACTGGGCAGATTGTTGGTCACAACACTGCCCTGCTCTGCCGCCTCGCCACCCGCTTCACTCATCAAACGCCCCTCGCTCAAGCAAACTTGCCTCTTTAGATACTGGGAACCTTTTCGCCAACTGTGTGCCCAACTGGGCCGCAGAATCTCGGTTCCCTAACCTGCGCTCAATCTTTACGCCCAGCCATAGCGTCTCAGAATTCGCAAACTCGCTGTTATTCACGCGACGGATCTGAGATTGCGCTCTCGATAAATCTCCGCGCAGGACAAACAACAGAGCCAAGTTGTAGCCTGCAACCGGATTGCCCGGCTCCAGCTCGAGAGCCCGAGTGAGACTGACCAGTGCCTCGTCTCGCAAGCCCGCAGTTTTCTGACAAACGCCAAGCGCCATCCACGATTTGGCGCGCTCTTGGTACAAGGGGTTGTTAATTGCTGCAGAAAAATTAGCGTAGGCCTCTGGCATCCGCCCTTGCTGACAGAGCATCCAACCATAATTGTGCTGAACAGCTGCCGCCTGCGGGCTTAACTGAAGCGCACGCCTAAAGCTCTCATCTGCCAACCCAAAATCATTGAGTTGCATGTAAATCAAACCGCGCAAATTGTGCGCTTCGTAGATTCCCGGATCGGCAGCAATGGACTGCTTGATCTCGTCAAGCGCAACCCGCGTTTGACCATTGCTGTAGTAGCCAGCCGCCAATTCCAATCGAATCTTGGCACGCTTGCGGGCTGGCGTCTCGTCGGAATCGGTTGCAATGTCCGTACCCGGTGAAATGGAGGGAGCGGATGAGCAGCCTTGAAGGAAACCCAACACAGCAATCGCCAAAGCCCCCCCCAACATAAGGGCGAGCTTACGTGCAGCGACTTTCACCGTCGATTGCCTACTTTCAGTCATCGCGGGCCCCATTTCAATTGAAGTTTTTTTGCTCACCGATTTGCTGCAGCATGATCGTGCGTTGCTTGCTTATCCGGTTGCTCACATTCGTGCGATCTTTGACGTCACCGGCGAGCTGTCCGCACGCCGCGTCGATATCATCCCCCCGCGTTTTGCGAACCGTAGTCACAAGACCACCATCCAGCAAAATCCGAGCGAACTCCTGGACCACATTGTTCTTCGAGCGCAAAAGCCCCGACGCTGGAAAAGGGTTAAACGGAATCAGATTGAACTTGCAGGGAACATCAGCCTCGCGAACCAGTGTCAGCAAGGCTCGCGCGTGTTCGGGGCTGTCGTTAACGCCATCGAGCATGCAATATTCAAACGTAATGAAATCGCGCGGCGCTCTTTCGAGGTAACGCTTGCATGCGCTCAGAAGCTCCACCAGGGGATACTTCTTGTTCAAGGGCACCAAGTTGTCGCGCAGTACATCTGTAGGTGCGTGCAAAGACACGGCTAACGCCACTGGACAATCGTCTTTGAGACGATCCATCATTGGAACCACGCCAGAGGTTGAGACCGTCACTCGCCGTCGCGACAAACCGTAACCATGGTTGTCCAACATGGTCCTCAGTGCAGGCACCAAGGCGGCGTAATTTTGGAGCGGCTCCCCCATGCCCATCATCACCACATTGGAGATGACGCGCTCTTGAACCCCGAGATGTTTGCGCAGGAAGTGCTCAGCAAACCACAGCTGCGCCAAAATCTCCCACGTCTTCAAATTTCGACTGAATCCCTGGTGGCCTGTCGAGCAAAAACGACAACCCACCGCACAACCCGCCTGCGAGGAAATACAAAGCGTTCCTCGATCGGACTCCGGGATAAAAACTGTTTCGACAGCGTCACCACCACCGACATCAAACAGCCATTTGATGGTTCCGTCAGCAGATATATGCTGCGTCATTACTGGCAATGCGGTGATTTCAGCATTGCCTTTTAATTTGTCTCTGAGAGATCGGGCGAGGTCGCTCATGTCATCAAATTGGTCTGCGCCTTTTTGATGGACCCAACGAAATAGTTGAGTTGCGCGAAACTTTTTCTCGCCTAAGCTTTCGCAGAAGGCGGCCAGACCCTCGAGGTCAAAATCGAGCAGGTTGACCGCCATACTGAATTAACGCGAGTAAACGTTCATACCGGCAAAGAAGAAGCCGATTTCCACCGCTGCAGTTTCTGGAGCGTCAGAGCCGTGCACTGCATTGGCATCGATGCTGTCAGCGAAGTCAGCGCGGATGGTACCTGCAGCAGCCTTTTTAGGGTCAGTTGCGCCCATCAGGTCGCGGTTTTTAGCGATTGCGCCTTCGCCTTCCAAGGCTTGGATCATCACGGGACCGGAGACCATGAAGTCCACCAAGTCCTTGAAGAAAGGACGCTCTTTGTGCACAGCGTAAAAAGCTTCTGCTTCGCCGCGCGACAGGTGTGCCATGCGTGCAGCCACAACCTTCAGTCCAGCGGCTTCAAAACGAGCGTAGATCTGACCGATCACGTTCTTGGCGACTGCGTCAGGTTTGATGATAGAGAGTGTGCGTTCGATTGCCATAGTAATTCCCGATTAGAAAAAAATTGTATTTGCCCTAGATGGACAAAGCCGGCGAGTTTAACACTCGCATTAACGACTTCTGCCGCCCGAACGGCGCTGACCGCCACCCGGGCGACCTCGGCCGCTTGCCTCTTGCCGCTGTCGCGAAAAGCTGTCTGCACCGATGTAACCTAAAGATGTTTTCATCGGATCAGGTTGACCACTACCCTCTTGGCGTGTGGCTTGACGAGGGGGTTTTCCCCGTCCTTGACGGGCTGGAGGTGTTGGTGGCGCAGCATCCCTCGGATACGCCGGACCACGCCCGCCCTGCCGCCCCCCGCGCCCACGCGAGCGCGCACCGCCACCACCGGCAGCCGCGTCTTCATGGAGACGGGGTTTGGGTGTTCCGGCTGCCTGCATCAGCAAGCGGATGTCAGATTCATCCAATTCCATCCAAGCACCGCGCTTAAGACCCCGTGGAAGCACCATGGCGCCGTAGCGAATGCGGATGAGTCGGCTTACCGCATGCCCGACAGACTCCAGCATACGGCGAACCTCGCGGTTACGGCCTTCAGAAATGGTAACGCGGTACCAACAGTTGGATCCTTCACCACCGCCGTCTTCAATAGAGCCGAATTGTGCAATTCCGTCGTCCAGCTGAACGCCGCTTATCAGGGCTTGCTTTTCCTCTTTCGTGAGGGCGCCCAAAACACGCACTGCGTATTCGCGCTCCAAGCCGAATCGCGGGTGCATCAGATTGTTAGCCAACTCGCCCGAGCTAGTAAACAACAACAGGCCTTCTGTATTCAAATCCAATCGCCCGACGGATTGCCACTTCCCTTGGTGGAGCTTTGGCAAACGGCGAAACACGGTGGGCCGATTTTGGGGGTCATCATGAGTCACTACCTCACCGACTGGCTTGTGATAAGCAATCACGCGTGCGGGTGGCGGATCGATTCGAAAGCGAATCGGCTTACCGTTGACCTTGATGTTGTCACCAAACTGAATCCGCTGCCCGATGTGGGCAGGTTCGTTGTTCACCGAAATCCGCCCTTCGAGAATCAGCTGCTCCATTTCAAGCCGCGACCCCATCCCCGACTGGGCAAGTACTTTATGCAACTTCGGGGTCTCGGCGAGCGGCGCCAAGACCCGCTTGGGCAAGCTGACATCTTCTGCGGCTTCATCTGCATCGAATTGGCCGGAGATCACATCATCAAAGCGGTTCCCTCCCACTTTCACAGAAGTGCTTTCCGATGGAGCTGGGGCTTCAATGGCATGAGAAGCTTCAGCGTCATTGATATTGTCGTTATCGTTCATAGTGATGTTCCGTTTTCCACTGCATGCGAAGTCGCTTGCAATGGCATAGTTAACTGTTGACCTTCGGTCGGTTCGGCTTTCATGGAGGCCTGATCCGCAACCCCCAACATATCGCCAAAATCCTTCACGGGGTCTGTGCCGCGATCTGGCGACTCCAACAAAGGAAGCTGATCCAACGAGCTCAAGCCCAAATCGTCCAAAAACTGCCGCGTTGTCGCATAGAGCGCCGGTCTCCCGGGCGCCTCACGATGCCCGATAACTTCTACCCAACCCCGATCCTCCAACTGTTTGATCAACAGTGAACTGATCGTGACTCCCCGAATGTCTTCCATGTCCCCGCGCGTAACCGGTTGCCGGTAAGCGATGATGGCCAAAGTCTCCAGCGTCGCACGGGTGTACTTGGGGGGCTTCTCCGGATGGAGCCTGTCCAGAAACTCCCGCATCTCGGGACGGCTCTGAAATCGCCAGCCAGACGCCACACTCATCAACTCTACACCGCGCTCAGCCCACTCCATCTGGAGTTCCAGCAACAGGGACTTGACCGTATCTGCACCGATTTCATCGGCAAATAGCTCTCTCAGCACGCGAACCGTCAAAGGCTGAGGTGAACAAATCAAAGCGGTTTCGAGCACACGCTTGGCATCGACCATGTTCATAGTCTGGACTCAAAGATGGAAACCGGTGTTTGTTGCGGACCGGAGTCAACCGCACTAGGTAGGAGAAGCTGCTTGCTTGGATCGACTACCCTACGTGAAACGTAGTTACAAACCTCCCGGTTTGGTGGACGGATTGTAACCGAGCCCCAATTGAACAGAAAGTGCCAAGAAATCGGGCGGCGGTGGCGACTCAAAAGTCAAATTGGCCCCTGTGACAGGATGCTGAAATGCCAGTCGGCAGGCATGCAAGGCTTGTCGACCCATATCCGCCGCTGGGGCACCACCATAAACCGGGTCAGCGACCAAAGGGTGCCCGAGGTGCGCCATGTGGACCCGGATCTGGTGCGTGCGGCCGGTGTGCAGAATACAGCGAACCCAGCAAGCGACCTGACTGGTTGACAGCAATTCAAAGTCCGTTCTGGCTTCTTTGCCCGCGTGTAAACCCAAATCCACCACCGCCATTCTCAACCGGTTTCGCGGATCCCGACCGATCGGCGCGCTGACAGTCTTTAGTCCCTGCCAAGGCCATGCCTTGTGGGCGATCGCGAAATACTGGCGACTGACCTCCCTGGCTGCAATTGCCTTCACCAAAAAATCCATGGCAAGCCGTGTGCGCGCCACCACCATCAAGCCACTGGTGTCCTTGTCCAAGCGATGGACAATACCGGCACGCGGAACCAAAGCCGCGTGAGCACTGTAAGCCAGCAAGCCGTTCAACAAAGTTCCACTCCAGTTGCCCGGCGCCGGGTGAACCACTAAACCGGGTGGTTTGTTGATCACCAGAACATGCTCATCCTCGTACACCACATCCAGAGACATGGACTCAGGCTTGAAAGCTTGGCTTTGAGGTGTGGGGCGCAGTTCAATCACTGCAGAGTCGCCTACCTTGACCTTGACTGAAGTCTTCAAGACCACGCGACCATTCAGTTGCACCAACCCCAGCTCTATCAGCTGCTGCAAATAGCTGCGCGAGAATTCTTCCACATGAAAAGCGAGCGCGCGATCCAAGCGCTCGCCATGGACATCCGCCGAGAAAACGAGGTGACGCAGCTCCGTTTCACCCGCGATATCCGAGGGGTCTTCCGCCTCTTGTTCCGCAGAGTGCGTCGATATAATTCTCGTGGTTTGTATCAAGAAGGTCCCCAAAATGCTGCGTGCGAAATTATCGGTCGTTTATGCCCCCATGCTGGCGGCTTTGGCCAGTCTGCTCGTGGCCTGCTCCAGTGCTCCCGTCGACAAAACCGCAGGCATGAGCCCGAATCGCTTGTACGCGGAAGCAAAAGACGAAATGGGCTCCTCACAATGGGACAAAGCGGTGCCCTTACTGGAGAAGCTGGAAGCGCGCGCAGCAGGAACTCCATTGGCACAGCAAGCCCAGCTCAACAAAGCCTACGCGCACTTCAAGGCTGGCGAACAGGCGCAGTCTCTCGCCACACTAGAGCGATTTATAAAACTCCACCCAGCCAGCCCGGCTTTGGACTATGCGATCTATTTGAAGGGCATCGTGAACTTCAACGATGATTTGGGCCTGCTATCGGCGGTTACTCGCCAGGATCTGGCAGAACGTGATCAAAAAGCGGCCAAAGAATCGTTCGAATCTTTCAAAGAATTGACCTCACGCTTTCCCGACTCGAAATACACCCCCGATGCACGCCAACGCATGAACTACATCGTGGGCTCGCTGGCACAGTCTGAAGTGCATGTGGCACGCTACTACTACAAGCGGGGCGCCTATCTGGCAGCCGCAAACCGCGCCCAACAATGCCTGACAGATTACCGGGATGTGCCCGCCACCGAAGAAGCATTGTTTATTTTGTACAAATCGTACGACGCGCTCGGCATGGTCCAGTTGCGGGACGATGCGAAGCGAATCCTCGACAAAAACTACCCGCAATCGGAATTTGTTGCTGGCGGCGGAAAAGCTAACTCCAATCCGTGGTGGAAGCTTTGGTAAGTTCACCAAGCGCTGCGTAATACTGCGCCTCTTCAGACAAGGGGCGCATGGCGGGCAAAGCAGAGAGCAGCTTTCGACCATACGCCATCGTGCGCAAGCGGGGATCACAGACCACCAAAACGCCACGGTCGGATTCCCGGCGTATCAAGCGGCCGACCCCTTGTTTTAGGGCGATTCCTGCCATCGGCAGCTGAACCTCATTGAACGAGCTTCCCCCTTCGACCTCCACCTTGGCGCAGCGCGCCTGCAATAAAGGGTCGTCGGGCGGTGCAAATGGAATTTTGTCGATGACCAACAGTTGCAAAGCGCGCCCGGCAATATCGACGCCTTCCCAAAACGTAGCCGACCCCACCAAGATCAAACCAGACCCATGCTTTGACTGAAAGTGATTGAGCAAGTCACGCTTTGAAGCTTCGCCTTGCACTATCACACGAATATCAAGGTGCGCAGGCAACAGCTTGCGTATGCTGTCTGCGATGTGTCGCATGGCACGTAATGTGGTGGTCAGTACCATCGTGTGCCCCCCGAGCAACTGCGCCGACTGCGCCACCAGTGCCGCTACGGCGCTGCTGTGTTGTTGAGAGGACGGAAGCGCAAACGACTTGGGAACATACAAAGCCGCTTGTTCCGGATAGTTGAATGGGCTCGGGATCCGCAAGCAAGCCGCATCTTGCAATCCGCTAGATGCAAGAAACCAGTCCAAGTCGTTGCCCACACCCAAGGTGGCCGATGTAAAGACCCACGACTTGAGCGAATCAACCCCACCACCAGAGACCACCTTGGCTTGCATCGCCTCAGAGATATCCATCGGAGACTCTACGCACCGCAAACGTGCACCCGACTCCACCCAGCGAATCAGCCCGTCCTGAACCGGAAGAAGCGCACGCTCGACCTGCTCCAAGAGCGCACTTGCACGTTCAAAAAGGGTTCGCAAATCAGGATGCGCATCGCACACCCCCTGGAGCGCCATCGTGAGCGTCCGGATAGTGTCCACAAAGCGAGCCATCCGCGAAGTCCAAATCGCAGGGGACAAACCGTCTGGAACTCCCAGCGCCCACAAGGCACGCTGCGGCGCACCCCCTTGCTCCGTGAACACCGCATGCAAAGCAACTACGGCCATTTCCATCTGCTCGACCAGGTATGGCCAATCGGCAAGTCCGCGCGCGCACTGTGCACCGGTAAAGACCATATCCCGCCCCAAGGCCAAGGCCTGGCCTGTAGACCATTGACGCCCCAAAAACTGAACACCGATGTCATTGAGTTGATGTGCTTCATCAAAGACCACCGTGTTTACGGTGGGCAGTAATTCGGCCACTCCGGACTCACGCACATTCGCATCAGCAAAAAACAAATGGTGGTTGATCACCACCATGTCGGCATTCATGGCGTCACGCCGCGCTTTGTACAAAAAACAATCGGTGTAACGGGGGCACTTGGATGCTCCGCAGTTTTCCCGGGTGGAGGTCACTAACGGTAAAACTTGGGCAGACTCCTCCAAAGCAGGCACCTCGGCAACATCCCCGAAACGGGTAGATACCGCCCACTGCTCCACTTGCCCCAACAAACGCAACGGTGCCGCGGTCTGCAGCATGCCGTCATGCCGCGCATTAGTCAGCCGGTGCAGGCAAAGATAACTGCTACGACCTTTGAGCAGTGCCACTCTGGCCGGACTTTTTAGCATGGCTATGACCGCCGGAATATCGCGACCAAACAACTGGTCCTGCAACGCTTTGGTAGCGGTGGATATCAACACCTTATGCCCGCTGAGCAGCGAGGGAACGAGATAGGCATAGGTCTTACCAATCCCCGTGCCGGCTTCCACAACAAGTGTTCCGCCGGTTTCCATAGTTTGAGCGACCGCTCGCGCCATTTGGATCTGCCCTACGCGAGGCATGTACTCCGGGACGGATTGTGCGAGCGCGCCCACATCACTGAACACAGCCTCAACGGCAGCAACCACTTGAGACATCAGGCGGATTCGTTCGGACCCAAACTGCGCTGCAGCTGGAAAATGGCATCGCGCAACCCCAAGCGCCGTTTCTTGAGGCGCTGAAGCAGCAACTCATCTTTGATGCCACCTTGCGAGGATGCAAGATCAATGCATGCGTCAAGATCGCTGTGCGCCATACGGAGCTCAATGAGCCGACGCTCAGGTGAATGTAGATTAGTTTCCAAAGGTAAAAGCGGCCGACAAGGTGGTTAAACTGACCGCCAGAAGCAACGGCCGCTCGATAATACGGCCTGCCATACCGGCACACGACCGATTTTTTCGCAAGCACCACTCCATGTCCTCTGGTTACCGCCTCAGCGCCTCTACCGGCATCCACAAGGGTGACCGCGAATATCAGCAGGACCAAGTCTCGCTATTCAAGCATCCGAGGGTGAACGGATGCATTTTGGCGATCGTGGCTGACGGCATGGGTGGACGAAGTGGCGGCAGGAAAGCCTCAGACCAAGTCATGCTCACAGCGAAGCAGCTCTTTGAGCGCTACGATCCCGCAACAGACGACGCGGCCGTTACATTGCGCCAAGTGGTGGAAGAAGCGCATATCGTGATCAAGTTGACCGCGATTTCCTCAGAAGAAGAGCCGCACAGTACCCTTGCAGCATTCTTGATCAATCCCGGCGGCGACTGTCATTGGGCCCATACCGGCGACTCCCGGGTTTACCAGTTCCATGGAAACCGGTTCGTTAAACGAACCATGGACCATTCTTACGTGCAGGCCTTGATCAATCGTGGGGAAATCACGGAAGAACAGGCCGCTACCCACCCCCAGTCCAATATCTTGATGGGCTGCCTCGGTACTGATAACGATCCACCCATCGATTTTCACTTTATCCCGCAGCTCCGGGCTGGTGATGTACTCATGGCGTGCAGCGACGGAGTTTGGCACTACTTCAACAATGGCGAACTGGGCTCCGTGCTCTCCACACTCTCCGCCCGCGAGGCTACCGAGTTTTTGATCGAGAAAGCGCGTTCTCGGGCCCATGGCGGCGGTGATAACTTGTCTGTCGTGATTGTCAAAGTCGAAACCCTTCAGCATTAAGAGGGGTTCTTGACCGGCCTTCGAGGTCACTGATTGATCGGAAGCGGCTCTGCCCTGTCGGGCTTGTCTTGGATGCGCTTCTCTACCTCGGCTTTGCGGCGTGCGGCTTCTTCCAGTTTGGCTTCGAACGCAGCGCGATTGGCTTGGGCTTGCTCCGGGCTGATCGCAGACGATGAATCATTCACCTCTGATCGGTCGACGGGCTGTGGCACTGGCGCTGTTTTGGGTACGCGCTCCGCGACAGGGTCCTTGGCCATTTCTTCCAGCCGCTTGGTTTGCTCGGTTTTCTTGTCTTCAAGCCGTTCCAGCTGTTCGCGTGTACGCTCCGTCCGCTCTGCATCACGCAAAGCGAGTTCACGCTTGCGCAAGGCGGCAGCGCGAGCACGCCGTTCGGCGCCCCACTTTGACAAGCAGGCATTGACCGCAAACCGGTCATAGCACGCCGACTCGATACGAGAACCTTCGAACTGCAACTGCTGTCGCTCTGCCTCTACTGCCTCCAGCGAGTCAGCAAAGGCGGGTAAGAAAACTGCCTGCAGCAAGACCAAGCGGATCACGAAGGACAAAATTTTCATGTCAATCGGGTATCCACTGTACGACGCTCAAGCTCCAAAAACTCTTTGGACTGCATTTCTGTCAAGCGGGACACGGTGCGCGGAAACTCATGCGACATAGGGCCTTCGGTATACAACTGCTCCGGGGCCACATCTGCAGACATGATTAGTTTCACGCGGCGGTCGTACAGCACATCCACCAACCAAGTAAAGCGCCTTGCCTCGGAGGCCATACGCACCGGCATGTGCGGTACACCACTCAGGAAGACGGTGTGGAAACGTGAAGCGATTTCGAGGTAATCATTTTGCGAGCGGGGACCACCACACAAGGTCTTGAAGTCAAACCACACCACGCCCCCTGCCTTGCGCACCGCGCCGATCTGGCGCGACTCGATATGCAGCAGAGGGTCTTCATCATGCTGCTCGGCCAATGCATTGAAGGTGGCCGTCATCGCGGCATCTGCCACCGGGCCATTGGGCACGTGGTAAAGCTTGGCATCCTCTAGGGTGCGCCGGCGGTAATCGGTCCCGTTATCCACGTTGAGCACCTCCAGCTTCGCATTCAACAAAGCAATGGCCGGCAAGATGCGGTCCCGGTGCAGGCCGCCGGGGTAGAGGTCATCCGGCTTGAAATTCGAGGTCGTCACAAAGCCTACGCCGTTGTCGAACAAGGCGTTGAGCAAACGGTGAAGGATCATGGCATCGGTAATGTCCGCCACGTGGAACTCGTCAAAGCAAATCAAGCGGTAACGCTTGGACATGCGCTTACCCAGCTCATCCAGCGGATTCACCGTGCCTTGCAGGTTCACCAGTTCGTGGTGTACCTCGCGCATGAACTCATGGAAATGCAAGCGGGTTTTGCGCTTGAGCGGAACGGCATTGAAAAAGCAATCCATCAGGAAGCTCTTGCCCCGCCCTACCCCACCGAACATATACACGCCCTTTGGGATCTCGGGCCGATTGATCAGCTTCTTGAGGGCATTCGAGCGCTTGGCTTTGTAAGCAGCCCAATCGCTGGCACAGCGCTCCAGAGCCTCCACGGCACGCAACTGTGCGGGGTCGGCTGTGTATCCACGGACCTTCAACTCCGCCTCGTAGGCTTCTTTAACGCTCAAGGCTTACTCCGGTATGCTACAAAAAGAGAAGCTGCTAGCGCACTATTCATGCGGGCTAGCAGCTTATTTGGCAAAAAAACCGATCAGAAGTTCAGCGTACGCTTGTCCACGGCCAACGCCGCTTCCTTGGTGGCTTCACTCAAGGAGGGGTGCGCATGGCAGATGCGTGCGATGTCTTCCGCACTGGCCTTGAACTCCATGGCCACCACGGCTTCAGAGATCAGCTCAGAGGCTTGCGGGCCAACGATGTGAACGCCCAGGATCTCGTCGGTCGTGGCATCGGCCAGGAACTTCACGAAACCGGTCGTGTCGCCCAACGCGCGTGCGCGACCATTCGCCAAGAATGGGAACTGACCGGCCTTGTAAGCCACGCCATCTGCCTTGAGCTGTTGCTCTGTGCGGCCGACCCATGCGATTTCAGGGCTGGTGTAGATCACCCAAGGGATAGTGTTGAAATTGACGTGTCCGTGCTGACCGGCAATGCGCTCAGCCACGGCAACGCCCTCTTCTTCCGCCTTGTGCGCCAACATCGGGCCACGCACCACGTCTCCTACCGCCCAAACACCGGGCAGATTGGTTTTGCAGTCGCCATCCACCACGATCGCGCCACGCTCGTCCAGCGCCAAGCCCACTGCCTCAGTGTTCAGACCGATGGTGTTGGGCACGCGGCCGATAGAGATGATGAGTTTGTCGACATCCAGTGTCTGGGCTTCGCCCTTGGCGTTGGTGTAAGCAACAGACACGCCCTTTTTACCGTTTTTGATCTCGCCGACTTTCACGCCCAGCTCAATCTTCAGCCCTTGCTTGGTGAAAGCTTTGAAGGCTTCCTTCGCCACGCCCTCATCCACGGCACCAAGGAAGGTCGGCAGACCTTCCAAAATAGTGACTTCGGAACCCAAACGCTTCCATACGGAACCCATTTCGAGACCGATCACGCCGGAGCCGATCAGGCCCAACTTCTTGGGCACTTCGCCGATGTTCAAAGCGCCGTCGTTCGACAACACATTGACTTCATCAAAAGGCGTACCGGGCAATGCGCGGGCATTGGAGCCAGTCGCGATGATGATTTGCTTGCCGGTGATGGTTTCTTCGGCAGCGCCGGCCACCTTGATTTCGTAGCCACCTTCAGCGGCTTTGACGAAAGAGCCACGACCGTGGAAAAACGCAATCTTGTTCTTTTTGAACAAGTACAAGATGCCGTCGTTGTTTTGCTTAACCACGGTGTTCTTGCGGGCGAGCATCTTGGCCACATCCATGCTCACGCCGGTAGCCGTAATGCCGTGTTCGGCAAAGTGGTGGTTGGCGTGGTTGAAGTGCTCAGAAGATTGCAGCAAAGCCTTGGAAGGAATGCAGCCCACGTTGGTGCAGGTACCGCCGGGAGCGGGGCCGCCAGCGGCATTCTTCCACTCGTCGATACAGGCCACATTGAAGCCCAGCTGGGCAGCGCGAATAGCGGCAATGTAGCCACCGGGGCCACCGCCAATGACGACCACGTCAAATTGTTTGCTCATGAATTTCTCGCTTCTAGTTCCAGAGATTCAGCAGGACCACAGTGCCTGCTTCCAGAAACACCGCGGAACCGGCTATGCCGGGCCGCTGGTGTTGCCCCCTGCAAGGGGGAAGCGGCAAAGCCGCCCGGGGGTGAACCCGATCAGATGTCAAACAACAAGCGTGCAGGATCTTCCAGCGCTTCCTTCATGGCCACCAAGCCCAGAACGGCTTCGCGGCCGTCGATGATGCGGTGGTCATAGGACATGGCGAAGTAGTTCATCGGGCGAACCACCACTTGGCCGTTCTCGACCATGGCGCGGTCTTTGGTTGCGTGCACACCCAAAATGGCGGACTGGGGCGGGTTGATGATGGGGGTAGACATCATGGAACCGAAAGTGCCGCCGTTGGATATAGAGAAGGTACCGCCGGTCATTTCTTCAATGCCCAGCTTACCGTCCTTGGCCTTCTGGCCGAACTCGGCAATCTTCTTCTCGATATCGGCGAAGCTCATTTGGTCTGCGTTGCGCAGAATGGGCACCACCAAGCCACGGGGCGAGCCCACGGCGATACCGATGTCGAAGTAGCCGTGGTACACGATATCGGTGCCATCGACAGACGCGTTCAGCACCGGGAACTTCTTCAGGGCGTGCACAGCGGCCTTGACGAAGAAGCTCATGAAGCCCAGCTTGCAGCCGTGTTCCTTCTCGAAACGCTCTTGCATGCGCTTGCGCATGTCCATGACCGGAGCCATGTTGATTTCGTTGAAGGTGGTCAGGATGGCGTTGGTGGACTGGGACTGCAGCAAACGCTCAGCCACGCGCGCACGCAAACGGCTCATGGGCACGCGCTGTTCAGGACGGTCACCCAGATTCACAGAAGGTGCAGCCACTTGAGGCAAAGACTTGGTGGGAGCGCCTGTGGGGATTACGGCAGCTGCTACCACCTTAGGAGCAGCGGCAGCAGCCAACACGTCACCCTTGGTGATGCGGCCGTCTCTGCCTGTGCCTTCAACGCTCGAAGCCGCAATGCCGTTGTCGGCCAGCAACTTGGCTGCAGCCGGCATGGCAACGCCTGCCTTGGAGTTGTTCGCCGCAGCAGGAGCCACCGGAGCAGCAGCTGCGGGCGCAGCAGCAGGAGCCGCAGCGGGTGCCACAGCACCGGCCACTGCAGCAGTGTCAATGCGAGCGATCAGCTGCTCGGCAGCCACGGTAGCGCCGTCGGCCACTACCAATTCGACCAGCACGCCGGCGGAGGGTGCGGGGACTTCCATCACCACTTTGTCGGTTTCCACTTCGATCAGGATCTCATCGACCGCGACCGCGTCACCGACCTTTTTCTTCCACTGCAACAAAGTTGCTTCCGCCACAGATTCAGACAGCTGTGGGACTTTGACTTCTACGATTGCCATATCAAATTCTTTCCGTAATGTGTTGTAGGTGTGAAGAGCTGCTGACTTACTTCGTCAGAACAAAGCCCTTCAACTTGCCGAAAGCGCCTTCGACCAGAGCCTTTTGTTGCTCTTGGTGCAGGTGGGAATAGCCCACTGCCGGCGATGCAGAAGCAGCGCGGCCGGAGTAGCCCAGCTTTTGGCCGTCCAACATGTTTTCGTGGATGTAATGCTGCACAAAGAACCACGCGCCCTGGTTTTGCGGCTCGTCCTGGCACCACACCACGTCGGTGGCATTGGGGTACTTTTTCAGCTCGGTCGCAAATGCCTTGTGCGGGAACGGGTACAGCTGCTCCACACGGATGATGGCGACATCGGTGTCACCCTTTTCTTCGCGCTTCTTGACCAAGTCGTAGTACACCTTGCCGGAACAGGCGATCACGCGCTTGACCTTGTCGCCCTTGAGCTCTTTGCTCTCAGGAATGACGGTTTGGAACGCACCCTTGGTGAACTCGGACAGCGGAGATGTCGCGTCCTTGTTACGCAACAAGCTCTTGGGCGTCATGATGATCAACGGCTTGCGCAGGTTGCGCACCATCTGACGACGCAACACGTGGAAGATCTGGCTGGCCGTAGTCGGCTGCACGATCTGCATGTTGGTATCAGCCGCCAATTGCATGAAACGCTCCAGACGCGCCGAGCTGTGCTCAGGGCCTTGGCCTTCATAGCCGTGCGGCAGCATCAAAGTGATACCGTTCACACGGCCCCACTTCACTTCGCCGGACGCGATGAACTGGTCGATCACCACCTGAGCGCCGTTGGCGAAGTCGCCGAACTGGGCTTCCCAGATCACCAAGGTGTTCGGGTCGTTGGATGCGTAGCCGTACTCAAAGCCCAACACAGCCTCTTCGGACAGGATGGAGTCGATCACGACAAACGGAGCCTGGTTGTCGGCCACGTTTTGCAAAGGCACGTAGGTACCGGCATCCCACTTCTCACGCTTCTGGTCGTGAATCACGGCGTGGCGGTGGGTAAAGGTACCGCGTCCGCAATCTTCGCCCGACAAACGCACAGGGTAGCCGCTGGCCACTAAGGATGCAAAGGCCATGTGCTCGCCCATGCCCCAGTCCACATTGACTTCGCCGCGGCCCATGGCTGCGCGGTCGTCGTAGACCTTTTTCACCAACTGGTGGGGGGTAACACTCTCAGGAATGGTCGTCAGCTTTTCGGACAGGCGCTTCCACTCGGTCAATGGAATGGCGGTGTCGCCAGCGTCCGTCCACTTCTTTCCGAGGAACGGAGACCAGTCCACCGAGTACTTGCTCTTGAAGTTGGTCAGCACGGGGTCTACGGTGTGCTTGCCGGCATCCATGGCAGCACGGTATTCCTTGACCATGGAGTCGCCAAGGTCTGCACCCAGACCTTGGGCAGCCAGCTTGTCTGCGTACAACTTGCGGGTGCCGGGGTGGGCGCCGATCTTTTTGTACATCAAAGGCTGTGTCAGGGACGGTGTGTCCTGCTCGTTGTGGCCCAGCTTGCGATAGCAAGTGATATCCACCACCACGTCTTGGCCGAATTCCATACGGAATTCCAATGCCAGTTGGGTCGCCAGCACCACGGCTTCCGGGTCATCACCGTTCACGTGTAACACGGGCGACTCGACCATCTTCACGATGTCAGTACAGAACGCACTGGAGCGCATGTCGCGGGGGTCGGAAGTGGTGAAACCGATCTGGTTGTTGATGATCAGGTGAACCGTACCGCCAGTGGTGTAGCCACGGGTCTGGGCCAAAGCCAATGTTTCCTGGTTGACACCTTGGCCGCCGAAGGCCGCATCGCCGTGCACCAGCACCGGCAGCACTTGGGAACCCTTGGGGTCATCACGGCGATCCATACGGGCGCGTACAGAACCTTCGACCACCGGGTTCACGATTTCCAGGTGAGATGGGTTGAACGCCAAGGACAGGTGAACGGGGCCGCCAGCAGTGGACACGTCCGAGCTGAAACCTTGGTGGTACTTCACGTCACCGGCAGGCAGGTCTTCAGGGGCGGTGTGGTCAAACTCAGCGAACAGGTCCGCAGGCATCTTGCCCAGGGTGTTGACCAGCACGTTCAGGCGGCCGCGGTGGGCCATGCCGATCACGATTTCCTGGATGCCCTTGGCGCCGGCTTGCTGAATCAGCTCGTCCATGGCGGCAATAAAGCTCTCGCCACCTTCCAGGGAGAAGCGCTTCTGGCCCACGTACTTGGTGTGCAAGTAGCGCTCCAAGCCTTCAGCTGCAGTCAGGCGCTCGAGGATGTGCTTTTTCTTTTCTGCGTTGAACTGGGGCTTGCTACGGGTTGCCTCCAGCTTTTGCTGCCACCAGCGCTTCTGGTTCTGATCGGTGGTGTACATGTACTCCACACCGATGGTGCCGCAGTAGGTCTCGCGCAAAGCGTTCATGAGCTCACGCAGGCTCATGGATTCTTTGCCGAAGAATGTGTTGCTGATATTGAAGACCGTTTCCTGGTCTGCATCGCTGAAGCCGTAGAACGAGGGCTCCAGTTCGGGGATGTCATCGCGCTCGATGCGCTTCAAAGGGTCCAAATCAGCCCAACGTGCGCCCACATTGCGGTAGGCCGCGATCAACTGCTGCACTGCAGTGCGCTTGCGACCCATTTCGGAATCGGCACCGGTGGCCACCACGGTCTGCTTGACGCCTTTTTTGGCCAGATCAACAAATGCGTTGATCACGGGCATGTGGGCTACGTCTTTGGCTGTACTGCCGTCAGAAGCGGGAACGTGTTGCAGCGCGTCGAAGTAATCGCGCCAGGTGTCGGGAACGCTACCGGGATTGGCCAGGTAGTTCTCATACATCTCTTCGACGTAAGGAGCATTGCCACCAAACAGGTAGGTGTTGTTTTGATAGGTTTGGTACACGGTGGAACCCGTGTTCGCCCCTTTGGAGTTTGAATCACTCATCTTGCGCTGACCTCCGTTCCCCTTCAGGGAACATAAGCTGGTTAAAGCTGGTTAATTAACCTTCCGCGACACGGCTGAACCGGTTGGCGGATGCGACTGTGGCATGGGAAGGGCCTTCATTGCAGCGCGAATTGTGCCACTGAATGATTTTGAGGGATAGTAAAGACTTGGCGAGGGTATGCACTTCGTGCATACCCTCATGCCGATTTATGCCAACAGCTCGCGGATCTGCTGCAGTGCGCCGGGATCTTCCATGGTGGTCAGGTCACCGGGGTCGCGACCCTCACACACTGCTTGGATGGCGCGGCGCAGCAACTTGCCACTACGGGTTTTGGGGAGAACCGAGACAAACCGCACCCGCGCCGGGCGCCCCACGGCACCAATCGACTGATCCACCACTTTCATGATGTCGCCTTCCAGCTTGAGTTTCGCAGCCTCATTGCCCAAGCCACTGGCATCTTTCACCACCACAAAGGCCACCGCTACCTGCCCCTTGAGCGCGTCTGCCACCCCCACCACGGCAACTTCAGACACATTGGGATGGCTGGAAATGCTTTCTTCAATCTCCCGGGTGCCCAAACGGTGGCCCGCCACGTTGATCACATCGTCGGTGCGACCCAGAATAAAGAAGTAGCCATCCTTGTCACGAACAGCCCAGTCGAAGGTGCTGTAAAGCTGCTTGCCGGGAATGCTGCTCCAGTACGTTTTCACGAAACGTTCGTCATCACGCCACACGGTTTGCATACACCCTGGCGGTAAGGGGCCTTCAATCGCCACCACGCCTTTTTGGTCAGGACCGGTGAGCTCTTCCGAGGTGTTTTCATCGATCAGCTTGATGTTGTAGCCATACATGGCGACACCTGGGCTGCCGAACTTGCTCGGTGCTTTTTCAACCCCGTTCGCAATCGTCAGGATCGGCCAGCCGGTCTCTGTTTGCCAGTAGTTGTCGATGATGGGCTTACCCAGGCTCTGGCTGATCCACTGGGCGGTCGGCTCATCGAGCGGCTCACCGGCCAAAAACAAGGCCCGCAGGCTTGACAGGTCGTATTTGCTCAAAAGCGCTGGATCTTGTTTCTTTAGCACCCGCACCGCGGTAGGCGCGCTGAACATGACGGTCACCTTGTATTTCTCGACCAGGCTCCACCACACTCCACCGTCGGGCCGGGTCGGCAGGCCTTCGTACATGATGGTTGCCATGCCGGCAATCAAGGGGCCATAAATGATGTAACTGTGCCCCACCACCCACCCGATGTCGCTGGTGGAAAAGAAGGTTTCCCCCGGGTTGCCGCAAAAAATATGCTTCATGCTGGCCGCCAGGGCCACTGCGTAGCCCCCGGTGTCGCGCTGCACCCCCTTGGGTTTGCCGGTGGTGCCGCTGGTGTACAAGGTGTAGCTGGGGTGGGCTGAATCCAGCCAGACGCACGGAACTTGGGTTTCCAAGTGGGCTTGGCGCAAATCAGCCCATAAGTGATCCCGCCCGGCGACCAGCTGCATCGGGGCCAGCTTGCGGTCCACCATCAGCACCGCAGCGGGTTTGTGGCTGGAGGTTGCAATCGCCTCATCCAGCAAGGGCTTGTACTCCACCACTTTGCCACCGCGTGACCCGGCATCTGCGCTCACAATCACCACCGGTGAAGCGTCTTCAATGCGTGAAGCGAGCGAGCCTGCAGCAAAGCCGCCAAACACCACCGTGTGGATCGCACCAATCCGGGCACACGCCAACATGGCAAACGATGCCTCGGCAATCATGGGCATGTAGATCAGAACCCGGTCACCCTGCTTGACGCCCAAGGCTTGCAATGCGGCAGCCATGCGCTGCACTTCCGCGTGCAGTTGCGCAAACGAGTACACCTGCTCGGTGTTGGTTTCGGTAGAGACGGCAATCAACGCAGGCTGGTCCGGGCGGGTTATCAGGTGCCGGTCGACCGCGTTGTGGCAGAGATTGGTGGTTCCGCCGACAAACCATTTGGCGAAGGGGGGGCGGCTGTAGTCGCACACTTGGGTGGGCTGGGTGCGCCAGTCGATCATCCCGGCTTGTTCAGACCAAAAGCCATCGCGGTCATCGATGGAACGGCGGTAAAAATCGGCGTAGCCTGTCATTGTTTGTCTCCAGTCGGGTCCGTAAAACTGAATTCATAATTATGGATAAGCAACTTGCGGCAAGCTGACTCCGGTTCCGCCCAAGCCCCGCTAGCCGTGTGGCCATAAAAAAAGGCGGCCCACGCTGGTGGGTCCGCCTTTGCCGGGCATCCAAAGCGCTGTGCTGCGCCCGTTACTTGATCAGCGCTTGCGCCTCTTTGAATACCGGGTGCTCCGCAGTACGAATCCATTCAAAGACCACCATTTCAGTGGTTACCAGTTCGGCACCGGCGCCGGCCAGGCGGTCGAAGGCGGCGTCACGATTGCGCTCAGTGCGTGAGCTGCAGGCATCGGTCACCACCCACACTTCAAACTCGTCTTCCAGCAGATCGAGCGCGGTTTGCATTAAACACACATGGGCTTCACAGCCGGCAATCACAATGGCACCGCGCTCAGATGCCGGCGGCTTCTGCAAATGCTTGGGCAGGCTGCGGGCGTTACCCTGCACCGGCTTGGCCGGTGGGCGCAACCATTCGCCCAAGCCCTCTTCAATCGCGCTGAACTGCATTTTGTTCAGCACCTTGGCGCGCGCGTCGGCCAGCGCGGCTGCCAAATCCGGCACCGTATGACCCAGGCCGCCCGGGTTTTGCTCTGTATAAAAAGCAGGCACTTCCATCAAAGCCGCCAGCTTGGCCAAACGCACCGCATTGCCCAGCACCAACTCAGATTCAAACATGGCGGGCATCAAACGCGCCTGGTAGTCCACCAGCACCAACTGGCTTGTGTCGACATCCATCAACATAGCGAAATCCTTCTCAAAAAACGTAGCGCGAGCATAACCTGCCGAGCACTCAGGCCCTTCGGGATACCCCGTCCCCTACAGAATATCCAAGCGAATCAATGCGTTAGAGCTGAAATCAAATGTGTCAGACCGCTTGACACACTGGCCCTCCCCCACTAGAGTGCGCCGATGCGTTTTTTCCTTGCCTGTGCCCTGATGCTCACTTTGAGCGTCGCCCATGCCCAACAATCCCCTGCCCCCAGCGACGACATGTCCCGCTTATTGGCGGAGCGCGGCTTGCTGTCCCGGATTGGTGATGTCGGCAACAAAGTTGGTACCCGTGCCACCGAACTGGTGATGAACTCGATGGCGTTTCTGGGTGTGCCCTACAAGCGCGGCGGCACCGAGGCCGACATCGGTTTTGACTGCAGCGGCTTTGTGCGCGCGATCTACCAGCAAACTGCGGGTTTGCTGCTGCCACGCCAAGCCTCTGAGCAAGCTGCGGCCACTCAAAAAATTGACAAACACGAATTGCAACCCGGCGATCTGGTGTTCTTCAACACCATGCGCCGTACTTTCAGCCACGTCGGCATTTATGTCGGCAACGGCAAATTCATCCACGCCCCCAAGCCCGGTGCCGAAGTGCGGGTGGAAGACATGGGCATCAGCTATTGGGCAAAGCGCTTTGACGGCGCCCGCCGGGTCAACACCGAGCAGCAGCCCTGAAAAGTGAAGTCGCCACATCGGCGCACCTTGGTTAGGTTCACCATGAACCTCGATCTATTTGGCGACTCGTCGCCCCCCTCTGCACCGCCCCACATGCTCTGCCCTGGCGCTTACGCCTTGGCCGGCATGGCCGTTTCAGAGGCATCTTCATTGTGGGCTGAGGTACAACGCATCACCCAAATCAGCCCGTGGCGACACCTCAGCACGCCGGGCGGGCTTCGCATGTCAGTGGCCATGAGCAATTGCGGACCTTGGGGATGGGTGAGCGATGCAGCGGGCTATCGGTACCAGCACCTTGACCCGCTCACCGGCGCGCCTTGGCCGGCCATGCCACTTGTCTTCCAAACATTGGCAAGCCGCATGGCAGCGCTTGCTGGCTACCCCGGTTTTGAGGCGGATGCGTGTTTGATCAACCGCTATGCACCCGGCGCCCGCATGACCCTGCACCAGGACAAAAACGAGGTGGATTACGGGGCGCCCATCGTGTCGGTGTCGCTGGGTCTTCCGGCCGTGTTCGAGTTGGGCGGGCTGGAGCGGGGGGAGCCGGTGCAAACCGTGCTGTTGCACCACGGCGATGTGCTGGTCTGGGGTGGCCCTGCCCGGCTGCGCTACCACGGAGTGCGCGCTGTGCCGCATGGCAACCACACCGTGACGGGCGCTTGCCGCATCAACCTGACGTTTCGCCAAGCGGCCTAGGGTCAACCCCCATCTGGTTTGGAGTGGCGGCTCAAAACTGCGCCCCAGCGACAGCATGCCCCTGCACTTGCCCCCACAATGCCTGCTGCCAAGGCGCGGCGCCACACAATAAGTGCACGCGCCCATCCCCTCTACAGCCAGGAGCCATCGCATGAGCCAAGCCAATCAAGACGCCGACCCGCAACTGATGCAAACCACCTTCGAGGCTCAGCGGGCCACTGCGCTGGCCTGGCGCCAGTCCACCGCGGCCGAGCGGATTGAACGTCTGGAGCGGCTGCGCACCAGCCTGTTGGCCCACAAAGAGGCGCTTTACGAAGCCTTTGCCGCCGACTTCCACAAGTCCCGCTTTGAAGTCGATGGCACCGAAATCGTGCCCAGCCTGGACGAAATCCGCCACAACATCAAATGCCTCAAGGGCTGGATGCGCCCTACCCGCATTCGCGCCACCGAACTCACCATGGGCAACAGCGCCCATGTGCAGTACCAACCCCGCGGCCGCTGCCTGATCATCGCGCCCTGGAATTACCCGCTGTACCTGATGCTCAGCCCGCTGGTGTCCGCCTTGGCGGCTGGCAATACCGCCATCCTCAAGCCCTCGGAGATGGCGCCGCGCGTGGCCCAGGTGCTGGCCAGTATTGTGGCCAAGGCGTTTCCGGCGCATGAAGTGGCGTTGTTTGAAGGGGCCCTAGCCACCTCGCAAGCCCTGCTCGCCATGCCGTTTGACCACATCTTCTTTACCGGCTCACCCGCCGTGGGCAAGGTGGTGATGGCGGCTGCGGCCAAGAACCTGACCAGCGTGACCCTGGAGCTGGGCGGCAAGTCCCCCACCATCGTGGACGAGACCGCCGACCTGCAAAAAGCGGCTGAAACCATCATGTGGGGCAAGTTCGTCAACGCCGGTCAGACCTGCGTGGCGCCGGATTACCTGTATGTGCACGCCTCGGTGCGCGATGCTTTTGTGGCCGCTTGCCAGGCTGTCATCAAGGCCCGCTATGGCGACAGCGCCCAAAGCCAGCGCAGCAACGCGGACTTCACCCACATCATCAACCAGCGCCACACCCAGCGCATCGAAGGCCTGCTCAAAGACGCCACGTCGCGCGGTGCACGGGTGCTGAGTGGCGGCGAGGTGGACACCGCCGGCAACTACATCGCCCCCACACTGGTCGATAACGTGCCCATGGACTCCACCCTGATGCAGGAGGAAATCTTCGGCCCGGTGCTGCCCATCATTCCCTACACCGACCTGCAGCGGGTGATTGCCTCGATCAACGCCGACCAGAAGCCGCTGGCCCTGTATATCTGGAGCAGCAATGAGAGCAACATTGACACCGTGCTCACCAACACCAGCTCCGGCGGCGCCTGTGTGAACCACTGCGTGCTGCACGTGGCCCACGGCAACCTGCCCTTCGGCGGGGTCAACAACTCCGGCATCGGCAGCTCGCACGGCATTTACGGCTTCAAGGCCTTCTCGCATGAACGTGCGGTTCTCAAGGGCGGCTGGCTGCCCAGCATCCGCATGTTCTTCCCGCCCTACACGGCAGGCCGCACCAAACTGCTGAACTTCTTGGTTAAGTGGGTCAGCCGCTAGAGGTTTGAGACGGCGCCGGGGTGGTATCGTGCGGCGATGAAAACACAGATAGACCACCTCGTCGTTGCAGCCCACACCCTGGAGCAGGGTGTGCAGTGGTGCGAAGCCACGCTCGGCATCACCCCGGAAGGCGGCGGCGAACACAGCCAGTTCGGCACCCATAACAAACTCTTCAAGATCGCCACGCCGGCCCACCCGCTGGCGTATTTAGAGATCATTGCCATCAACCCCGGCGCCAAGGGCCCGGCCAACCCCAACGCCAAGCGCTGGTTTGACCTGGACAACCCTGAGCTGCGTGCAGCAGTAGGCAAGGAGCCGCGCTTGGTGCACTTTGTGGCCGGCACCGACGAGATGCTGCCCGCCCGCATCGCACTCAAGGGCCTGGGCATCGACCGCGGCCCGGCGATGCCGGCCAGCCGCCACTCGCGCAAAGGCGTGCTGCACTGGCAAATCACCGTGCGGGAAGACGGCTACCGCCTGTTTGAAGGCTGCCTGCCCACGCTCATCCAATGGGGCAAACCGGACGACGCCGAACCCCTGCGCCTGCACCCGCGCAACAGCCTGCCGCGCAGCCGCGTGAGCCTGGACAGCATCGCGGTGAGCCACCCGAGTGCGGCCAAACTGCAAGCGGCTTATGCAGCCATCGGTCTGGAAGGCGTGGCCATTACGGAGGGCCCGGCCAACCTGAGCGCCACCCTCAAGACGCCCAAAGGCCTGGTCACGCTGCAGAGCATGGGCCTTTAACCTGCGGGTGTTGACGAAGATTTGCTCTTCTTTTGATAGCTACTCGCGTAAATTCCACGAGCGCTAGCAGCCATTTTGACCATGAACCGCAAGCGCACATCGCCTCTGCCTGCCGACCCAAGCGACTATGAGTCCGACGCTGATGGCGCCGTCATCGGCCAGTTCCGCCCCCGCATCACGCTGATGACGCTGGGCCGGGGCGAGGGGCTGCTGGGCCTCAAGCCCCAGGGCAAGTTGGGCCCGCGTGGCGACAGCGTGACGCTGGCGCAGTTCGACTGGACCTACCGCACCCCGGCCGGCGACCGCTGGGAAACGCCCGCCCCCAGCTCCATCCTCAACAGCCGCCCGGCGGAGTTTGAAGAGTTGTTCGACACCGGCGGCCCGGTGCTGCGCCTGCAACGCAACCTCGTGGCCGAGGCCGACGCCATGGACGCGGTGTGGGACATGGGCTTTGTGCCGCTGGCAGACGCCACCTTCCAGTGGCGCAGCCAGAAGCAGCGCCCGCATCTGGGCAGCGTGTGGACGCTGCCGCAGGAAGACCACTTTGGCGACTTCTGGGCCGACCAGGTGCCCCAACTTCAAGCCCAAGGCTGGACGGTGGTGGTGCAACCCGGCTTTGCGCACGAAAGCGTGCCCGTGGAGCGCTGGAAGCTCATCCTCAGCCCCGACACCGGGGAGGTGCTGGGCAAGGAGCTGGACAGCCCGCTCGTCAAACCCGCACGCGGCGTGGAAAAGCTGGCCCTGCCCGGGCGCGAGGGCGAATGGCTGCTGAGCTTGGGGATTGAGATTGACGGCGAAACGCTGGACCTCGCCCCCATGCTGGCCAACCTCATCAAGCGCGACCCGCGCTGGCTGATCCGCAACTACCTCGACACCTTGGACGACTTGGCCACGGTGTCGCTGCGCGCGCCGGGTGGCAAGCGCATCGACGCCGAGGCAGGCCCGCTCAAAGCCATCGTCGGCGCCATGGTGGATTTGCTGACCGACCCGCAGCGCATGGCGCCCAAGGGCCCCATCCAACTGGGCGCGTGGGAAGCCCGCCGCATCAACGCCCTGCGCGCCAGCCTGCTGGACGCCTCGCGCGTGGGCGCCCATCAAGGCTGGCAGTTAGAGGGCGATGCGGGCTTGGCCGCTCTCGCCAAGCGCCTGCACAGCATAGGCCAACCCCAGCCGGTAAAGGCACCCGCCGGCTTGCAAGTGCAGCTGCGCCCCTACCAGCTGGAAGGCTTGGCCTGGCTGCAATACCTGGGCGCGCAACATCTGGGCGGCATCTTGGCCGACGACATGGGCTTGGGCAAAACCGCGCAGGCGCTGGCCCATGTGCTACTGGAGAAACAGGCTGGCCGGCTTGACCGCCCGGTGCTGGTGGTGCTGCCGACCTCGCTGCTGTTCAACTGGCAGGCCGAGGCAAAGCGCATGGCGCCGGATTTGCGGGTGCTGAACCTGCACGGCCCGGACCGCGCCGCCTTGTTTGCCGACATGCCCGCGCACGACCTGGTGCTCACCACCTACCCGCTGCTGTGGCGCGATATCGAAGCTCTGGCCGCCCAGCCCTTTCATCTGGTCATTCTGGATGAGGCGCAGATGGTCAAAAACGCGGCCAGCCGCAGCGCCCGCGCCCTGCGCCAACTGCAAAGCCGCCACCGCCTGTGCCTGACCGGCACGCCGCTGGAAAACCACCTGGGCGAACTCTGGGCGCAGTTCGACTGGCTGATGCCCGGCTTTCTGGGCGACCAGCGCAGCTTCGCCGCCCGCTGGCGCAAGCCGATTGAAGAGAACGGCGAAACCGTGCGCGCCGCCCTGCTCGCCCAGCGCGTGCGCCCCTTCATCCTGCGCCGCCGCAAGCAAGAGGTGGCCACCGAGCTGCCTCCGCGCACCGAAGTCATCCAGCGCGTGCAACTGCAGGGTCGCCAGCGCGAGCTGTACGAAAGCGTGCGCGTGGCCGCCGACAAACAGGTGCGCCGAGTGCTGCAACGCCAGAACTTTGCAGGCGCGCAGATCAGCATCCTCGATGCCCTGCTCAAGCTGCGGCAGGTGTGTTGCGACCCCCATCTGGTGAAGGGCAGTGAGATTGGGGCCGACATGGAGCGCGCCAAACTGCATGCGCTCACAGACCTTTTGGTCCCGCTAGTCGATGAGGGCCGCCGCGTGCTGGTGTTCTCGCAGTTCACCGAGCTGCTGGAGCTGATTGCCGATGCGCTCTCCGCGCTGCGCCTGCCGTTCTTGAGCCTGACCGGCAACACCCGCCCCGTCCAGCGCGGCGAAGTCGTGAAGCGCTTTCAGGACTTGGAGGTGCCGGTGCTGCTGGTCAGCCTGAAAGCAGGCGGCGTAGGCCTGAACCTCACCGCCGCCGACACCGTCATCCACATGGACCCGTGGTGGAACCCTGCCGTGGAAGAACAAGCCACCGCCCGCGCCCACCGCATCGGCCAAGACCAACCGGTGTTCGTCTACAAGCTGGTGGTGGAAGGCAGCATCGAAGAACGCATGCTGGAACTGCAGATGCGCAAGCTCGCCCTGTCCGACAGCGTGCTCGGCCACGACGCTGAAGGAGCGCCCAAATTTGACGAGGCCGACTTGCAAGCATTGCTTGCGCCACTGGGCGCGCTCATGACGCAAGGCCAAACGCCCGAAGAAGCTGCGCGGCGCTGGGGCCGGACCGGGAGCCGGGTGGAAGGCGTTTAGGTATCAAATTAGCACCTAGCTCTCATGGAATATGCGCCAGCAGCTACTGAAAAAATAGCAACGAAGATCCATAGAATGCCAACGAACTTCAAGTCTAGAAAGTTGTTAAGCCTCTTATGTACGAAACTCACGACAAGCTCGACATTGCGGACGAGATGCTTGATTCAGCCATTCAGTCGTTGATTGAATCAAAACATTTCTTTGTGGCACTAAATCTAGCCTGTGTTGCAGAAGAGTTGTATGGGCAACACATCCGCCTGTGCGGAGGTCAAAACTCACAAAGTGGATTGATTCAATTGGCGGAAGTAATTGCGCGTGCTGACGGCGCTGCAAACACTACACAAAAAGAACTTTGGACTGCTTCGGTTGCGTTAAAAAACAGCATCAAGCATCTAGATTCCCATGAGGACAGATACATCGAAGCGGACATCACCAAGGAGGCCATGTCGGCGATTTACCTTGCACTTGCTAACCATCAGAAACTTAGTCGCAAATTCACACTGAATATTCAACGATTTATTGAGTTCTCAGCTAAACCGACAACAAACTGCGGATAACCCAGTTAACAAGATCCGATGCCCTGATTTTTTGTTCTTTCCATGACCTCTTCCGCCAAGACTCCACCCTCCTCCATCCCCCTGCAGGCCGAACCCGGCCACCTGATCCGGCGGGCGCACCAGTTGGCGGTGGGTACCTTTGCCAAGACGCATGGCAAGCAGATCACGCCAGTGCAATACGCGGTGCTGCGGGCCTTGCAGGACACTCCGGGCATGGACCAAGTGACGCTGGCGGACCGGGTGGCTCTGGACACATCGACCACTGCCGACATTGCTGCGCGGCTGGATGCCAAGGGCTGGATCGTGCGAGAGCTGCTGCCCCGCCGCCAGCGCGCCCTTCGCCTCACGCCTGAGGGCGAAGCGGTGCTGGCCGAGATGCTGCCGCGCGTAGCGCCCATGTACGGGCAGTTGCTGGACGCGCTGGAGCCCGCAGAGCGCGCGGAGTTTTTGCGCCTGCTGCGCAAGTTTGTCCACTTGAACACGCCAGCCCCAGAAGACCACGCCGATACGCCTGACCAGCCATCCAACAGCGCATAGCCCAAGCCCCCCGACCCCAACCCCGACCAGCCGTCGGATACATCCCATTTCAAGGGAAAACCCTCATCCCCAGCTCCTAGCCGTGGAATTGACTTCGGTCTATGATTTGCGTCATTCAGCATACTGAATGAAGATTTTCCATCCAAGGAGCCAAGCCATGTTTCCTCTCAACACCTGGTACGTTGCCGCCCGCAGCGAAGAGATCCCCTCCGACCGCCCCTTGGGCCGCCGCATTTGCAACATCCCCATGGCGCTGTTCCGCAACAGCGCGGGCGTGCCCGCCGCGGTGGAAGACTTTTGCCCGCACCGGGGCGCCCCGCTCTCGCTGGGCAAAGTAGAGGGCGACACGCTGGTCTGCGGCTACCACGGCCTGGCCATGGGCTGCGACGGCAAAACCGTGTCCATGCCCTGCCAGCGCGTGCGCGGCTTTCCGGCCAACCGCAGCTTCCCGCTGCATGAGGAGCATGGTTTTGTGTGGGTGTGGCCCGGCGACGCTGCCCAGGCCGATGTGGCCAGCATCCCCAAGTTCGAATGGCTGGGCAATCCGCAGTTCGGCTACGGCGGCGGCTTGTACGAGATTGCCTGTGACTACCGCCTGATGATCGACAACCTGATGGACCTGACGCACGAAACCTATGTGCACAGCACCAGCATCGGCCAGAAGGAAATTGACGAAGTGCCCTGCCAAACCCGCGTGGACGGCGACCATGTGATCACCGAGCGCCACATGCAAGGCATTGAGGCGCCCCCTTTCTGGAAGATGGCGCTGCGCATGAACGGCCTGCCCGACGACCAGTTGGTGGACCGCTGGCAGATTTGCCATTTCACGCCGCCCAGCCACATCATGATTGAGGTAGGTGTGGCGCTGCATGGTCATGGCGGCTACAAAGCGCCGGACGAGTTCAAGGCCGCCAGCTGGGTGGTGGACTTCATCACCCCCGAAACAGACACATCCATCCACTACTTCTGGGGCATGGCGCGCAAGTTCAAGCCGCAAGACGCCGAGCTGACCGCGCAAATCCGCGAAGGCCAAGGCAAGATTTTTGCGGAAGACCAGGAAATGCTGGAGCGCCAGCAACAAAACCTGCTGGCCTACCCCGAGCGCAAATTGTTGATGCTCAACATCGACACCGGCGGCGTGCAATCCCGCAAGGTGATTGACCGCGTGGTGGCCGCAGAGCGCAACCTGGCTGAGGCAGAGGCGGCGGCATGAGCGGGCCCACCCAGACCCCAGTGAGCACGCCTGCAACGTTGCAGGTCAAGGTAGCGGCCAAGCGCACTGAAGCGCAGGACATCTGCAGCCTGGAGCTGGTGGCCGCAGACGGCGGCACCCTGCCCGCCTTTACCGCTGGTGCGCACATTGATGTGCACCTGCCCAATGAACTGGTGCGCCAGTATTCGCTGAGCAACGCGCCCAGCGAAACGAAGCGCTATGTGATTGGCGTGCTGCGCGATGCGGCGTCACGCGGCGGCTCCACCGCCGTGCACGACCTGGTGGCCGAGGGCAGCACGCTCACCATCAGCACCCCGCGCAACCTGTTCCCCCTGGACGGCGCGGCACCCCACCACCTGCTGCTGGCCGGGGGCATTGGCATCACGCCCATGCTGGCGATGGCGGAACATCTGGCGGCGACCGGCGGCGCTTTCACCCTGCACCACTGCAACCGCAGCCAAGCGCGCACGGCGTTTGTGGAGCGGCTGGCTGCAGCGCCATTTGCAGCACACAGCCACCACCACTTTGACGATGGCGATGCGGCCCAAAAGCTGGACATTGCCGCCACCCTGCAAAGCGCCCCCGCAGGCACCCACCTGTATGTGTGCGGCCCGCAAGGCTTTATGGACGCGGTGCTCAGCGCAGGCCGCGCCGCCCGCTGGCCCGAAGAACGCTTGCACCGCGAGTACTTTGGTGCCGCCCCCACCGCCAAAGCAGACGACGGCAGCTTTGAGCTGGAGATAGCCAGCACTGGCAAGGTCATCAAGGTGCTGCCCGACCAGACAGCGCTGGAAGCGCTGCATGCAGGCGGTATCGATATCCCCATGTCATGCGAGCAAGGCGTGTGCGGCACCTGCCTCACCCGCGTCAAAGCCGGCATGCCTGACCACCGCGACCAGTACCTCCTGCCCGAAGAACAGGCGGCGAACGACCAGTTTCTGCCCTGCTGCTCGCGGTCGAAGAGCGCGCGTTTGGTGCTGGATTTGTAGTCAAATCTGCCTCTGGCGCTCATGGAATATGCGCTAGCAGCTCCTAAACTCATAGCAAAATAGCGCAGCCAGACAATCCTGCTACGCTGCTGCCAACGTCAAGGAGCTGCCCATGAATCCTAACAAGCCCCCCCATTCGAGCCACTGCGGTAGCGCTATCTCTGTGCCCTCGCTGCTGCGACGCGCGGCCTCACCCATGGCGCTAGCGCTGTTACTGGGCGCCTGTTCGGGCGGGCCGGATCGTGTGCCGCCCAGGACACCGGTGTCTGCGGATGCCACCCAAGCGCGTCCGGCTGCTGCAGCACCCTACGCAACTTTGGCGACACGTTATCGCGTGGACCCGCAGCAATCCAGCGTGCGCATTCTGGTGTTCCGGGGCGGCACCATGGCGCGGCTGGGGCACAACCATGTCATCAGCTCTGCCGACCTGCAGGGGCAAATATGGCGTGGTGCCACTGCAGAGAGCTCAGGTTTTGAGATTGCGGTGCCTGTGAACACCCTGATCGTGGATGACAACGCTGCCCGGGCCGACGAGGGAGAAGACTTTCCCCTCAACGTGAGTGAGGATGCCAAAGCGGGCACCAAGGCCAACATGCTGCGCCCCACCCTGCTAGACGGCGAGCGCTACCCGGAGATCAGCATTCGCGCCACCCGCATCACCGGAAACACCGCCAGCCCAGATGTGGTGGCCAGCATGCGCATCAAAGACCAGACCCGCGAGGTCCGACTGCCCATCACCCTGTCTGAGGCAGAAGGCGCTTTGGTGGTACAGGGCAGTTTTGAGATCCGACAGTCGGATTTCGGCATCACCCCCTTGAGCATCGCCATGGGGGCGCTGACGGTGCAGGACACGGTGAAGATCAAGTTCCGCCTCGTGGCCCGGGCCACTCCCGCATCGCCGTGAAGCTCTAGATTTGCAGTTTGTCCCGCAGGTCGTAGTACCAGGCGCCCAGCGCGGTGAGCGGCACCCGGAACCAGCGCCCGCCCGGGAAGGGGTAATGCGGCAGATTGGCAAAGGCATCGAAGCGGTTGGCTTGCCCTTGAATCACCTCGCTGAGTACGCGCCCGATCAAATGGGTGAAAGTAACCCCATGACCTGAGCAGCCTTGCGAGTAGTAAATGTTGGAACTCAAGCGCCCCACTTCCGGCAGGCGCGACAGGGTCAGCAGGAAGTTGCCCGTCCAGCCATAGTCAATGCGCACGTCTTTCAGTTGAGGGAATGTTTTCAGCAGCTTGGGTCGGATGATGGACTCCACATGCTGCGGGTCCCGGGCGCCGTAAATCACGCCACCGCCATACAGCAGGCGCCGGTCACCGGAGAGGCGGAAATAGTCCAGCAGAAAGTTGCTGTCCTCGACGCAGTAGTCGGTGGGCAGGATTTCAGGGAAGCGATCGCCCAGGGGCTCCGTCGCAATCACTTGGGTGCCGCAGGGCATGGACCGTGAGGCCAGTTGCGGCTCCAGCCCGCCGATATAGGCGTTGCAGGCTACGATCACAAAACGCGCTTTGACTTGTCCCTGTGCGGTATGCACCACGGCAGGGTCGCCGCGCTCAATGCGCAGCACCGGCGATCCTTCGTGCACGACACCCCCCAGTGACTCGAATGCAGCAGCTTCGCCTTGTGCCAAGCGCAGTGGATGCATGTGTCCGGCACTGTGATCGAGCAAAGTGGCGCGGTAGCGCCCTGTGCCGATGGCGGCTTCGCTTTCAGTCGCATCCAACAGGCTCAGCTGCTGGTGACCGTAGCGCTCCCAGAGCTGTTTGTGGTGCTCCAACTGCTTGACCTGCTTGGCAGTGATGGCGGCAAACATGCCACCCGGCTTGAAGTGACAGTCAATCTGGTACTTCTCAATCCGCTCGCGGATGATTTTGGCGCCCTCAAAGGCCATGCTGCCCAAGGCCTGGGCGGTGGTGGCGCCATAGCGCGCCTCAATCACGTCCATGTCCCGCGAGTAGCTGTGCACCAATTGACCACCGTTGCGGCCGGATGCGCCCCAACCTACTTTGGCAGCCTCCAGCACCACCACTTTGAAGCCGGCCTCCGCCAGATGCAAAGCGGACGACAGACCGGTGTAGCCGGCGCCGATGACCACCACATCCGCCTCCACGCTGCCCCCCAGAGGAGCGCGCTGAGGTTGGGGCAGCCCACTCGCTGCGTAGTAAGAAGGAGCGTGCGCGGGCGGTGCCGCCGCATGGACAGACTGAGACATGGGCAAAACCTTTGCAGAACGTTAGGCGTCGATGCGCAACCAAGTCGTCTTAAGCTCGGTGTATTTGTCGAAGGCGTGCAGCGATTTATCGCGGCCATTGCCAGACTGCTTGAAGCCACCGAAGGGCACGGTGATGTCGTCCTCGTCATATTGGTTGACATGAACCGTGCCAGCCTTGAGCCCGCGCGCTACGCGGTGGGCACGATCGATCTGCCCGCTCCACACGCTGGCCTGGAGCCCGTAGACACTGTCGTTGGCCAGCGTCAGGGCATCGGCTTCGGTGGTAAACGGAATCACCCCCAGCACGGGGCCGAAAATCTCTTCGCGTGCGATTTTCATGTCGTTGCGCACGCCTTCAAAAATGGTGGGCTCCACAAAATAGCCACCGGTTTCAGTGCGCACACGGCGACCGCCGAACGCCAGGTTTGCGCCCTCCGCCTGCCCTTGGTGGATATAGCCCAGCACGGTGCTCATTTGCCCCGCATCTACCAAAGCGCCCATCTCGGTGGCCGCATCCAGCGGGTCGCCGGGCAGGTATTTGCGCGCCTCGTCTTGCAGCGCGGCCATGAATTCGGGCACTACGTCTTGCTGCACCAGCAGGCGGGTGGGGGCGTTGCACGACTCCCCTTGGTTGTAGAAAACCGAGCCTGCAGCCGCGCGGGCCGCGGCAGCCACGTCTTTGGCGTCGTTGAACACCACAAAGGCAGACTTGCCACCCAACTCGTTGTACACCCGCTTGAGGTTGGACTCAGCGGCGCAGGCCAGCATCCGCCGGCCGATACGGGTGGAGCCGGTAAACCCGATGGCATCCACATCCATGTGCAACGCGAGTGCCTCGCCTGCTTCGTGGCCGAAGCCGGGCACCACGTTGAACACCCCTTCAGGAATGCCGGCTTCTACTGCGAGCTCGGCCAATCGCAAGGCGGTGTAGGGAGACTTTTCACTGGGCTTGAGCACCACGCTGTTGCCCGACGCCAAGGCGGGGCCCAGCTTCCAGGCGGCCATGATGAGGGGGTAATTCCACGGCACGATGGCACCGATCACGCCCATTGCCTCTCGGGTAATCAAGGCCAGCGCGGTATCTGCCGTAGGGGCAATTTCGTCGTACAGCTTGTTGACGGCCTCGCCATACCAGGCCAGGCAATTGGCGGTGGCAGGCACGTCAACCGCAAGGCTGTGCCCGATCGGCTTGCCCATATCCAGCGTTTCCAGAAGCGCCAGCTCGTCACGCGCCGCCAACACCAACTCCGACCAGCGCTGCATGATGCGTTTACGCTCACGCGGGGGTTTACCGGCCCACCGGCGATCGGCAAATGCGCTCCGCGCCGCGGCGACGGCGGCATCCACATCGGCCTTTTGACCCCGAGCCACGGTGCCGAGGCGAAGTCCATTTAGCGGGGAATGCTTGTCAAAGGTCTGGCCATCTGCCGCTGCCACACGAGCGCCATTGATAAACAAGCGACCATCGGGTTGCAGTGCGGCGGCCCGGGCGTGCCAAGGCGAAGAAGTGTCAAGCTTTGTCATAGGGTAGTGCCCAAGTGGGTTGTGCGCGACTGGAGTAGAAAGTGGCCCCTACGATACCCCCAATGAGGCTGCGCCATAGGAGCCACTTTATGCACTCAAGCCAGACCACTTGGACACGGCCCAACCCGCGCGGGGTGGCAGCCTAGCGTGCGGTGTGACGGCGAAGGGTGAACCGATCCACCACTTTCCAACGCGCGGGCGGTGTGCCGGCAGCTTCTACCCAGACCGGGCGGGCCTGGCCGGGCAGATCGCCGGGGTTCGCCCGGTTCAAGGCCCATTGCTTGGGCACTTCGTCGCACCCGAAAAAGTAGCCCGTCAGGTCACCCCTGGCATCCAGGCGAAAACGCAGAAAGCCTTTGTAGTCTCCGCAGGCCAGCGGTGAAAAGGCGTTGTTCCACATCAGACCGCACCGCGCCATGGCCCAGAAGTACACCCCCGCAATCAGCCCGCCTGCGACCGTGCCTAAAACTGCACAACAGAGCGCGGCCAAGAGATCCGATACGCCCGGTGCTGAACAGACCCTGGCGGCGGAACCTCGCCAGCCGAGGTCTGACACCAATTGCGTGACCCACCATATAGCGCCCAGTTGGAGGGCTGCGTGGATCACTGGCGACCCCCATCGCGCGAGCTTGCCCGGCTCGTCTTTAGACAAGCTGAAGCACATCGCAACGATTGCCGCCCACACGGCCAGCCGGGCACCGTCTGAACACGCGAGCCAGAAGGTGGCGGCATACGCCAGGCCGAGCACCAAAGGAAACATCAGGTTGCCCTGCCCTACACCGCGCAGCAAAGAGCCGCCTCGCGGGTCGAGACTGTTCCAAGCGAACTTGAACAACGACCACCAAATCTGGCGCCCCAAGGCGCGCGAGACGTCCGGTGCGGGATAGCGGCACTGGGCTGCATAGGCGGAAGCTGCATCGCGCTCTGACGGAACCGTGCCGATGCAGGTCGCGTGCCCCAGTTCGGGGCTGATGGCATTCGGGTCGTGGAGCGCTTGGCGAACCTTGGGCTGCGACAAAGATACCGCGTGCGTGGGATGCAAAAACGCCCCGCCTGCGCCACAGGTCACCAGCAGATCGGCCGCTGTGGGATCGGGACTGGGAGATGCCTCCCGGCAGTAATGATGCACGTCCCCCGCGATACGCATACGGATGTGCAGACCTTTGGCCTCCAGAATGGCCTCCAGCCGCTGGTAGCGTTTGGGGTAGCCTTCGGGAGCACCATCGCCCAGCGGTCTCGTCCAATACGGCTCAGGGTAGATCAGGATCAGCTGATCACCGGGAGCCATCACATGGTTAGGATTGGCCGCTCCGTTGATTGTGTCGCCCGCCAGTCGCCGGAAGGCCTCGTACTGGCCGCGGTCCAGGTCACCCGTCAAGGCAAAGTCAAACCCCAATACCCACCATCCTTGCGGAAGGCGTGTGGCGAAATACGAGCGCTTTTGTGGCGTGCGCAGTCCGAAGACTTCGCCATTGTCACGGTCTACAAAGTAGCGTTTGAAGGTGGAAAGGCTGTCAAACCAATCGTGGTTTTGCGCAATCGCATAGCTGCTGCGGCCAGCGGTGTCTGAGCCAGGCGTGGCGCGGGCGCCCTCGAACACTTCCAGAAAACGATATTGATATTCATAGGCGCTGGCGCCCGGGTAGCTGAGATCGCCACCCAAAAACAACACGCGGCCCCGGGGGCAGAGCTCGCCTTCGCCATCGTCCATGGCTTCAGTCTGCACGGCTCGCGCAACGGTATAGGTTGCATTGCCGCCATCGCCGGTATCGGACAAAAAGTCGAACCAGAACTCGCCATCCGGCCCGACCTCTGCGGTGTGATCTACCGCTTCAAACACACCGGTCCACAGCTCCCGGGGATCCGCATTGCGAATCACATCGGAGCTGGACACCAACTCACGCGCAGATTGCAGCAGTACGGCGGGGTTGTACCAAGCGACAGGCCAGCGTTGGTGGGGCGGCTCACCCGCCCCGAAACGATATTGCGGCATAGAAACTCCCTTTTTTGTTGTCTATTTCTACCCAATAAGTTTGCGCGCCCCTGCCGTCACCAACAAAAAGGCCCGGCCACCTGGAGGTGCCGGGCCTATTCAACACAAAAATGTCTGCGTTGAACGCGCCAACCGGGGTGTGTGGCTTACTCTTTTTGTTCAATCAGGCGGTTAATGCGCAGAGCCAACAGCGTGCAGATCGCTCCCGACAGCAGGTACAAAGATACCGCACCCAGACCGAACTTGGCAGAGAGCCCCAGCGCCACCAACGGTGCAAAGCCCGCACCCAGCAACCACGCTAGGTCAGCCGACAAGGCTGCACCGGTGTAACGGTACTTGGGAGAAAAGTTGGATGTCACCGTGCCGGAGGCTTGGCCATAGGAGAGCCCCAACAACACGAAACTGGTCAGCAAAAAGAGGTTGTTGCCGACTTCACCGGCACCCAATAGCCATGGGGTCACGAAGCTGAAAAGACCGATCAACAGGGCCATGGTGCCCAAAAGGTTGCGGCGTCCGATACGGTCAGCCAACCAACCGGAAAACACGATAGCGCCAGCAGCCAAAATAGCCCCGATGATTTGGATCTGCAGCACGTCGCCGATAGCCTGCTCCGAGTACATGGCAATCCACGACAAGGGGAATACCGTCGCCAAGTGGAACAGTGCAAAGCTGGCCAGCGCGGCAAATGCGCCCAAGACCACGTTGCCCCCTTCATCGCGCAACACATGCCGCACGCTCACCGGCTGAAGCTCCAACTCTTGCAAGCGTTCGGCATAAGACTGCCCCACTACCAAGCGCAAGCGGGCAAACAGCGCCACGACGTTGATGGCAAACGCGACAAAAAACGGATAGCGCCAGCCGTAGCTCAGGAACTCTGCCGGTGTCAGACTGCTGTGCAGATAGGCAAACAAGCCCGCTGCCAAGATGAAACCTACGGGCGCGCCCAGTTGGCCCACCATCGAGAACCAGCCCCTGCGCTCCTTGGGTGCGCTCATGGCCAACAGAGAGGGCAATCCGTCCCACGAGCCGCCCATGCCCAGCCCCTGGCCGATCCGCAAAATCACAATGGCGGCGATAGCGGTGAGCCCGGCGTCTGCATAGCTTGGCAAGAAGGCCATGCCAGCGGTGCTGGATCCCAGTAAAAAGAGTGCAATCGTGAGCTTGGTGCCCCGACCCCAGCGCCGCTGGATGGCCATGGAGAGCGCTGTGCCGACCGGCCGCGCAACAAATGCCAGAGAAAAAATGGCAAAGGCCATCAATGTGCCATCCAAGCGCGCCATCTGCGGGAATAGCAATCCCGGGAAGACCAGCACACAGGCGATGCCGAATACAAAGAAGTCGAAATACTCAGATGCTCGCCCGATGATGACGCCTACCGCAATCTCACCTGGAGTGACATCTTCGTCGGTGTGTGCTCCTGAAAGCGATACCGAGCTCTCGAACCCGTGCCCGCTGGGGGCTGTGGATGCTGGTGTGTACATGATGCCGTCCTTAAATCAACTTCTACGGCCATGTTTTACACCCGCGCGAGGCAGAAAACCTCGGCTTGCACTAATCTCCTCCTCAGGAAAACCCTGATTGCAACTTCAAAAGCGGATCGGTTGACCTTGGACAAAATGTCCAATGGACAAATTTGTTAACGAAATTACAGTCAGAAGCTGTCAATAAAGTGTTTAACAAGGGTGCCTCACCCAGGCATTAACAACATGTTCAAAATCAAAGCATTGAAAAGGTGCTCTGCGCTGGCGACCATTGCAATGGCCGCTGCGCTCTCGGGCTGCAGCAAGGCTGTAGTGCTGAACCCCGCTGGAGATATTGCAGCGCAGCAAGGTCAAATGGTGATCACAGCCACCTTGCTGATGCTGATCATCATCGTTCCGGTCATCTTCCTGACCTTGTTTTTTGCCTGGAAGTACCGCCAGAGCAATACCGAGGCGGAATACGAGCCCGATTGGCACCACTCCACTTCCTTGGAGCTTGTGATCTGGACAGTTCCCCTCTTGATCATCATCGCGCTGGGCGCCTTGACCTGGATCGGCACCCACAAACTCGACCCTTACCGTCCCTTGGACCGTATTGACGCACAGCGCGCCCTGCCGGCTGACGTCAAGCCCATGGAAGTGCAAGTGGTGGCGATGGACTGGAAATGGTTGTTCTTCTACCCCGAGCAAGGCATTGCCACGGTGAACGAGCTCGCTGCACCTGTGGACCGACCCATTCTGTTCAAGCTGACGTCCACATCGACCATGAACGCGTTTTATGTGCCGGATCTGGCCGGCATGATTTACGCCATGCCCGGCATGCAAACCGAATTGAACGCTGTGATCAACCGCCCTGGCGTCTTCAAAGGCATGTCTTCGCACTACAGCGGCGCTGGCTTTTCGGGGATGACTTTCAAATTTCACGGTTTGAGCAATGAAGACTTTGCGCAGTGGGTGAACAAAGCCAAAACCGAAGGCAAGGCTTTGGATCGCGCCACTTACCAAAACTTGGTCAAGCCCAGCGAACGTGACCCGGTGCAGCGCTTTGCCAGCGTCGAAGCCGGCCTGTATGACAAGGTGCTGAACCGTTGTGTCGAAGACGGAAAAATGTGCATGCACCACATGATGGCGATCGACGCCCGTGGTGGCCAGACCTACGTGAAAGCCATGGGGCTGAGCATGCCGCAAGATGTTTGCACCGTGCAAAACGCGAACCAAGTGATCGCGGCACTCGAGACACGCAACGCCAACCGCGCCGTCATCCAACAATAACTTTCGCTCCGGTGGCCTATTGTGGCCACGGGTGCATTGCTAAAGAGACTTTATATGTCCTCACAAACTTTGACTGATACCCACTGGGCGCTAGGCCGGCTGAGCTGGGATGCCGTGCCCATGACGCATGACCCCATCATTTTGGGGACGTTCATCATGGTCGTATTGGGTGGTTTGGGCGTGTTTGCCCTGATGACCAAGTTCCGCCTTTGGGGCCCTTTCTGGCGCGATTGGGTTTGTAGCATCGACCACAAAAAGATCGGCATCATGTACATGGTGCTCGGTTTGGTGATGCTATTGCGCGGCTTTGCAGATGCCGTGATGATGCGGTTGCAACAGTCCATGGCCTTCGGCGACAACATGGGTTACCTGCCGCCGCATCACTATGACCAGATCTTCACCGCCCACGGTGTGATCATGATTTTCTTCGTGGCCATGCCTTTGGTCACCGGGCTCATGAACTACCTGATTCCGCTGCAAATCGGCGCGCGGGACGTGTCGTTCCCATTCCTGAACAATTTCAGCTTCTGGATGACGACCGCCGGAGCCATTCTTGTGATGTTTTCGCTGTTCTTGGGTGAGTTCTCTACTTCCGGATGGTTGGCTCTCTCCAACTTGGGTGCACAGAGCCCGAGCACCGGTTTGGACTATTACATCTGGGCGCTACAGATTGCAGGGGTCGGGACCACGCTCTCCGGCATCAACTTGATCGTCACGATCATCAAAATGCGCGCCCCCGGCATGACCTTGATGCGCATGCCCGTGTTCACCTGGACAGCACTTTGCACCAACGCCTTGATCGTGGCATCGTTCCCGGTCCTGACAGCGGCTTTGGTGCTCATGTCCCTAGACCGCTACGTAGGCACCAACTTTTTCACCAACGAGCTGGGCGGTAACCCCATGCTGTACGTGAACCTGATTTGGATCTGGGGCCACCCAGAGGTCTACATCCTGATCCTGCCGGCTTTCGGTGTGTTCTCGGAAATCGTGGCTACTTTCAGCAAAAAGCGCCTTTTCGGCTACACCTCCATGGTGTACGCGACGGTGTGTATCACGATCCTGTCTTACGTTGTGTGGCTGCACCACTTCTTCACCATGGGCTCCGGCGCAAGCGTGAATACCTTCTTCGGTATCACGACCATGATCATCTCGATCCCCACGGGCGCGAAGATCTTCAACTGGCTGTTCACCATGTACAAGGGGCGGATCCGCTTCGAGTTGCCCATGATGTGGACGGTTGCCTTCATGATCACCTTTGCCCTGGGCGGCATGACTGGCGTGTTGTTGGCTGTGCCACCCGCTGACTTTGTGTTGCACAACAGCTTGTTCCTGATTGCACACTTCCACAACGTGATCATCGGCGGTGTGGTGTTCGGCATGTTCGCAGGCATCAACTACTGGTTCCCCAAGGCCTTTGGCTACAAACTCGACCACAAGTGGGGTGTCCGCTCCTTCTGGCTGTGGGTCGTCGGTTTCTGGGTAGCATTCACCCCGCTCTATGTGCTGGGCCTGATGGGTGTTACCCGCCGCGCGAACCACTTCGAAGACCAATCCCTACAGATCTGGTTTGTGATCGCAGCTGTCGGCGCTGCCATGATTGCCGGCGGTATCGCCTGCTTCCTCATCCAACTGCTGGTGAGCTACCTCAAGCGCGAAGAACTGCGGGATTGGACCGGCGACCCATGGGGTGGCCGCACCTTGGAATGGGCGACCTCATCTCCACCACCTGACTACAACTTTGCATTCACACCCGTGGTGCACGAAATTGATGCCTGGTGGGACATGAAGAAGCACGCTTACAAGCGCCCTCTGAGTGGCTTTGAGCCGATCCACATGCCGGCCAATACCGCTGCAGGCGTTGTGATCTCTGCTTTGTCTCTGGTATTCGGCTTCGCCTTGATTTGGCATATGTGGTTGCTCGCCGGTGCATCGTTTGCTGCGCTGCTCTTGGTATCCATCGCCCACACCTTCAACTACAAGCGTGACTTCTACATCCCGGCTGCGCAAGTGAATGCCTCCGAAGAAGCCCGCACACTCCAATTGGCCCGCCATGTCTAACATGAACAACTCACACGGCGCCGCTGCCGGCGCGCTCTCGCCCCGCGAGTACCACCTGGCCCATGAGCCTCATCCTGAAAACGGAACGGCCCTAGGCTTCTGGCTGTACCTGATGAGCGACTGTCTCATCTTCGCAGCCCTGTTCGCGACTTACGGCGTCCTGGGCCGCAGCTATGCGGCCGGCCCTACCGGAGCGGAGCTGTTTGACCTGACGCTGGTAGCCATCAACACGGCGTTCCTGCTGCTCTCATCCATCACCTTCGGATTTGCCATGCTGCGCAAGCAACTCGGCGATGTGAAAGGAACCCTGATTTGGCTAGCAGTGACGGGCCTTTTCGGCCTGTGCTTCCTGGCTCTGGAGTTGTACGAGTTTTATCACTTGATTCACCAAGGGGCTACACCGCAACGCAGCGCATTCTTGTCGGCCTTCTTCACCCTGGTGGGTACCCACGGCCTCCACGTGGCGTTCGGTTTGGTATGGCTAGTCGTTCTGATGATCCAGATCAAGCAGCACGGCCTCACACCAGCCAACAACCGGCGCCTCATGTGTTTGTCCATGTTCTGGCACTTCTTGGACGTGATCTGGATCGGTGTCTTTACTTTCGTTTACTTGATGGGAGTGCTGTAAATGAGCGCACACAATTCTCATGCGTCGCACGGGCACGATGACCACGCGCACGGCGGCCACGATGCCAATGAACCCCACAGCACCTTTTCGGGCTACATGACGGGTTTCTTGCTGTCCATCATCCTGACGGCTATACCGTTCTGGTTGGTCATGGCCAAGGTCATCTCCGACCGCCCCACTGCTGTCATGGTGCTGGGTGGCTTTGCGGTCATTCAAATTCTGGTGCACATGTTCTACTTCTTGCACATGAACGGCAAGGTGGAGGGCGGTTGGACCTTGCTGTCCACCATCTTCACCGTGGTGTTCGTCGCCATCGCGATTGCGGGCACTCTGTGGGTCATGTTCCACATGAACACCAACATGATGCCGAGCCACACCGACATGCCAGCGATGGAGCAAGCGGCACCAGCCGCAGCGCCCAAGACCGGCCTCTAAACCTAACCCAAGAACCGCATCTTGAGTGATTCGCCGCTTCAACCGCAGGTCGGCGAACGCTCAAGGTGGCGGTTGGCTTTGGTGGCAGTGCTATGCCTCGTGCTTGTAGTGGGCTTATTGCGGCTGGGAACCTGGCAACTGGAGCGCCGCACCTGGAAACTGGCGCTGATCGAGCAGGTGACTCAGCGCTTGCAGCAACCCCCTCTGGCCTTGCCCGACAGCCGACAGTGGGCTGGCCTTCAACCGGCTGACTTTGAATATCTTTATGTCAAAACCACTGGCCAATGGCTAACTGACAAAACGGTGCTAACGCAAGCTACCACCGCGCTGGGCTCCGGGTTTTGGGTCCTGACCCCGCTGGCTCTATCAGACGGGTCTAGCCTGCTGGTGAACCGGGGCTTCATTCCTGCCGCCCAACGCGCGCAGTGGCAGCCACCTTCCGGTGCGAGCGGTGCCCCTGTGGGGAATGTCAACATTCAGGGCTTGCTGCGCAAATCAGAACCCGACGGTGGCTTTTTGCGGAAAAACGACCCTGCGTCGCAACGCTGGTTTTCACGCGACGTTACCGCGATTGCCCAAGCGCAACAACTCAAAGGTCCTGCGCCGTTTTTCCTGGATTCCGGCTTGCCAGATACCACCCTGAATAGCAACCTTGAAGCCCGCCCCTCTTCCGCTGGCCCATGGCCGCGGGAAGGGTTGACAGTAGTTCGCTTTAGCAACAGCCACTTGGTATACGCCATCACTTGGTTCGGTCTGGCACTGATGGTGATGGTGGCTGGAGGGTTTGTGGTCCGTTATGAGCGGCGCTTGCGCCGCGGGGGCCACAATACCGCCCATGGATACCCGCGCTAATTCCCCCACCGCAGCGCCGACCGCGCCCTCCCCGCGCAACGATGCCTACGCCGGCCTGAGAAACCTCCACCAGCTGATACAGCTGCGCTGGATTGCTGCAGCCGGACAGCTACTCACCATTCAAGCCACGCATTACAGCCTGGGCATGAAAATCCCGGTGGAGCCCATGCTGGCCATCGTGGGAGCCATGGCGTTTTTCAATCTCGCTTGTTTGCTGCGCTGGCACACCCGACAAGCGGTGCATGAGGTGGAGCTGTTCATCGGGCTGCTGGTCGATGTAGCGGCACTGACCGCCCAGCTCTATTTGAGCGGAGGCATCAGCAACCCATTCGTCTTTTTGTATCTGCTGCAAATCGCGGTGGGGGCGATGCTGCTCAGGGGTGGGTATATCGGCTCCATCGTCGCGATCGCATCGGCCTGCGTCGCGTTTTTGGCGACCTCCAGCCTGCCGTTGCCACTTGCACCGAACTTGCAGGATGGATTGTCCAGCCCCTACGTGCTGGGCTTGTTGGTGTGCTTTCTGCTCAACGCAGTGCTTGTAGTGGTGTTTATCACCCGCATCAACACCAACCTGCGTCGCCGCGATGCGCGCCTGGCTGCAGCCCGGCAACGCGCCGCTGAGGAAGAGCACATTGTTCGCATGGGATTGCTCGCCTCCGGCGCCGCCCATGAGTTGGGCACCCCTTTAGCCACCCTCGCCGTGATCCTGGGGGACTGGAAGCACATGCCCGCCGTCATACGGGATACAAGCCTCAAGGAAGACATTGCCGAAATGGAGGCCCAGGTGCAACGCTGCAAAAGCATTGTGAGCGGCATCTTGCTCTCTGCAGGCGAAACGCGTGGCGAGCACTCCAGCCAAACCACTGCACGCGAATTCCTGGATCACTTGGTGCGCGAGTGGCGAGCCACCCGCAATGTCGGGACCTTTGTGTACGACAACCTGATCAACGACAACGCGGCCATGGTCGCGGACACCACCTTTGAGCAAATGGTGTTCAACGTGCTGGACAACGCGCGCGATGCTTCGCCCCACTGGGTGCAACTCCATGCCAGCCGCGATGCAGATGTGCTGTGCATCACCATTACCGACCGCGGACCCGGCTTTGACGCCCATGTGCTATCCCAACTTGGGCAACCCTACCAATCCACCAAGGGCAAGCCAGGCGGCGGACTGGGGCTCTTTTTGTCCATGAATGTCGCACGCACCTTGGGCGGCAGCTTGCGCGCCGAAAACCTACCGTCCGGCGGTGCCCGCGTCACGATTACGCTGTCAATGAACGAACTCTCCATGCCCGAAACCGTAACCGAAGTACCCCATGGACACTGACCGCCTGCTCCTGATCGTTGAAGACGACGAAGCCTTTGCCCGCACCCTGACCCGCTCTTTCGAGCGACGCGGTTACCGGGTGCTGCGTGCGGATGGTCTTCAGGGCGTGGAGGTCTTGCTAGCTGCACACACCCCGGAGTTTGCTGTGGTCGACCTCAAGCTCAAAGGCGAGGCCAGCGGGCTCGCCTGTGTCCGCGCGCTTCACGCCCACAGCGAGGCCATGCGCATTGTGGTGCTCACCGGATTTGCCAGCATCGCCACGGCCGTCGAGGCGATCAAACTGGGCGCAAGCCATTACCTGGCCAAACCTTCCAATACCGATGACATTGAGGCCGCCTTTGGTCTGGACGAAGGCAACACCGAGGTGGCCCTGACCAACCGGTCCAGCTCAATCAAGACCTTGGAATGGGAGCGCATCCACGAAGTGCTGGCCGAGAGTGATTTCAATATTTCCGAAGCAGCCCGGCGACTTGGCATGCACCGGCGGACACTCAGCCGGAAACTGGAAAAGCACAGAGTTTGATTTTTTAACAATTTCAAACACAAATCACAAATAAACGGTATATTTGAGCCAACTGGTCGAAATACGAAGCCAGTGGCTCAGTGACGGTTTGTGCTACCAAAAAAATCTTTTTTGGCTCATGTAACAAAAAGCTGAATCCACTACGCTGCGTGTCGCGTATCCAGTGTGCCAGTCGGCACGAACTCGTCTAACACACCGGAGCAACGCATGAAATTCAAACGCAGCAGCATCGTCATGGCCTGCTTAATGGCCACAGTAGCAGGCAGCGCAATGGCCTCCAGCCATCGTGAAGCGCCTTTCATCACCACCAGCCCCAAAGTGGATGGCACGGACTTTTATATGTTCCGCAGCTACGAAGGTGTGGCCGCTAACGGGACCGGGGGTCGCTCTGACTATGTCACGCTGATTGCCAACTACCAGCCCCTGCAGACACCGTATGGCGGCCCCAACTACTTCTCGATGGATCCGAACGCGCTGTACGAAATCCACATCGACAACAACGGTGACGCCAAAGAGGACTTGACCTTCCAGTTCAAGTTCAACAACAAGCTCAACAATGTCGGCTTGGATATCGGCAGCGCCAAAAATGTCGCGATTCCCCTCATTCAGGCCGGCACAGTGGCAAACGTCAACGATGCCAACCTCAACTTGAACGAAACCTACACAGTTAAAGTAGTCCGCGGAGACCGTCGCAAGGGCACTTCCTCGTCGATCGTGAAGGCCAGCGGTGGTAGCGCAACTTTCGAAAAACCAGTCGACTACATTGGTGAAAAAACACTGGGTACAAAATCCAGCTACGAAACATACGCCAACAAGCACATCCACGAGATGACGATTCCAGGCTGCAACACACCGGGCAAAGTCTTCGTCGGTCAGCGGCAGGAGGGCTTTGCGGTCAACCTTGGCACCGTTTTTGACCTGGTGAATTCGACGACGGGCGTTTTGCTGAACCCCGCCAACAAAGATGCCGCAGGTATGGGTGGTAACCACATCATCCAAAAGTCAAACGTCACCAGCATCGCGATGGAAATCCATAAGAGCTGTTTGACTGCCGGCACAGACCCTGTCATCGGCGGCTGGACTACCGCCAGCATGCGCCAAGCCCGCTTGCTCAACGGCAAGCCTGCCTCTGGCCATCAGGCAAGCGAAAAGGCCGGTGGCGCTTGGGTGCAGGTGTCCCGCTTGGGTAACCCGCTCGTCAACGAACTGGTCATTGGTGTGAAAGACAAAGACGCGTTCAATGCCTCCAAGCCGCAGGACGACACACAGTTTTTGACGTATGTCACCAACCCCACATTGCCAGCGTTGCTAGGCCGTGTGTTGAAGGGCAGCGATACGGCTGTGGCGCCGACCAATCTGCCCCGCACAGATTTAGCGACTGTCTTCTTGACCGGTATCAACGGCATCAACAAGCCGACCAATGTCACACCTTCCGAGATGCTGCGATTGGACACCAGCAAGGCCCCTGTGCCCTTTGCGGACCAAAACCGCTTGGGTGTAGCTGGGAATGCACTGACGCCAGGTGGTACTGACAACGCCGGATTCCCGAATGGCCGTCGCCCCAAGGACGACGTGGTTGACATCGCCTTGGTCGCGGTCTTGGGTGGCTTGTGCGTGATCAACGGTGACTCTAATGCACTGGGCTTGAACGGGGTTCCCGGGGTGCCTAGCCTGACCTCCCAGTGCAAGCCCTCCAGCGTGCCGCTCGGTGCTGACTCAGCCAAGATCCACGACGCTGTAGACCAAGCTACCGTGCCGTTCCTGTCCGGCTTTCCCTACCTCAATACGCCAAACCCAGGCGCAGTGAACTAAGGAGTTAAGACCATGCGTATTAACAAATGGGCGTTATCCGCTGTTGTGGCTCTCGGCTTGCTGGGTGCTTGTGGCGGAGGCGGTAGCAGTGTGGATCCATTGACTCAGAACGCACCCGGAGCAGATATCCTCGCAGGCGTAGAAGTAAACACAGCGGTCGTCATTTCAGAAACTCAACGGCTAATTGCAACGAGCACCGACGACACATCCGAACCTGCAGCGCTGGGCTCGGTAACACTGGCAACCAGCGACACCGACGAACCTGCCGACATTTGATGCACTGAGTGCACTCAAATCACCAGGGCACAGCACACGCTGTGCCCTGCGTCACGGGAACTTCTTGTTCCCGTTTTCATTTCAAACCACAATGTGTGTGCGACTTCAGGGAGTCTTCAGATGAACAAGATTTGGTGGGTTTGCCTAGGGGCTGTCGTGACACTGCACGCGGCGCATGCCGCAACACCGATCACCGCGACGCAGCGTGATCAGGTCATTGAAAAGCTGCCTCTCATCACCAAAAACCGGGCCGCTAGCCAGACGGCCACCTCGGCCAACCCTGAGGCTGCAGCATCAGCAGCCCGCGAGCTGATCACGGCCGCGCGCCAGACGGGCGACACCCGCTACTGGGGCCGCGCCCAAGCCATGCTGACGCCATGGTGGAACAAGCCAGATGCCCCCACCGATCTAATGGTGCTGCAAGCCACTATTCAGCAAGGCCGCCATGAATTCAGCGAAGCCCGCAGTGTCCTGACGCGAGCGCTCAAACTCAACCCCGCGCAAGCTCAGGGCTGGCTCAATCTGGCGACCCTTGAGCGGCTCGCCGGCAACTATGCACGTGCGCTGCAGGCTTGCGAGGCAGTGGGCCAGGCTGGACAAGCGCTGTACGCCCAGGCTTGCCAATTGGAAACCCAGTCGCTCCAAGGCAAAACCAACGAGGCGCGCGCGGGTCTGCAAACGCTGATTTCTGCCGCCGATAACGCATCAACCCGCAGCTGGCTCTTGTCGCTCTTGGCAGAGAGCGAAGAGCGCGCTGGCAAGGATGGCGCAGCCCTCAAGGCCTACCAAATCAGCCTGAAACAAGAATCTGACCTGTACACCAGCATCGCACTGTCTGATTTGCTGCTGCGCACCGGAAAACACCAAGATGCACTCAAGGTTCTAACAGGCCTGCCTGCAACAGACGCAGTCCTGCTCAGGCAAGCGACTGCGAAAAAGCGGGCGGGTGACCCAACCTGGACAGAGTTACGGCAAACATTGCGCGAGCGGCAGGCCGAGCTGAAGCGACGCGGTGACAAACTGGAACTTCATGGCCGGGAAGAGGCCTTGGTAGCCCTGTGGCTGGATGAAGATTTCGCGGGCGCTGTGACGATGGCTGAGCGAAACCTTGACCTGCAAAGAGAGCCGATTGACTGGTGGGTAGCTATCCAGAGTGCACGTGCCGCCAGCGACCTGCCTGCTCTGGCCCGCTTGCGCGGTGAGATGCAACGCATTGGCATTGTGGATGCGCGCGTCCAGGGAGAAAAATCATGAAGCACCTGATCGCTTTCTTGTGCAGTGCGCTCATCGCCCTACCCGCCTTGGCGCATAAGGGTAGTGATGCCTACCTCGATATGAAGCAGACCGCTGATCAAGTGACACTGCAACTGGCAGTGGCCATCAAAGACCTGGATGTCGTGTTACCCGTGGACGCCAATGCAGACGGACTCGTCACCTTCGGTGAAGTACAAGATGCCACGCCTGCGGTGGAAGCTCTCATCCAAAGCAACGCATTGATCCAGGGAGCCAGCGGGGGCTGCCCGCTGCAATGGCGATATGCAGGACTGGAACGTTACAGCGACGGGGCCTATATCAAGCTTGAAAGCACAGCAAACTGTGCAGCGCTAGAAAGCATCCGCTACACGCTCTTCAAAAACGAAGACGAAAACCACCGCCTGCTCGTGAGCGGCAAGGTCAACGGGCGTGACCTGCTGACGACCGCCTCCCCCCAGCAAGCCGAGCCCATCATGCTGGTGAGTCGCAATGAAGCGAGCCAAGCGGCACCTACCGGCGTAGGTCAGACTGTGCTGAGCTACTTTGGCTTAGGCATGCACCACCTGCTGGAGGGCTACGACCACCTTGCGTTTTTGCTCGCGCTGGTTTTGCCACTACAGCTTGTTCTGGGCCGCAAAGCTGCCCCAGGGCAGCTGACCGATACCAAACCGTGGTGGGCTTTGCTGTGCACTATCACAGCCTTCACAGTCGGGCACTCCATCACGCTGGCGTTGGCTAGTTTGGGCATCACGTCCGCATCACCAGAATGGGTGGAGCCCGTTATTGCCGCCTCTATCGGCGTGACTGCACTGCTGAACGTGTTTCCGGTAAAAGTGTTCAGCCCATGGCGGCTTGCGTTGGGCTTCGGGCTGATTCATGGCTACGGGTTTGCGGGCCTGCTCACCGAAGCGGCGGCACCCTCTGCCCTCTTGGGCTGGGCCTTGTTTGGATTCAACCTCGGAGTCGAAGCCGGTCAACTACTAGCCGTGTTGCTGTGGGTTGCTGTGTCCCAACTATTTGTGCGGCAAGCTTGGTACGGCAGCGTGGTGGTGCGCGGCGGGTCTATCGCACTGTTCGCACTGGCCGCCTACTGGGTCTGGGAACGGGTTTTCACCTGACCCGCAAAAAAGCTGCGCAGCCCTTGTCAGAGCTGCGCAGCTTGCTATTAAATATATAGCGAATTGAAATGTGATTAAACGCGAGGTACTGGCGTACCCGAGTTAACACACAGCGCCATGTTGAGCGCGATCACGGCGGTTTTGTAGTCTGCACGCTCAATCACAAACTGCATGTTCACTTGGCGCAGGGTTTGCGACACGCAGTTCACGTTGACCTGTGCGTCCGCCAATGCCTGGGCTGCCTTGGCCAGCACACCGGGAATGCCGATGTTGGAGCCGATGGTGCAGACGATCGCACTGGGCTTCACGGTGACCACCTGGTACAGCTCTTCCAACTCGGCCACGAGTTCAGGGGTGACCTGGTTGTCCCACACCAAGTGAGCAATAGAGTTGGCGTTGGTGGCTTTCAGGATGTAGCTGATGTCGTGCTTGCAGAACACCTGCATCAAGCTGGCGTCAAAGCCGACCGTGCCCACCATGCTGGGGTCATGGATCTCAATCAACGTGACCTTGTCCGTGCCGGTCACGATCTCCACGCGGGCTCGCTCACCCACGAAGTCTTTGGTGATCAAAGTACCGGGGTGGTCTGGCTCAAACGTGTTTTTCAGGCGGATCGGGATACCGGCCAACTCCATGGGCTTGGCCGCCTTGGGGTGGATGGCTTCCATACCCACGTCAGCCAGCTGGTCAGCCACGTCGTAGTTGGTGGCACCCACCACGATGGCGTTTTCCAGACCCACGAGGTTGGGGTCGGCAGACGACAGGTGGAATTCTTTGTGGATCACCGCTTCGGCGGGGCGCACTTCCACCGCGATCTTGCTGAAGGTAACCTCAGAGTAGCCGCGGTCGAACTCTCGCATGATGCCTTCGGTGCCCTTGGTGTAACCGGTGGCCACAATCACGTTGTTGGCCAGGTCCAGGTCTTTGAAGCTGTGAGCGATGCGCTCATCGATGCTCCAGGCTTCGTTGTCGTCGAAACCGGCGAGGTCCATCAAGACCGCGTTTACGCCATTGGCCTTGAGGATTTCCACCGAGTTGAACGCGCTGTGCGATTCGCCGATGGAGGCCAGCACTTCGCGGGCAGCCAAAAGCACATCCTTGCGGCTCAGGTAGCCGCTGGCCAGCACATGGTGCATGGCGCCCAAATACTCGCGCGCCTGGGCAATACGCTGGTCAATAAAGGCATCTGCCACCGCTAAAGGCAAGCCAATGTCGGCGTAGGCGGCATTCAGCTTTTTAAGGCTGGCTGCCAAACCGGTCAGTGCGTCCTGGTAGCCCTTGCCCTCAGCGAACAGGGCGTAGATGCCGCGCTCGCCGGTTTTCTTGTGCTCCAGCAGCTGGTTAGTCACGCCGGAGTAGGCAGACACCACGTAGATACGGCCGTAAATGCGTGCGGTGTTGTGCAGCATGATGTGGCGCAGCACATCACCAAAGGCGGTCATCGAGGTGCCGCCGATCTTCTCAACAGAGATCTTCGAGGAATTTACGTCGTGCATGGACAAGCTTGGGGTGGGCAAAAGATGAATAAACCCGGCCGGAAATGAATGCCGGTAGTGCCGGTTACGAAAAGCCCTCTATTTTCGCCTACTTTGCCAGAGGCAGGCTCTCAAGCGCATATTGGGTCCGAGGGAACAAAAGTTTTTCAGCTGACGTGGAGCAAGCGCTGGCCATTCAGCGCATAAAAAACGGAAATGGTGCCAGCTAGAAAGAGTTGCTCATGACAGCCGTGGATGGCGCATGACCTGCTCCATCGCACTGGCGCTCACCGGGTGGCTGAAATAGAAGCCCTGAAAACCCTTGCACCCCAGCTCCATCAACAGTGCGCAGTGCGCTTGGGTCTCTACCCCCTCCGCGATCACCTTCAGGCCCAGCGTTTCCGCCAACACAATCACCATGCGGGCGATGGCCGCGTCGTTCGGGTCATCCAGCACGTCGCGCACAAAACTCTGGTCGATCTTGATCTGGTCAAAAGGTAACTGCTTGAGATAGGCCAGCGAAGAGTAGCCCGTGCCGAAATCGTCGAGAGCAAAGCCCAGCCCATGGGCCTTGAGCAGCTTCATTTTGGAAATCACCAAATCAACACCTTCAATCAGCATGCTTTCGGTCAACTCCAGCTTGAGGCGCTGGGGATTGACGCCCGTTTCTTGCAGGATCCTCAGAACGATGGGCACGAACTCCGGATCCCGAAACTGCCGGGCGCTGACATTTACAGCCAATTCCAGTGATGCTAGGTCGGGCTGATCGGCCCACAACCTCAGCTGTTCACACGCGCTGCGAATGATCCACTCCCCCAAGGGCAGAATCAGCCCGCTGCTCTCTGCCACGGGAATAAAGTCAACCGGCGAAATCAACCCACGTTGCGGGTGCTCCCAGCGTGCCAACACCTCCGCGCCAATGATCAGGCCGCGCTCATCGACCTGAGGTTGGTACAGCAAAAAAAGCTCTGCCCCGCCCATGGCGGACCGCAAGTCCGTCTCCAGCTGCAGGCGGGCGGAAACAGCGGCTTGCATCATCGGATCAAAAAACCGCACCGTGTTTCGGCCCGCAGACTTAGCCTGATACATGGCCGTATCCGCCCGCTTGAGTGGCTCTTCAGTGCCTTCAAGCCGGTCCCCGAACAAGGTCACGCCAATGCTGGGCGTGTTGTGAAACTGGATCTCTCCAATCTCGTAACTGCGGTCAAGCTCCAGCAGAATTTTTCCTGCAATGACCTCGGCTTGCCGGCCGGCCAGCAACGCGTCGTCCGCCAAGTCATCGAGCAAGATGACGAACTCATCGCCCCCCAAACGCGACACCGTATCGCCGTCACGGACTGCGGCGACCAGGCGCTCCGCAACCTGCCGCAATAGCTGGTCCCCCTTGTTATGCCCAAAGGTATCGTTCAGTGTTTTGAAGTTGTCGAGATCAATAAACAGCAACGCCCCCAATCGGTGGTTGCGCTGGGTCGTTACCAGCGCGAGCTCCAGCCGGTTGAGCAACAGTCTGCGATTCGGCAGACCTGTCAGTGCGTCAAAAAATGCCAAGCTGTGTATCTGGGCCTCGGCCGCCTTGCGCTCCGTAATGTCAGTGACAAAAGCCAATATGCACGGGACGCCACTGTGGTCAATGATTTCCCCCGAAATGCTGACCTTGCGGATATCGCCATTCCTGTGCACCCAGCTCGTCTCGTAGTCCACCACACTGCCCCTGGCCTTCAGCGCGCGCAGCCACTGGAGCCGCATCTCGCTCTCAGGCCAGAAGCCCATCTCCAGCGCGGTCTTGCCCAACAACTCGGCACGGGCCCAACCGAAGTCACGCTGGTATTTCTCGTTGGCCTCAACGAATCGCCCTTCCGCCAGCGTCGCAATCGAAGCCGCCACCGGACTGGATTGAAATGCAGTCGCGAACTTTTGCTCAGACTGCCGCAGGTTCAGCTCCACCAATTTACGGGTGTGAATGTCCTGGGTGGTACCGGTCACCCGGAACACGGTACCTTGGTCATCCCGCTCAAATCTCGCTTTTTGCAGAACCCAGTGCAGCCCCCGATGCACCCTGACCTGGTGCTCAGCCTCAAAGACAGGCTGAGTCCGTGCCGCGTCACGCCAGAGGGCAAAGACGGCCTCACGCTCGTCGACCGGTATCAGGTCGAGGAACGAATCACGGCTCAACGTAGCGCCATTCGGTAATCCGAAAATCCGGCAGGCCTCATCAGACAGCTGCATCGTGTCGGACTCGACCGTGTACACCCAGCTCCCGACCTGGGCTTGCGCTTGCGCTTGGTGCAACTCCAACTTTGCAAACTCCAAATCACGACTTCGCAGAGCGATCCGGATATTGGTCAGATCCAGCTCACGCAATCGGCGCTGATAAGCCAGGACCAGAAAATGCACCAAAACTGCCGCCATCAAAAACACGCAAATCTGCACCAGCGCATGCAACCAAGGGGGGGAGTCGGCGGATTGCGGCAGCCACCCGCCTTTTGTGGCGACAACAGTAAGGATGGTGACACCCGCCGTCAGGGCCGCGACGATGAGCGCGACCCGGGTACTGACCAGCCAACCCAGCATGAAAATGATCAGCGGAAACACAAACTGAACGGGTGCGGTAATCCCGCCGCCCACAAACATCATCAAGGCAACGTAAAGCCACATGCCCACACCCAGAGCGGTAACCGTGGTCTGCAATCTCTTCCGCCACAAGAAGAACCATCCCGCAGCGCCCACTAGCAGGATAGTGCTGGTGCGCAGCGCTGCGCTCAGGCCATGGGGGATGAAGACATAGATTGCCGCAGTAACCAGCACACCACTCAGAAAGATGGCGACCACTGCGGCTTTGAGAAAAGAAAAAGAAGGCTCCCAAGTAACGGGTCGGTAGACCTCTTCGTCACTCCTGCTGACCGGCGTGAGATGCGGGGCAATCTTTGGTTCCATCGTTGGCTGCATCATAGCTGCCGCGGACAGAAGTTGACTGCGTTGGTGCGCCGCCTGATGTCCTTGATCGACCCAAGCACTATTGCCGTGCTGCTGGCCCCCACATCCGCTGTCCGATCCAACGCAGCGTAGGACCTACGGGCGGGCGGGCACTGACCTGTGTGGCGGGCGTCTGGCCGACGGCCTCAGGCAGTCCTAGGTCAAAGCTGAACACATAGTGCGGCTCCTGCCCCATGCGCAGGTCCGTAATCCGCAGCTGTCCGTCAGGCGCGATTGCGCCCTTCACGAACCCGTGGCTGAACGCCGTCAAACGCGCCACCGGTGCGGAGGCTGCGTGTTCGATCAGCAGTTCGCTGCCCCGCGCATGCGCTTCCCATTGCACCGGGGACTGGCCGTCCAGCACCGATACATAAGCTTCATGAAACTTCGGATCAGCCGGATCGTCTGGCAAGGCGACCACCCGCCAGAGCAAGGTTTGCAGGGGCGCCGGCGTCACCAGCACCCGCTGGGCAGACACACCCTGTTCACTCAAGGATGCGCGCGCACGTTGTTCGATATGCTGTTGCGCCAACACACTCCAGCCCAGGTAGGCTGTCGACAAGGCCAAGCCCACCATGTTCCACCGAAGCCCGCGCGCCAGATCTCTACAGCGCCAGGCCGCCGCCACCCCAAGGATCAGCGGCAAGGTGTAAGCCGGATCGATGATGAACACGCTACCTACCCCGAAGGGGTAATTGGAAAACGGCTGCAGCAACTGGGTGCCGTACACCGTCATGGTGTCTAGCAAGGGATGGGTCACCAACACCAGCCAAAGTGCCAGCCACCAGCGCATAAAGTCGCGCCCCCGCGCCACCAACCAGGCAAACACAGGGGCCGCCAGAGTCAGAAAGAACAAGGCGTGGCTTTCCGCCCGATGCAGCACCATATTGGAAATGGCATCCCCATGGTCGATGAGGGCATCCAAATCCGGCAAGGTGCCGGCCACTGCCCCGCACAAAGCGGATTTCCACACCGCGGTGCGCCGGCCCATGACGGCCACACACACCGCTGAACCAAGCGCTATCTGGGTTAAAGAATCCATTGCAGAGTTGGCTTTAGCGCTTAGACCTGTACCACGATGGGAAAGTCGACACGCAGCCCATCCGCTGAAGCACTGAACTCGCGGGTCAGCGCCGCCCTGTCTTGCAGATCCAGGCGCTGCCAGAGCCCGTCGCGCGGGTTACCCGGATCGCCCGCCACATAAAGTTGCGTCGTGAGCAGCTCCTTACGATCTAACTTGACTTTCACATGGATGTGAGGCGTGCGCCCGCTGTAGGGGGCCGGCCGCATGGTCCGAAAGCGGTAGCGGCCATCTTTGCCCACCGCCACCCGGCCAAAGCCCTGGAACTTTGGGTCCGCTTTGCCGCCGTCTTGTGGGTGGTGGTAATGCCCTTCGTGGTCACATTGCCAGATTTCAACCACCGCGCCAGCGACTGGCATGCCACGGGTGTCCATCACCAGCCCCTCGACCCAGACCGGCTGGGCTTTGGAGTACACCGCACCCCCATTGCGCAGCAGGTCAAAATCTTGGTCGCCGGGCAGTGCTACCGGATAAAACGGCCCCTCGGTCTGCCGGGGTGTGGGCCGCAAAACCGACTGGGCTTGTGCAACCGTTGGCGCAAGCCAGGCCGGCGCACCGGTGGCAGCCAGCATGCCGGCACCACGAACCAACAGGGACCGGCGGGAGTGAGGTGGGTGCATAGGCGTTTTGGGTGGTGAAGCAAAAGTGCGTATCGGAATCGCGGGGCCAGCAAAAGTTCCCGCCCACGCCGTGCAGTGCGCTAGCAGCGGTGTTCAGCTCGCGAAACTCCATCTGCGGTTAAGACACCGGAGAGCCAGCTGTCACCCACTGGAAGCCCTCAGTCGCCATTCGAATTGCTATCAAATCAATAGCTAATCGCACAATCAATACGAGCGCTATAGGCCGATTTAACCTAAAAACATCGCCCGATACTGCCTAGGCGATAAACCCAGCTGCTGCTGAAAGTGGTGGCGCAGGGCCTGCATGCTGCCCAAACCCACCTCGGTGGCGATGCGCTCTACCGGCAGCGCACTGCCCTCCAGCAGGCGCTTGGCATGCTCTACCCGTTCAGCCACCACCCACTGGCCGGGGGACTGGCCGGTGAGTTCGGCAAAGCGGCGCAAAAATGTGCGCGGACTCATGGCAACGCGATCGGCCATGTGCTGCACCGTCCACGGCGCTTGCAGATCGTTGCGCACGTCGTCCAGCAGTTGCACCAAGCGATAGTCACCCTCTTGCGGCACCGGGCGTTCCATAAACTGGGCTTGTCCCCCGCTGCGGTGCGGTGGCATGACCAGCCGGCGCGCCACGCTGTTGGCAGCCTCTACCCCAAAGTCACTGCGCACAATGTGCAGCATCAGGTCAATGCCAGCGGCGCTACCGGCAGAGGTGTAGACGCGATCGCCCTCGGCATACAGCACGCTGGCGTCCACCTCCACCCCTGGGTGTTGGGCTTGCAGCGCTTTGGCGTAGCGCCAATGGGTGGCTGCGCGGTGGCCATCGAGCAAGCCGGTAGCGGCCAGCACAAAAGCGCCTGAGCAAATAGACGCCAGCCGCGCGCCGCGTTGCCATGCAGCCCGCAACTGCTGAGCCAGTGCATCAGGCACAGGCACCAGGGCACCCTTCCAGCCGGCCATCACGATCAGGTCCGCCTGCTCCAGCAAACGGGCATCGCCATCGGTCGTAACTTGCAATCCTCCGTGCGCGCGCAGCGGGCCGGGCTCGATGGCCGCTCTGGCAAAGCGGTACCAGCCAGGACCCATTTCAGGCCGGGAAAGGCCAAAGATCTCGGCCGCAATAGAAAACTCAAAAGTACACAGGCCGTCATACACGGGCACCACTACCAGCGGCCCGGTGGTTGACCAAGACGCACTTGAGTTTGAGCGGGCAGAGTTTGGCGCGATTTTTGTCATATATGTCTTTTACGCCAATTGTAGAAATTTGCGCCTGTTTGCACCATAGAGGCTCTTACAACACACCGGAGAACTCCATGCCCACCGCAGTGACCGCTATACCCGCCGCCAGCTCCACTCTTGCCGAGGCGCACTTTGCTGCCGAACTGACCTTTGAGACCGACTGCTGGGATACGCACGATGCCCTGGCACAAGGCGCCGACTTTGTGTTGCTAGACGTGCGCTCCCCTGCCCTGTTTGCACGCGGGCATGTGCCGGGCGCCATCAACCTGCCCCACGGCAAGATCGTAGAGAGCAAGATGGCCCAGTGGCCGGAGGGCACGCTGTTTGTGACTTACTGCGCCGGGCCCCACTGCAATGGTGCCGCCCGTGGCGCGCTCAGGCTGGCGCGCTTGGGACGACCGGTCAAGATCATGGCCGGTGGCATCACCGGCTGGCTGGATGAAGGCTTTGCGCTAGCCACCGGTGACGCTTGAACACGCCCATGGGCCACCTTGCGCTTGTGGCACAGTGAGTGCATGAACACCATTCTTATCACCGGCGCCAGCGATGGCATCGGCGCCGCCAGTGCACGGCAGCTCAAGGCCAAAGGGCACCACGTCATCCTCGTGGGCCGCTCGCGCGACAAAACCGAAACGCTGGCCCGCGAGCTGGGGGCGCCATTTCATGTGGCCGATTTCACCCGACTTGCCGATGTGCAGCGGCTGGCCCTAGAGCTTGCACATCACCCGCGCATCGAGGTGCTGGCCAATAACGCTGGCGGCATCATGGGCCCGCGGGAGCTCACCCAGGACGGGTTCGAAAAGACCTTTCAAGTGAACCACCTTGCCCACTTCCTTTTAACCAAGCTGCTGATGCCGCAGCTGATAGCGGGCAAAGCCAAAGTGATTCAAACCGCCAGTATTGCGGCAAATGTCTTTGGCGGCAGCTTTGATATCCACGACCTGAACAACGAACGCCACTACCGGCCGGAGCAGGCCTATGGCAACGGCAAGCTGGAGAACATTCTCTTCACCCGCGAACTCCAGCGCCGGCATGGTGCCGACGGTATTGCGGCAGTGGCATTTCACCCCGGCGTGGTGCGCAGCAACTTTGCCAGCGAGACCAGCCACCTCATGCGGGTGCTGTACCACACCCCCTTGAAATACCTCTTCACCATCAGCCCGGAGTCCAGCGGGCAGCGCCTGACTGCGCTTGCCGAAGGACAGCCCGGTACCGACTGGGAACCCGGTGAGATGTACAACAAAACCAAACCCATGCCACTGCGTTTTCAGGATGCTGATGGCAGCGCAGCGCGCAGTTTGTGGGAGCAAAGCGAAGCGATGGTGGCACCGTTCTGCCGATAGGTTTGGCCCGCGCAGGCCAATCCACCGACAGTCTGCGTCCAGCGACTCCTGAGGCGGATCGGTACTCACCAACACAAAAGCCCCGGAGTCGGGAGACAGCGGGGCTTATGTCGAATACAGGAAGATGCGGCACGGCGCCGCAATCCTCTATGGGGCTACTTAATGCGCCGCACTGCCTTGCGAAGTGGTTCCGTCAAAACTGGGGAAGCGAACATGCTCCACCAGGTCCTGCACTTCCTTCTCAGGTGCCTTGGTGAGCAGGGACACCACAATGATCACGGCAAAACCCAGCGGTACACCAAAGATGCCGGCGGAGATGGGGGCGATGTCCCACCAGGTGTTGGCCTTCAGAATCTCAGGGGTGATTGCATGATCGTGGAACAGGCCGTACATCCATGGATGGGTTTGCACCATGTAATAGAACGATATGCCCAAGCCCGCCAACATGCCCAGCGATGCACCCCACTTGTTAGCGCGTTTCCAGAAGATACCCAGTGTCAAAGCGGGGAAGAACGCAGCCGCAGCAAACGAGAACGCTGCAGACACGAGGAACAAAATGTCCGCCATGCGCAACGCCGCCACATAGGCTGCTGCCAACGCCACTACTACCAGGATGGACTTGGAAATAGCCACACGGCGAGTGGCAGAAGCATTGGGATCCACCACCTTGTAGTACACGTCGTGTGACAAGGCGTTGGCGATGGTGAGCAGCAAGCCATCCGCTGTGGACAAAGCCGCAGCCAAACCACCCGCAGCCACCAGCCCGGAGATTACAAATGGCAAGCCACCGATCTCTGGCGTAGCCAGCACCACAATGTCTCCACCCAAGCGGATTTCTGCCAGTTGCAGAATGCCGTCTTTATTGATGTCAGACACCGCCATCAGCGTCGGGTCCACCACGTTCCAGCGCGCGATCCAGCCCGGGAGCTGATCCATCGGCGTGCCGACCAACAAGGTGTAGATATCAAATTTCACCAACACCGCCAAGGCAGGCGCTGTGAAGTACAGCAGTGAGATGAAGAACAATGACCACGCCACCGATTCACGCGCTTCACGCACCGAGGGCACGGTGTAGAAGCGCATCAGGATGTGCGGCAAGGCGGCCGTACCAATCATCAAGCAGAACACCAGCGCCAGGAAGTTCTTGCGAGCAACATCGCGCGCTGCATCATCTTTACCGGGGAAAGGTTCAGCATGGCGCAAAGGTGGTGCGGCCCGGGCTGCATTGGAGGTCCGTGCAGCTGTGTAAGCAGCTTTGGCGGCAGCCTCATCTTTAGGCAGTGCAGCCAATGCTGTTTCTGCCGCCTTGATATCTGATGCTGGCGCGTTGGCCGCTTTCAGGTCTTCCAACTTCTTGGTCGCAGCCGCTTTGTCGGCAGCCATGGCAGCAGGAACATCCTTCAGCTTTTCAACCGCTTCGTCGGAGCGTGCCTTGAAGATGCCACGGACTTCGAGTTCCTTGGGGTCCTTCAGCAACAGCTCTTCCTTGGCAGACACTTTTTCCAACAGGTAGCCATAGGACACCTGTGGCACGGGCATATTGGTGTGTTTCACCGACAGCCAGACCACCGGAATCATGTAGGCCACGATCAGGATCAGGTACTGGGCCACTTGGGTCCAGGTCACTGCCCGCATGCCACCCAGGAACGAGCACACCAGGATCCCGGCCAAGCCCACATACACACCCACGTCAAACGACAGGCCGGTCAAACGTGCCGTGATCAAGCCCACACCAAAGATCTGAGCCACCACGTAAACGAAAGACACCAGGATGGCCGCAAACACGCCGATCAGGCGTGCCATGTTGCCGCCGTAGCGGGCCCCCAAAAAGTCTGGGATGGTGAACTGGCCAAACTTGCGCAAGTAAGGAGCCAGAAACAGCGCCACCAGGCAGTAGCCGCCCGTCCAGCCCAGAATGAAGGCCAAGCCGCCGTAGCCGGTCAGGTACAGGGTACCTGCCATGCCGATGAACGAGGCCGCAGACATCCAGTCGGAGCCCGTGGCCATGCCGTTGTACATGGCTGGAACGCGACGGCCCGCGACGTAATACTCGGCCGCATCATTGGTACGGCTCATCACACCGATGCCGCCATACAACAGCACGGTGGCGGCCAAGAAGGCGTAGCCGATGTACTCCTTGGGCATGCCCATCTGCTCAAGGAAAGCCAGCACCAGGACGAAAGCGGCGAAACCACCTCCGTACCAAATGAAGACTTTGTTCAGGGATTTTTGAAATTGGCTTTGGGTTTGGCCAGCGCCAGCAAAAATGCTCATGTGGATTCTCCTTCGGCGACCCCGTACTCTTTGTCCAGGTTATTCATGTAGCGGGCGTAGAACCAAATAATCAGGCAATACACCACGAGGGCGCCTTGCGCTGCCACCCAGAAAGAGAACGGCCAGCCAAAAAAGCTGAACGTCAAATCTCGGGCGAAATACCCCAAAACAAACGTGACAAAGAACCACAAGAGCAACAAGGCTCCCGTGATCTTTAGGTTTTTGCGCCAGTATTCCCGGTGCTTTTCAGTGAGTTGCATCCTTGTCTCCTTCTTGTTGAAGTTAGATTGACCTTCTCTCGCTCCTTCACCTGGCGCAGCAACTGCGAAGCCCCTCCGCTAATGCACTGCGCTCAAGCTCAACCCGGTTTCCCTTTCCAGCTGTGCGGCCACTTTCGGCTCGAATCCATTCAGGTGCCGCATCACCGTCAAGGCCTCGTCGGGTTGATTCATTTCCATATAAACCCGTGCCATCTGGTACCAGGCAAAGGGGCTCATGGACTGCAAGGTGGTATTGCGTTTGAAGGCCTCGATGGCCTCCACAAAGCGACGCTGACGGACCAAGGCAAGACCTAAGCCGTACCAGGCACGGTCCATCTTGTCGTCAAGATGCAAAGACTGCCGGAACGCCCGCTCCGCCTGCTCGCTGCGGCCCAGGGCCTCGAGCACAAAGCCATGGTTGAAGTGGGCGTGGGTGCTCGCTGGCGTGAGCTGCACAGTTTTTTCAAAATAGGTCAGAGCTGTCTGAAGGTCGCCAGTATTGAGTGCTTCGTAACCCAAGCTATTGAGCGCCAAGACATCCGAAGGAAAGAGCGTCGCGATCTCTTCAAACACGGCCCGGGCGGAACTGCGCAAACCCAGGACGAGTAATGCTTTGGCTTTCAGCCTCAACAGGAGCAGCGTGGCGCGCGTTGCACTGCGGGGCTGAGCCGCAAGGGAGCCTGCTTTTATTGGCATACGTTGGCTCCCATCTGCAGGCACATGTCAACCTTCAGTTGCACCAGCGCCACCCAGGCGATCAGGAGCCAGCTGCTGGCTGCCAAGGGAATGTGTTGATCAAGAATCAACCTCGGGCTGACTTTGCGAGTCAGCCACAAGGCCGGTTTGGATGCCACATCCAGCAACTGCCAGAAAACGTTGTGGTCCCGCTTGGGGCCGGCCAGGAGCCCCAAAACGAATCTTCCGATGATGAACATCAGCGAAAGCTCCACCAGACTTTTTGCAATGACGACGGTCAACAACATAGCTTCCGATTCCTTGATCAAGTCAATTCGGCGGATTCTATGGAGCAAGCACGTCGCATCCAAACCCCTGAATGTACCGGGGCGATGCTGTTATCCCGCTCGAAAAAGTGCTGAAAAAGCGACCGTCAAAAAGCCCCGCCCACTCGGCGCCCATAACAGCCTGACGAGACGCTGACAGCGCAAATAGGTCTCATAGAAGTGAGCTCCGGGCCTAGTAGCTAAGGGAAACTCCTAGGCGTGGAGTAACCCTATCAAGGGCCTCACACCTCACTCAGCGCTTCCATTCGCTTTGGCCAAGAGAAAGTCAATGCAGGTGCGCACTGCGCGCGTCTGGCGGCGGTTCGGAAGGTACAAAAGGTACATCTGGGTGCCGAATATGCTCAGGCGGTAGTCATCGAGCGCGGTCACCACCTCGCCACTGGCGATCACATCCTGCACCACATAGTCCGGTACCAGTCCGATGCCTAAGCCCGCCAGAACGCCTTGCCGCAAAAACGGGTAATGGTCTGAGATCAAGGTGGGGGCCAACAGCACATCGTGCCGTTCGTTGTCTTTGTAGCCGCGCAATGAAAGCTGCCGCCCCACCACATTGGCGGTAATCACTGGGAGCGTGCGCAGTTGGTCCAGCTGGGTCGGCAGGCCATGGGTTTGGGCATAACTTTGGGATGCACACGCCAAGTAGCGCACGGTGCCCATGTCACGCGCAACCAGTTGTTGAGGGGGCTCGGGCAGGATGCGGATGGCAATGTCCACCTCGTCGCGCAGGTTTTCCACCCGGTTCTCGAACACCACATCGAGCACGATGCCGGGGTACAGCCCCTTGAACTCGATCAGCCAGTGCGACATCACCATCTGCCCGAAGCCGCTGGGCATGCTGAGGCCCACCCGCCCTTGCAGCTCCTGTCCCAAGTTGCTGATGGTTTCTTTGGCGGCAAGGATCTCGTTGCTGATGGCGCGGCCGTGCTCGTAGAGGCGCCAGCCCACCTCGTTGGGCTCCACCCTGCGGGTCGTGCGGTGCACCAGTTGCAGGCCCACTGTTTTCTCAAGTTGGCTCAAGTGGTAGCTCACATTGGCCCGCGTCATCTTGAGCTTGCGGGCCGCCTGGCTCAGGTTGCCCGCGTCGATGATTTCCACCAGCAGGGTCAGGGAAGAAAGGTCAAGACTCATGGACCTGCCGGTATCTTGGTGTGGTGGCGTTAAACAGCATACGGGTCATCCGATGGCCAAAGCGTCAAATCATATTTGACAGTTTGTCAATAAATTTTGTGATTGTAAAAAAAGAGCCGCTCCAAAAGAATAGCCTTTGCTCTCACGACAACAACAACAACGGAGACAAACGCATGGAGCACGACAACGCGTCACCCGCAGTGACCGGCCACCGGCATGGCCGCGTGTGGGTCATCACCGTCAACAACCCGCCCGTCAACGCGCTGAGCGCAGCGGTGCGCCTGGGCCTGTTTGACGCCATCGAACAGGGCGAGGCCCAGCCGGAGGTGGGCGCGGTATTGATCGTGAGCGAGGGCAAAACTTTTATCGCCGGCGCAGACATCCGCGAATTTGGCAAGCCCCTCGTGTCACCGTCGCTGCCCGACGTATGCAACCGCATCGAGGCGTGCAGCAAACCAGTAGTGGTTGCCCTGCAAGGCGCCGCATTGGGTGGTGGCCTGGAAGTAGCGCTGAGTGCGCACTACCGCTTAGCCCTGCCCGGCGCCAAAGTGGGCTTGCCGGAGGTCGACCTAGGCCTGATGCCCGGCGCCGGTGGCACACAACGCGCGCCCCGCCTCATGGGCGCGAAAGCTGCCTCGGCGTTCATGCTCAGTGGCAAACCGGTGGACGCGCACGCCGCACTTGAAGCCGGTTTGGTGGACCGCGTCACGGATAGCAGCCTCACCGCCCTGGATGCCGGCTTGGCCTATGCCAACGAACTGCTGGCCCAAGGTGCGCCGGTACGGCGTGTGCGCGATATCGCAATTACCAACCCTAAGATCGCCCTGTCAGAGCTGAGTGCTCTGGAACAAGATACGGCCAAAAAGTCGCCCGGGCTGTTCTCACCACTCAAGATCCTTGAAGCGGTACGCGCATCAGTAGAGCTGCCGTTTGACGAGGGACTGAGCCTGGAGCGCCGTTTGTTCATGGGCTGCATCGACAGCCCGCAACGTGCAGGTCTGATCCACGCATTTTTCGCCGAGCGCGAGGTGAGCAAAGTGCCCGAAGCCCGTGGCGCCGCGCCACGCACAGTGGATAGCGTGGCTGTCGTCGGCGGGGGCACCATGGGCGCAGGCATTGCCGTGGCGGCGCTGGATGCCGGACTGCTGGTGACCATGGTGGAGCGCGATGCGGACTCGCTTGCCCGTGGCGTCGTCAATGTGACCAAGGTCTACGACGGTTTGATCGCCAAAAGCCGCCTCACTGAGGCGCACAAGATGGCCACCCTCGCCCGCTTCAGGCCCAGTACTGACTTTGCCGACCTTGCAGCCGCCGACCTGGTGATCGAAGCAGTGTTCGAAGACCTGGAAGTCAAAAAAGCCGTTTTCCAGCAACTGGACGCGGTGTGCAAGCCCGGCGCGGTGCTGGCAACCAATACCTCGTACCTCGATATCGACGCCATCGCTGCAGCAACCCGCCGCCCACAAGACGTGATCGGTCTGCACTTTTTCAGCCCGGCAAATATCATGAAGCTGCTGGAAATTGTTGTGCCCGCCCGCGTCAGCCCGAATGTGGTGGTCACGGCCTTTGAACTGGCCAAACGCATGAAAAAAGTGCCGGTCCGCGCAGGGGTCTGCGACGGTTTTATCGGGAACCGCATCCTAGCGAGCTACAAGCAGGCAGCTGATTACATGATGGAAGACGGTGCCAGCCCCTACGAGATCGATGCGGCAGTGCGGGCTTTCGGCTACCCCATGGGTCCGTGCCAAGTGACCGATCTGGCCGGTGGAGACATCGGCTGGGCCACCCGCAAACGCCGTGCAGCCACACGCGACCCGAAAGCCCGTTATGTCGAAATCGCTGACCGCATCTGCGAGCGCGGCTGGTTCGGCCAGAAAACCGGCCGCGGGTTTTACCTTTACCCGCAAGGCGCCCGCACCGGCCAGCCTGATCCGGAGGTGCTCGCCATTGTGGACGCCGAACGCACCAGAAAAGGCATCACTCCACGCAGCTTCACCCCCGAGGAAATCATGCGCCGCTACATGGCCGCCATGGTTAACGAGGGAGCCAAGGTGCTGGCCGATGGGATCGCACTGCGGCCGCTGGACATTGATGTGACGTTTCTTTACGGCTACGGTTTCCCACGCTTTCGGGGCGGCCCCATGAAATACGCCGACACCGTGGGTCTTGCCAACATCCTGGCCGATATACGGGCCTTCGCCCAAGAAGACCCGCTGTTCTGGCAGCCCGCACCCTTGCTGGAAAAACTGGTGGCCAAGGGCCAAGATTTCGCGAGCCTGAACCAGCTGCCCACTTGATTGCAGCCAACACACTCACCCCCCCTGCCCCCACATCGCACCGCACCTGAGGAGACCCTTTTTATGCGCCAGGCCGTTATCGTCTCGACCGCTCGCACGCCACTGACCAAATCGCACCGTGGCGAGCTCAACATCACGCCGGGCCCCACGCTAGCCAGCTTTGCGGTCCGTGCTGCGGTCGACCGCGCAGGGATTGACCCCGCGCTGATCGAGGACGCCATTCTGGGCTGCGGCTACCCCGAAGGCATCACCGGGCGCAATGTGGCACGCCAGGCCATCATCCGCTCGCAACTGCCCTTGTCCATCGGCGGCACCACGGTGAACCGCTTCTGCGCATCGGGCTTGCAAGCCATTGCGATCGCTGCCGGGCGCATCGTGGTGGACGGAGCACCGGCCATGATTGCCGGTGGTGTGGAAAGTATTTCAGGCATCCGCTCGCGCCAGGATGGCCAAAGCGGCCTGGACCCGTGGATCCAGGAGCACAAACCCGCGCTGTACATGGAAATGATCGACACCGCCGATATCGTGGCCCGCCGATACCACATCAGCCGCGAAGCGCAAGACCGTTTCTCGGTCGAAAGCCAGCGCAAAGTGGCCCAAGCGCAAGCCGCCGGCCGGTATGCCGATGAAATTGTCTCCATCACCACCACCATGGCAGTGACGGACAAAGACACCGGCACGGTAAGCCAACGCGAGGCTAAGGTCGACCGGGACACCTGCAACCGCGCGGGCACCACCTACGAATCCCTGGTCAAACTGGCGCCTGTGAAAGGGGCGGACCAGTTCATCACCGCCGGCAATGCCTCGCAACTGTCCGACGGTGCCAGCGCCTGCGTGCTGATGGAGGCTGGAGAGGCCGAGCGCCTGGGGCTGCAAGCGCTGGGTGCCTTCCGTGGCATGGCCATAGCGGGTTGCGAGCCGGATGAAATGGGTATCGGCCCGGTCTATGCCGTGCCCAAACTACTGAAGCGCCACGGCCTGACGGTGGACGACATCGACCTGTGGGAGCTGAACGAGGCATTTGCCTCACAAGCCATTTACTGCCAGCAAACGCTGGATATTCCGGCCGACCGCCTGAACGTGAACGGCGGTGCCATCGCCATCGGTCACCCCTTTGGCATGACAGGTGCAAGGCTGGCAGGTCACATTTTGCTGGAAGGCCGCCGCCGCAATGCAGAGGGCCAGCGCGTCAAATGGGGCGTGGTAACCATGTGCATTGCCGGTGGCATGGGTGCCGCCGGACTGTTTGAAATTTTCTGAGCAGGCTAGCCGAAGCATCGATATGGATCTCCAATTCACCCCCCAAGAGCAAGCCTTCCGCGACGATGTGCGGGCCTTCCTGAAAGACCAACTGCCCGCCCGCATTGCCAACCAGGTGAAAGCCGGCCAACGCCTGAGCAAAGCCGACCAGGAAGAATGGCACGCCATCCTCAACGCCCGCGGCTGGCTGGCCAACCACTGGCCCGAGGCCCATGGCGGCCCCGGGTGGAGCACCGTGCAGAAGTTTATTTTCGATACCGAATGCGCACTGGCGGGTGGCCCGCGCATCGTGCCGTTTGGCGTGAATATGCTGGGCCCAGTGCTCATCAAATATGCCAATGCGCAGCAAAAAGCGCACTGGCTGCCGCGCATCCTGAGCGGCGAAGACTGGTGGTGTCAGGGGTACTCCGAGCCCGGCGCGGGCTCAGACCTGGCATCGGTCAAGACCACTGCGGTCCGGGTCACCGATGCAAGTGGCGATCACTACATCGTCAACGGCCAGAAGACCTGGACCACCCAAGGCCAGCACGCCAACATGATTTTTTGCCTAGTGCGCACCGACCGCGAGGCCAAAGCCCAATCAGGCATCAGCTTCTTGCTGATGGATATGAATTCACCGGGTGTGGATTTGCGCCCTATCCGCACGCTGGATGGCGACTGCGAGGTGAACGAGGTGTTTTTCACCAACGTGAAAGTGCCCGCCAAAAACTTGGTCGGTGAAGAAAACAAGGGGTGGACTTACGCCAAATACCTGCTCACCTATGAGCGCACCGGTATCGCGGGCGTGGGCTTTTGTATTGCGGCGCTGGTCAAGCTCAAGGTGATTGCCGCGCGGGTCTTGAAAAACGGTAAACCCCTCGACCAAGACCCGCTGTTCGCAGCCCGTATGGCCCGTGTAGACATCGATCTCGAGAACATGAAAACCACCAATCTGCGGGTCATTGCCGCTGCCGCCAGCGGTGGTGTGCCTGGCGCGGAGAGCTCGATGCTCAAGATCCGCGGCACCGAGATCCGGCAAGAAATCCTGTCGCTCATCCGCCGCGCCATGGGGCCCTATGCCCTTCCATTTGAAGAAGAAGCCCAATACGCCGGCTATGCCGAGCCCCTGCTGGGCGAGCCCGAGGCGGCTACCGCAGCGGCCCACTACTTCAACTACCGCAAGCTGTCGATCTTCGGTGGCTCCAACGAAATCCAGAAAAACATCATCTCCAAGATGATTTTGGGCCTTTGAGCCTTGGCGAGAGGGACTCACCCATGAACTTCCAACACACCGAAGACCGCCACATGCTGGCGGATTCACTGAATCGCTTTCTGTCGGAAAAAAATGGCATCGAGATCCGCCACCAGAGCGCTGGCAGCGCGCTTGGCTTTTCCCGAGAGGTCTATGCCGGTCTGGCGGAATTGGGCACCATCGGCGCGCTGTTTCCGGAAGATGCGGGTGGCTTTGGCGGCACCGGTTTTGACGTGAGCGTGGTGTTTGAATGCCTGGGCAGTAACCTAGCGGTAGAGCCCTTGCTGGGCGCGCTGGTGGTCGGGCAAGCCCTGATCGCAGCGGGCACCGACGCACAGCGGGCCGCTCTGGAATCCATCATGGCGGGCACGAGCGTTGCGGCACTGGCGCACGAGGAGCCCGGCAGCCATTACGAACTGAGCCATGTCACCCTGAGCGCAACCCCAGCGGCCGACCCTTCAGCCGGCGACTGGGTGCTGAATGGCCGCAAGGCGGTGGTACCCATGGGCGATGCGGCCGACCTGCTGTTGGTGTCCGCCCGCACCGCGGGGCAGCCGCTGGACGCCGACGGTATCAGCCTGTTCCTTGTTCAGGGCGATGCTCCGGGTGTGAGCCGGCGTGGGAACGGCCGCATCGACGGCGGCCGCACCGCCGAGTTGACATTTACAAACGTGGCGGTAGATGCCAGCGCCCTGCTAGGCGCACCGGGCCAAGGCCTGGCTGTGCTGGAACGCATCAGTGGCTACGCGCTGTTAGCGCTGGCAGCTGAAAGCTTGGGGGCCATGGACATGGCCAAAGACCAGACACTGGAATACCTACGCACCCGCAAACAATTTGGGGTACCGATCGGTAGCTTCCAGGCGCTGCAGCACCGCATGGCCGACTTGCTGCTGGAAGTGGAGCAAGCCCGCTCGGCGGTGATCAACGCCGCCGCAGCGGTGGACGACACCGATCGCACCACACGCGAGAGAGCCTTGTCTGCCGCGAAATACAGCGTAGGCCGCATCGGCACACTGGTGGCGGAAGAAAGCATCCAGATGCATGGCGGTATCGGCATGACTTGGGAGCTGCCACTGGCGCACTATGCCAAACGCCTGGTGATGATCGACCACCAGTTTGGCGACGAAGACCATCACCTGGCCCGCTTTATCGCTCTAGGGCAGGCAGCTGTCTGCGCTTAAGCCATGACGATCATGACCCACGCCCTATTGACCCGCCGTGAAGGGGCGGTGCTCATTCTGTCAAACCACAACCCGGCAGCCCGCAACGCGCTGACCCCGGAGTTCTACCGGGGCATCGGTGCCGCTCTTGACAAGCGCACCGCCGATTTCGTCAAACTGCGCAGCCCCGCGGCCTGAACCTACTGAGTACCTGACCCGACATGGAACCCACCCTACCAAACCCCGGCACTGACCAACCCGACCTGCCCTTAAGCGGCGTGCGGGTGCTGGACCTCTCACGCGTATTTGCCGGGCCACTGTGCGGCCAGGTGTTAGCCGACTTTGGCGCCGAAGTTATCAAGGTGGAGCACCCCGGTCGCGGCGACGACACCCGGGACTGGGGTATTCGCATTGGCAAAACCGAGACCACGTACTACAACGGCATGAACCGCAACAAGCGGTCCATCACCCTGGACCTGCAAAGCCCCGAGGCCATCAGCATCGTCCGGGAGATGCTGCCGCAGTTCGATGTGGTCATCCACAACTTCAAGACCGGTGGTGCCGAAAAGTTGGGCCTGGGCTTTGAGCAGCTCAAGGTCATCAAGCCAGACCTGATCTACTGCGCCATCGCGGGCTACGACACGAGCGGCCCCGAGGCCAAGCGCCCGGGATACGACCTCGTTATTCAAGGCGAGGCCGGCTTGATGGCTTTAAATGGCGACTCCGGCATGCCGCCACTGAAGTTCGGCGTGGCAGTGGTAGACATGATGACCGGCATGTACGCTGCACAGGCCGTGCTGGCCGCATTGTTCCGCCGTGAGCGCACGCACAAAGGCCAGCTGATCGAGATGGCGCTCTACGACTGCGGCGTGATGGTCACCGGTTACTACGGTCTGGACGCGCTGATCTTGGGCAAAGACCCTGCCCGCTATGGCAATGCCCACCCGTCCATCATGCCCTATGGCATGTTTGAAGCGGCCGACGGCCCGTTGATCATTGCCGTGGGCAACAACAGCCAGTTCGACAAATTCTGCCGCCAGGTGGTGATGCGACCTGACATCGTCGAAGACCCCCGCTTTACCACCAACGTGGAACGTGCCCGCAACCGGGTGGCCTTGGCTCCCCTGCTCACCGAGCTGATCTGCCAGTTCCCGCGCGACGTGCTGTTGGAGCGCTTGATGGCCCAGGGGATCCCCTGCGGCAAGGTGGCTGGCTTGCACGAAGCGCTCACCAGCGAGCGCACCCAACGTGGCGGGCTGGTGCAGAACATGCCGCACCCTGTGGCAGGTACCACCCACGTATTTGCGCCGCCCTACCGGTTGGACGGGCAGCGCCTGCCGATCCGGAATGCGCCGCCCACCCTGGGCGAAGGCACGCGCGAGGTGCTGACGCAACTGCTACACATGACCGACGCCCAACTGGAGGCGCTGCGTGCCCGGGGTGTGCTGACGCTACCCGAATAAAACCCTTTCACCCAAACCACAACGAGGAGACATCGACATGACAACACCCATCCCACGCCGCACACTGGTTACCGCCCTGGTGGCTGCAACAGCACTGGCCACTCTCGGGCACGCGGGCACCGCCTTGGCTCAAAGCTGGCCTAGCAAACCCATCAAACTAATCGTGCCCTACGCAGCCGGTGGTGCGACTGACATCACGGCCCGAGCGATCGGCGAAAAGCTGTCAGCCCGCTTGGGCCAACCGGTGCTGGTAGACAACCGTGGCGGTGCCGGCGGCGTTACCGGCACCGATGCGGCACTCAAATCCCCTGCAGACGGCCACACCTTGCTGCTGTCACTGGGCACAACGATGCTCATCAACCAGTACCTGTACGAAAAGCTGCCCTACAACCCGCAAAAAGACCAAGCGCTGATCACGCAAATCGCCCTGGCCCCGGTCGTATTGCTGGTGAACCCGCAGCTGCAGGTGTCCAACGCACCCGAGTTGTTGGCCTACATTGAGAAGAACAAAAACAAGGTGGCTTACGGGTCGTGGGGTATGGGCTCTTACTCTCACCTCGCCGGTGCTTGGCTGTCTGACAAGCTCAAGGCGGACATGAACCATGTGCCCTACAAGGGCGAGGCCCCGATGTTGCAAGATTTGGTGGGCGGCCAGTTCCAGATGGCTTTTGCCAGCTTGCAGTCTGCCCGACCCTATATTGACTCAGGCAAGCTCAAAGCGCTGGCCGTTACCGGTGGCCAGCGCATGGACGCACTGCCCAAAGTCAGCACCATGGCCGAACAAGGCATCAAGGACGAGGTATTTCAGGTCACCGGTTGGTTGGGCATGAGCGCGCCGGCCAAAACGCCGCCCGAGGTGGTGGCCCGCCTGGGCACAGAGGTGCAAGCCATCCTGGCGCTGCCCGATGTGCGTGACCGCATCTTGCAGATGGGCTTTATCCCCGTGGGTAGCAGCCCCGAACAGTTCAACGCTCAGTTCAAGAAAGACGCACCGGTGTGGGAGCGCGTTGTCAAGGTGTCTGGCGCCACCCTCGAGTGATTTCGATGGCGGTGTTCAGGCCTCTTGGGTAACGCGGTAGATGCCCAGGCTCACCAGCACCAAAGCGGCGAGGTACTTCCACTCGAGAAGTGACTCGCCCAAAAAGAGTGCGGACAGGCCTGCCCCAAACACCGGCACCAGGAAGCTATACAAAGCCACCGTGCTCACGCGGTTGTGTTTGAGTAGCACGCCCCAGAGTGCAAATGCCACCGCCGACAAAAACGCCATGTAGACCAGCAGCAAGCTCGCTGGCCACGTAAAGCCAACGATCTGGCCGCCAGCGCCCAACCCTATGGCAACCAGCACCACCCCGCCGATACCGAGTTGGTAGCCTGTCATGACCACCGAGTCCATACGCTGTGAAAGCCGCTTTCCGTAGAGGGATGCGGACGACAACACCAGCGCGGCGAGCACCACAAAGCCTTCTCCCAGCCAGGAGAAACCTGTGTCGGCCGGATGGACATCACCCAGCAGCCCGCCCGCGTTCACTACCAGCACCCCTGCGAGGCCCAGCACGCAACCTGACATCTTGCGCCAAGTCAGGGTGTCGTTGTGGTACAGAAAATGCGCCAGCAGCACACTGAAAAACACGCCGGAGGTGTTGAGAATGGATGCCTTCACCCCCGTGGTGTTGGCTACGCCGATGTAGAAAAAGATGTACTGCAGCGTGGTTTGGAACACCCCCAGTGCAGCCATTTCACCCACCTGCGCACGTTGCAATCGCAAGTCCTTACCAGTGAGCTTGGCGAACATCAGGAGCAAAGCGCCAGCCCCTACAAACCGGTAGCCCGCAAACAAAATCTGCGCAGCCAAGTCGCTGCGACTGATCTCCAACAAAGCATAGCCCTGCTTGATGGCCGGATAGGCACTCCCCCACAGCAGGCAACACAGGCCTGCAAGCAGAAACACATTTCGAGGGCGGGTAAAAAATGACATGCACAACAGGGCTTACCGCCCTCCAAAAGAACCTGCGAATTCAAAACTTCACGCAATTGCGGCCTGAGTTCTTGGCTAGGTAGAGTTTTTCATCCGCCGCAGCGACCAGCGAATGTACTGTGGAGTGGACATCGCTCACCGCCACACCGATGGATACAGTAATACCCGGGAGTGCTGTGCCCGTCGGCGAAACGATGGCGACGCCTCGCGCAGCGTCCCAAAGGCGCTGCGCAGTCGCGATGGCCTCTTCCTCCGTCGTGTGAGGTAGCAGCACCAAAAACTCTTCGCCACCGTAGCGGGTGGCGAAGTCATAGGGCCTCAGAGTGGTTTTGAGCACATTGCTCAAGGCCACCAGCGCTTGATCGCCCCCCGGGTGCCCATGGGTATCGTTGTATTGCTTGAAGTAGTCCACATCGATGAGCAAGACGCCAAGACCCTGCTGCGCTTTGATGGCTTGCGCAAGCAGCCGCTCCAGTGCATTGTCCAGCCAGCGCCGGTTGTAGAGCCGCGTTAATGCGTCCACATGAACGTGGTCGCTCAGCTCCTCAATCTGCAAGCGGTCGCTGACGATACGGTGCGTGTTCTCTTTCATCCAACGGGTGAGCAGCTTGAGCAGGTTGCCCGCCACCGACTGGGTTTGTGCCACCAAAGCCTGAATCAAATCGCGGTGGATACCCAGTACACGGCTCGGCATTTTGGCCACCACATAAGCAGACGGACGGGTGCCATCAATCACAGACATTTCCCCCACCGACCCACCCGGAGCCACCTCGCGGATCACCGGAGAGTCCGCGGTTCCAAAATGGATGGTCAGTGCACCGCTCAGCAGCACGAACACATGCTCATTGTTTTGCTCTGGGGCCAACAACACTTCTCCGAGTGCCAGCAAACGGGGGCTCGCATGCTTGGCCACCTGCTCCAGAACAGCGTCAGGCAAATTGCACAACAACTCGGTGTGGGCTAATTCGCGGATCAGAGGGGTCATGGGGCGGTGGTTCTCGCTCAGAAGGTCAGTGCGTTGCGCAGAGCGCGCCGAAGGCCCACTATTGTCGTCGATCGAAGCAGAGCAATGATCGGCGTACAACACCGCCGACGACCCGCGCAGGGACAAGAAGCCCCGCACAAGTTCCGGTCATCGGATCATAAAAAAACCGTACAGCCCAGACGGAATATGCGCAGCTAGCTACTGAATCAATAGCAATGGTCTAGATTTAGTTAAGAGCCTGCGGTGACTGCTGGGCGGTGAAGACTGTGCAGTCGTCCCTTGCGCTTCGAAAAAGTGAGGTTCTCGTTTGCTACCATCCCCGATGCGACGCGCAGATTGTCAGAGCCCACAAAGTTACGGCAGCGCGTGTGCGCAGGAAAACGCATAACCATGCAGTTTTCTTTTCATAAACACACCATCTCACAAGGATAAGACAGTGAAACGTAACCTTACGTCATCCCCCGTGCTCGCAGCAATCATGCTGACTTTGGCCGGCAGTGCCTTTGCACAAGAACAGGTCATCAAGATCGGCCAAACAGGCCCCCTCTCCGGTCCCAATGCCTTTGCCGGCAAAGACAACGAAAACGGCACCCGCCTGGCCGTAGAAGAGCTCAATGCCAAAAAGATCAAGGTGGCTGGCAAAACCCTGAAGTTCGAGCTGGTGTCTGAAGATGACCAGTGCGACCCTAAGTCCGGGGTCTCTGTGGCACAAAAAATGGTGGACAGCGGCATCAAATACGTCATGGGGCCTTACTGCTCCGGCGTTGCGATTCCGACCTCGCGCGTATATGACGACGGCAGTGTGTTGGTCTCCACTGTGGGCACCAACCCCAAGGTGACGGATGGCGGCTACAAAAATATTTTCCGGATCGTGGCTGGAGACAACCAAATCGGCACTGGTATGGCAACCTATGCCGCCAAAGTACTCAAAGCCAAGACGGTGGCCGTCATTGACGACCGCACCGCGTTTGGCCAAGGCTTAGCTGCTGAGTTCATGAAGGAAGCCAAAAACCAAGGCCTTACCGTCGTGGCGCAAGAGTACACCACGGACAAATCGACTGACTTTTCTGCCATCTTGACCAGCATCAAAGCCAAAAAGCCCGAAGTGATCTTTTACGGTGGCTACGCTCCGCAAGCGGCTCCGATGGTGCGCCAGATGAAGCAACTCGCCGTGACAGCCAAGATGCTGGGTGGCGATACCCTATGCAGCCCCGAAATGGGCAAGATCGGTGGTGAGGCGATCAACGACATGGTGTTCTGTGCCCAAGGCGGCGCCATGCTGGACAAGTCCACCGACGGCCCGGCATTCAAGGCCAAATACAAGAAGCGCTTCAACCAAGATGCCGATGTATACGCTGCCTCGTTCTATGACCAAGCCATGTTTGTGGCCCAGTCCATGAGCAAAGCGGGCTCCATCGAGCCCGAAAAAGTGTCCATGGAAATGCGGAAAGGCAGCTACAAAGGCGTAGCTGCGAACTACGTCTACGATGACAAGGGCAACATGAAGCAAGCCCCCATTACCGTGTTTACGTTCAAGAACACTCAGCTGGCCCCGCTGGCTAGCTACTAAAGCGTAAACGAAGCCACCTTGTTTTAAGGCTTTTCGCGTGATGCTATTTGCATGCCGCTAACGCTGATATCACTTTCAGGCTGCCGGACGAAAAAAAGCCCGAACCGTTGTCGGTCCGGGCTTTTTCTTTAGCTGACTAAGCTTTGCTTATTTCCTGGCTGGCGGCACATCCGTGCAGCTGCCGTGCGCAATCTCCGCCGCCATGCCGATGCTCTCGCCCAGCGTCGGGTGCGGGTGGATAGTCTTGCCGATATCGACTGCGTCTGCGCCCATCTCAATCGCCAAAGCGATCTCGCCGATCATGTCGCCCGCATGGGTGCCGACCATGCCGCCGCCCAGGATCTTGCCGTGACCATGTGCTTCGGGGGAGTCATCAAACAGCAGTTTGGTAACACCTTCGTCGCGGCCGTTGGCAATCGCGCGGCCGGGCAGACCTGATTAACCGGTCAAGGGAAGCGAACGCAGAGTATTGCAAAGCGGAGGTAGAAGCCACCGCCAAAGACTAGGGTGTGGTCGTCGCGCTGGCCAACGTCTTACCCGCAGGCTACTGCATTTATATGAAGTCTACACAGCCCAAATCTCCAGTTCGGATCTAAGGCCAACATCCGAGATGAACCCGAGCGGTTGCGGGCGCCGACGCTTAGGCTTTTCCAGAATAAAAAGTGCGGAAAATGTCACGCTTTATCTTGGACGATTAGTTCCAATGAACTATTGGCTAGAACAGCGCAGGCAGTGAAAATTTACACATGTATTGACTAATCGGGAGTCAATCGCATCGATCCACGAGGAACACATGAAAATCAACGCTTTAGTCGCCGCACTTCTTCTCACTGCAGGTGCGGGCAATCTTGCTCACGCCACAACTTTAAGCTCATCACTCAATGTTGACGACAAGTTCAGTTTGTATATCAGTACAGACGACTCCCAATTGGGTACATTGGTGGGAAGCGCACAAGGCTGGGAATACACCTATACATTTGATGCTGTCCTAACTAACGGCGTAACGAACTACATCCACGTTGTCGGTACTAACTTGGGCGGTCCCGCTGGCTTTCTTGGCAGTTTCTCGCTCTCCGACTCCAATTTCAAGTTTGCGAATGGCACGAACACACTCACTACGAACGCGAGTGATTGGAAAGTGAGCACTACTGGGTTTAGCGGAGCTTTTTCACCAGCGGTGATTTCTGGCGGCGCCAATGGTGTGAGCCCATGGGGAAACCGGACAAACAACTCACCTTCTGCCCAGTGGATTTGGAGCTCCAACGCTCAAAATGGAGCACCCGCAGGTGCCAAAGCTTACTTCTCTGCCACGGTGGCTGCCGTTCCGGAACCAGAGACCTTTGCCATGCTGCTGGCAGGGCTTGGCGTGTTGGGTACGGTTGCGCGGCGCCGCAAGCAACAGTAAGCTACTTCTGCAAGAGGCTACAAAGGGCACTTCGGTGCCCTTTTTGTTGGCCTTATCTGCCCCTTACCAAGATTGTTGCTCGCAGTTCAGTGTGAACCTGAATCGCTGTGTCAGTTGGAATCAAAGCAGCTCTGTTTATGTAAAAAAGCCGCACAGCCCTCACGGGATCTGCGCGGCTAGCTACTGATTTGGTAGCAATTAGTTTGGCTTACTTCTTCTGCGGCGGCACATCCGTGCAGCTGCCGTGCGCAATCTCCGCCGCCATGCCGATGCTCTCGCCCAGTGTGGGGTGCGGGTGGATGGTCTTGCCAATGTCCACCGCGTCTGCGCCCATCTCGATCGCCAAAGCGATCTCGCCGATCATGTCGCCCGCGTGGGTGCCGACCATGCCGCCGCCCAGGATCTTGCCGTGGCCGTGTGCTTCCGGGGAGTCATCAAACAGCAGTTTGGTGACGCCTTCGTCGCGGCCGTTGGCGATGGCGCGGCCTGATGCGGTCCAGGGGAACAAGCCCTTCTTGACCTTGATGCCTTGGGCCTTGGCCTGGTCTTCAGTCAGACCCACCCATGCCACTTCGGGGTCGGTGTAGGCCACGCTTGGAATGACGCGGGCGTTGAACGCCGCAGCGGCAAGTTCCTTGTTGCCTTGCAGTTCACCTGCAATTACTTCTGCCGCCACGTGTGCCTCGTGCACCGCCTTGTGCGCCAGCATGGGCTGGCCCACGATGTCGCCAATGGCGAAGATGTGCGGCACGTTGGTGCGCATTTGGATGTCGACGTTGATGAAGCCACGGTCGGTCACCGCCACACCGGCTTTCTCGGCGCTGATCTTCTTGCCGTTGGGCGTGCGGCCCACGGCTTGCAGCACCAGGTCGTACACCTGCGGTGCGGGGGCGGTACCGCCCTCTTCCGCTGGCGCAAACGTCACTTCAATGCCTTCAGGCAAGGCGCGTGCGGACACGGTCTTGGTCTTGAGCATGATGTTGTCGAAGCGCTTGGCGTTCATCTTCTGCCAGATCTTGACCAGATCGCGGTCGGCACCTTGCATCAGGCCGTCCATCATTTCCACCACGTCCAGGCGGGCGCCCAGCGTGCTGTAAACGGTGCCCATTTCCAGGCCGATGATGCCGCCACCCAAAATCAACATGCGCTTGGGCACTTCCTTGAGCTCCAAGGCGCCCGTGGAATCGACCACGCGCGGATCGTTGGGCATGAAAGGCAGACGCACGGCTTGTGAACCGGCCGCAATGATGGCGCGCTTGAAGGCGATGACCTTCTTGCTGCCGGTCTTCTCTTGGGCTGTGCCGCTGGTTTCTTCGACTTCGAGGTGATTGGCACCCACAAAGTTGCCGTAGCCGCGCACAGTCGTCACCTTGCGCATCTTGGCCATGGCGGCCAAGCCGCCGGTCAACTTGCCGATGACCTTTTCTTTGTGGCCGCGCAGCTTATCGATGTTGACCACGGGCGCGCCGAAGTCCACACCCAAGTCCGCCATGTGGCTGACTTCGTCCATGACGGCTGCCACGTGCAGCAAGGCCTTGGAGGGAATGCAACCCACGTTCAGGCACACGCCGCCCAGAGTCGCGTAACGCTCGACCACGATGACCTTGAGGCCTAAATCCGCAGCCCGGAAAGCTGCGGAGTAACCGCCGGGGCCGCCACCGATGACGACCACGTCGCACTCCAGGTCTGCACTGCCGCCAAAGCTGCTGGCCACAGGGGCCGGAGCCGCCGGGTCTGCTACAGAAACAGGAGCTGCTGGCGCAGACGCTGCGGGCGCTGCAGCCGGTTTTGCTTCAGAAACTGCACCAGCAGCTTCGAGCATCACGACCACAGAGCCTTGCTTGACCTTGTCGCCGATTTTGACTTTGAGTTCGGTCACCACACCGCCGTGGCTAGCCGGGATCTCCATGGAGGCCTTGTCGGACTCCACGGTGATCAGACTTTGCTCGGGCTTGATGGTGTCGCCAACCTTAACCAGCAACTCGATGACCGCGACTTCGTCGAAGTCACCGATGTCCGGAACCTTGATTTCTACGATTGCCATATTGAGGTTCCTGTCTTAGAGCAGCACGCGGCGGAAGTCACCCAGGATTTGGCCCAGGTACACGTTAAAGCGCGCCGCAGCTGCGCCGTCGATCACGCGGTGGTCCCAAGTCAGCGACAAGGGCAGCATCAGGCGTGGCTGGAAGGCCTTGCCGTCCCACACAGGTTCCATCTGGCTCTTGCAGACGCCAAGGATGGCGACTTCAGGCGCGTTGATGATGGGCGTGAAATAACGGCCACCAATGCCACCCAATGAAGAGATGGTGAAGGTCGCGCCGCTCATGTCGGCAGGGCCGAGCTTGCCGTCGCGGGCCTTCTTGGCCAGCTCACCCATTTCCTGGCTGATCTGGAAGATGCCTTTCTTGTCGGCGTCCTTGATCACGGGCACCACCAAACCGTTGGGCGTGTCAGCCGCAAAGCCGATGTGGTAATACTGCTTGTAGATCAGCGCATCGCCGTCCAACGAGCTGTTGAACTCGGGGAACTTCTTGAGCGCGGCCACGCAGGCCTTGATCAGGAAGGCCAGCATGGTGACCTTGATGCCCGACTTCTCGTTCTCTTTATTGGTAGAGACGCGGAAGGCTTCGAGGTCGGTGATGTCGGCGTCGTCGTGGTTGGTGACGGCCGGAATCATGACCGCGTTGCGCAGCAGGTTGGCACCGCTGATCTTCTTGATGCGGGACATTTCCTTGCGCTCGATCGGGCCGAACTTGGCAAAGTCCACCTTCGGCCAAGGGATCAGGCCCAAGCCTGCGCCGTCGTTGCTGCCGGAAGCCTTGGCTTGCGCTGCAATGGCCAAGGTTTGCACCGCTCCGCTCATCACGGAGCGGGTAAAGCCTTGCACGTCCGCCTCGGTGATACGGCCCTTCAAGCCGGAACCCTTGACTTCGTTCAAAGGCACGCCCAGTTCGCGGGCGAACTTGCGCACAGAAGGCGATGCATGAGGCAAACCAAGCGTGGTGCCACCGGGCGCGTGCGCGGGCACAGCCAAAGCGGCGGGTGCTGCTGCGGCGGCAGCCACAGGTGCCGGAGCTGCGGCGGGAGCAGCCGGCGCGGCGGCAACCGCTGCGGGTGCCGCAGCAGGGGCGGCTGCGGCACCAGCCACGCCTTCCAGAATCACCACCAAGTCACCGATGTTCACGGTGTCACCCAGCTTGACCTTGATTTCTTTGACCACACCGGCGGTGCTGGATGGAATCTCCATGGAGGCCTTGTCAGACTCCACCGTGATCAGGCTCTGCTCCACCTTTACGGTGTCGCCAACCTTGACTAGCAGTTCGATAACGGCCACATCTTTGAAGTCGCCGATGTCAGGCACCAGCACATTCACGGGGCCGGAGGCCGCCGGTGCCGCCGCCGGAGCAGTTGCTACAGAAACAGGAGCTGCTGGCGCAGATGCTGCGGGCGCTGGAGCCGCTTTTGGCTCTGCAGCCGGAGCTGCAGCAGCACCAGCGGCTTCCACCATGACGACCACGGAGCCTTGCTTGACCTTGTCGCCCAGCGCAATCTTGATTTCCTTGACCACACCGGCGGTGCTGGAAGGAATCTCCATGGAGGCCTTGTCAGACTCCACGGTGATCAGGCTCTGCTCGACCTTGACGGTGTCGCCCACTTTGACCAGCAGTTCGATGACTGCGACTTCGTCGAAGTCACCGATATCCGGGACTTTTACTTCTACCAATGCCATGTTGTTGTCTCCGGAGTTCTTAGGCGTACAGGGGGTTGACCTTGTCGGTGTTGATGCCGTACTTGGCGATGGCTTCCGCCACCTTGGCCACGGGCACGGTACCGTCTTCGCTCAGGGCCTTCAGGGCGGCAACCACGATGTAGTGGCGGTTCACCTCGAAGTGCTCACGCAGCTTGCTGCGGAAGTCAGAGCGACCGAAGCCGTCGGTGCCCAGCACCTTGTAGGTACGGCCCTTGGGCACGAACGGACGGATTTGCTCGGCGTACGCTTTCATGTAATCGGTGGATGCCACCACAGGGCCGGTGGACTTGTTCAGTTGCTCGGCCACGAAAGGCACGCGTGGTGTTTCCAGCGGGTGCAACAGGTTCCAGCGGTCAGCGTCCTGGCCGTCGCGGGTCAGTTCGTTAAAGCTTGGGCAGCTCCAGACGTCAGCGCCGATGCCCCAGTCTTTTTCCAGCAATTCTTGCGCTGCAATGCTTTCGCGCAAGATGGTGCCGGAGCCCAGCAACTGCACGCGAGGTGCCTTGGCGGTGAGCGCAGGGCCGGCCTTGCACTGGTACATGCCCTTGATGATCTGCTCTTCCGTGCCAGGCTGCAGGCCGGGCATGGGGTAGTTTTCGTTCAACAGGGTCAGGTAGTAGAAGACGTTGTCTTGCTTCTCAACCATGCGCTTCAAACCGTGGTGCAGGATCACGCCGACTTCGTGGGCGAAGGTCGGGTCGTAAGAAATGCAGTTCGGAATGGTGCCGGCCATGATGTGGCTGTGGCCGTCTTCGTGCTGCAAACCTTCACCATTCAGGGTGGTACGGCCGGAAGTGCCGCCCAACAAGAAACCGCGGGCTTGCATGTCGCCAGCCGCCCAGGCCAAGTCGCCAATGCGCTGGAAGCCGAACATCGAGTAGTACACGTAAAACGGCACCATGATGCGGTTGCTGGTGGAGTAGGAAGTCGCCGCTGCAATCCAGCTGCTCATGCCGCCGGCTTCGTTGATACCTTCTTGCAGGATCTGACCGGCTTTGTCTTCCTTGTAGTACATGACCTGGTCTTTGTCGACCGGGGTGTACTGCTGGCCTGCGGGGTTGTAGATACCCACTTGGCGGAACAAGCCTTCCATACCGAAGGTACGGGCCTCGTCCACCAGAATTGGCACCACGCGTGGGCCCAAGGCCTGGTCGCGCAGCAACTGGGTCAAGAAACGCACATAGGCTTGGGTCGTGGAGATCTCACGGCCTTCGGCGGTCGGCTCCATGACGGCCTTGAACACTTCGAGTGAAGGCACGGTGAAGCTCTCGTCCGCCTTGGTACGGCGGTGCGGCAGGTAGCCACCCAAGGCCTTGCGGCGCTCGTGCAGGTACTTCATTTCCGGGGTGTCGTCTGCGGGCTTGTAGAACGGCACCTTGGGTAATTCGCTGTCCGGCACAGGGATGTTGAAGCGGTCGCGGAAGGCCTTGATGTCTTCGTCAGTCAGCTTTTTGGTCTGGTGAACAGTGTTTTTGCCTTCACCGGCCTTGCCCATGCCGAAGCCCTTGACGGTCTTGATCAACAAAACAGTCGGCTCGCCCTTGTGGTTCACGGCCTTGTGGAAGGCGGCGTACACCTTCTTGGAATCGTGGCCGCCACGGCGCAGATCGAAGATTTCTTCGTCCGACATCTTGGACACCATTTCCAGGGTGCGGGGGTCTTTGCCGAAGAAATGCTTGCGAACGTAGGCACCATCGTTGGCCTTCATGGCCTGGTAGTCGCCGTCCAGGGTTTCCATCATGATCTTCTTGAGCGCGCCATCCTTGTCGCGCGCCAACAAGGCGTCCCAGCCGGAGCCCCACAGAAGCTTGATCACGTTCCAGCCAGCACCGCGGAACTCGCCTTCGAGCTCTTGCACGATCTTGCCGTTACCGCGCACCGGGCCGTCCAAGCGTTGCAAGTTGCAGTTGATCACGAACACCAAGTTATCCAAGCCTTCGCGGGCCGCCAGGCCAATCGCGCCCAAAGACTCCACTTCGTCCATTTCGCCGTCGCCACAGAACACCCACACCTTGCGGTTTTCGGTGTTGGCAATGCCACGGGCGTGCAGGTATTTCAGGAAACGGGCTTGGTAGATCGCCATCAATGGGCCCAGACCCATGGACACAGTGGGGAACTGCCAGAACTCGGGCATCAGCTTGGGGTGCGGGTAGCTCGACAGACCCTTGCCATCCACTTCCTGGCGGAAGTTGAGCAGCTGCTCTTCCGTCAGGCGGCCTTCAAGGTACGCGCGGGCATACACACCGGGGGACACGTGGCCCTGGATGTAGAGGCAGTCGCCACCGTGGTTTTCGCTTTCAGCGTGCCAGAAGTGGTTAAAGCCGGCGCCGAACAGGCTGGCCAGCGAGGCAAAAGAGCCGATGTGACCACCCAAGTCCCCACCATCTGCGGGGTTGTGGCGGTTGGCCTTTACGACCATGGCCATGGCGTTCCAGCGCATGTAGGCGCGCAGGCGCTCTTCAATTTCGAGGTTGCCGGGGGAGCGCTCTTCGTCCTGGGGCTCGATGGTGTTCACATAACCGGTGGTGGCCGAGAAAGGCATGTCGATGCTCTTCTGACGTGCGTGCTCGAGCAGTTGCTCCAGCAGGAAGTGCGCGCGCTCGGGGCCTTCGGCCTCGATGACAGCGCTGAGCGCATCCATCCATTCGCGGGTTTCCTGGCTGTCCATATCGGACACGCCCAAAGGATTCTGGGGAACTGCTGCCATCGATGCCTCCTAATGCTTGGCGTAATTTAGTGCGAGTTATCTAGTTTCGCATATTTACGCCATGATTTCAAATCATGCCCATGCGTTTCACCTGTTGAAATATTTATGCTGCTTTGCAGCACTTGCTTACGTGTCACGCCAGCCCCCTCCCCTACACTCGGGAAATGCCTTTTTCCAAAGTGATTTCTTTACCCAAACCGCTCAGCATCCCGACGGTGGATGGCGCCAAACGCTGGTGGCACCGGCTAACACCCCACCGCCAAGACCGGGTCGCCATGCTGGCCCCTTTGGCCGCTGTGATGTTGTTTTTTGCGGCCATCGTTGCCGCCTTGGGCTACCTGCGGCTCGAAGAGATGGACCGCGAGCAAGAGGCCGTTCAACGCGATGTCGAATACACCCAGCAGCGCTTGCGCCTGCGGCTCCTGGAGCGGCAAGAACAAATCAGCCGAATCGCGCAAGAAATCAGTACCGGAGAACTGGATGTTTCGGAATTCAAATCCCGCGCATCCAACCTGGTAGACCAGTACCCGGAAGTGCAAGCACTCGCCTGGGTGGACGACCGAAAGCGCACCCGTGCCAGCTTGGGCATGGGCGCTAACTCGTCAGGTCCTTACCAAATGCCGGGTGATGTCTTGCTTAAGGAAGACCGCGATGCCGGCTACACACTCGCCCGCCAGCTGAACCAGCTGCTGTATGTGCAGCCGCCTCAGAACAAAGACGAAGGGCCTCTGCTACAGCTGCTGATCCCGCTGAATGCCAAAAATCGTTTTTCGGGCGTGTTGATTACCGAGTACTCGGTCGATGGCTTGTACCGTTACGGCGTTCCGTCTGAGGTGTCTGCCCGCTACGCGATCTCCCTCCAAGACTCCAGCGGTCGCCTTTTGGCTGGAACCAGCATCCCCACCCGCAAGCTGGTCAGCCGGTTCTTGCCTTGGGCTGCCCCGAGCAACGAGTACTCCATGCCGGTCTCGCCTGTCGGGTCCGGCCTGGTGATCCGGGCGCAGGCCTACCGCGCTTCTCTGGGCGTCATCGGCAGCGGACTTTTTTGGCTGGTGAGTGCCCTGAGTATCTTGACGGCTTGGATGTTGATCGCCAACTGGCGCCACACCCGCCGCCGCTTGCAGGCCCAGCAAGCCTTGATGTCGGAAACCAACTTCCGCCGCGCCATGGAGAACTCGATGCTGACCGGCATGCGGGCCATGGACTTGCAGGGACGCATCACCTATGTGAATGCGGCCTTCTGCCAGATGACCGGCTGGACAGAGTCCGATCTGGTCGGGCGCACCGCGCCGTTCCCCTACTGGCCGGATAGCGAACGTGAACACGTGGCAGCCCGCTTGGAGGAAGAGCTGACCGGAAACGCCACCCCGGGCGGCATCCAAGTGCGCGTCAAGCGCAAAGACGGCAGCTTGTTTGATGCGCGGCTTTATGTCTCCCCGCTGATTGATGCCATTGGCACCCAGACCGGCTGGGTGACATCGATGACCGACATCACCGAGCCAAACCGGGTGCGCGAGCAACTTACCGCCTCGCACCAGCGGTTCACCACGGTGCTGGAAGCCTTGGACGCCTCCATCTCGGTCGCCCCCTTGGGCAGTGATGAGCTGCTGTTTGCCAACAAGCTGTACCGCCAATGGTTTGGCGTGCAGGCCGGCGGGCATTTGCAATTGGTGGCGGAAGCAGGCATGCCCAGCAGCCCGACCAATCACGACTCCGACGACAGCGTGGACTCTTTTGCGGGCCTGCCCACCACCACCCTGCAAGACAGCGACTCCGAAAGCGCCGAGATTTTTATCACCGCCCTTGGGAAATGGCTGGAGGTGCGCACCCGCTACCTGAGCTGGGTCGATGGCCGCCTTGCCCAAATGGTGATTGCCACCGACATCACAACGCGTCGCTTGGCCGAAGAGCAAGCCGCCATCCAGACTGAACGGGCACAAACCGCAAGCCGCCTGATCACCATGGGCGAGATGGCCTCCAGTGTGGCCCACGAGCTCAACCAACCACTCACCGCGATCAACAACTACTGCAACGGGATGGTTTCCCGCATCAAAGACAAACAGATCTCGGAGCCGGATCTGTTGGTCGCCCTTGAAAAGACCGCCAAGCAAGCCCAGCGAGCCGGGCAAATCATTCAGCGCATCCGCAGCTTTGTGAAACGCAGCGAGCCCAACCGCACTTTGTCCGAGGTCACCACCATGGTGGCGGAGGCGGTGGAGTTGGCTGAAATTGAGTTGCGTCGCTTCAACGTCCGGCTCAACCCCTATGTCGCAGCCCGCATCCCCATGGTGATGGTGGACCCGATTTTGATTGAGCAAGTGCTGGTCAACCTGCTGCGCAACGCGGCAGAGTCGATTGACTCGGCCCTGCGCCAAACATCCGACCGCATCGTCGAGTTGCGGGTCGGGCCCAAGCGCATTGAGGGCAAGCCTGTGGTCGAGTTTTCGGTCCAGGACACCGGCAAGGGCTTGGCACCGGAAGTCATGGCGCGGCTGTACGAAGCCTTCTACTCCACCAAGGCCGATGGCATGGGGATCGGGCTGTCTTTGTGTCGCTCCATCGTGGAGTCGCACCTGGGCCGAATGACGGCGGAGAACATCTACAATGGCTCCGACGTTGTGGGCTGCAGATTCTCTTTCTGGGTGCCCTTGAACGACAACGGCACGCTGACTTTCTCGGAGCCGCCCTCCCAACCCAACCTCGGATAACTGAATGAGCTTGATCCCTAAAAAAGGAACGGTTTACGTAGTCGATGATGACGAAGCAGTGCGCGATTCGCTGCAATGGTTGCTGGAGGGCAAGGGGTACAGGGTACGTTGCTTCGACTCCGCAGAATCTTTTTTGAGCCGCTACGACGCGCGCGAAGTCGCCTGCCTGATTGTCGACATCCGGATGGGCGGCATGACCGGGCTGGAGCTGCAAACCCGCCTGATCGAGACCAAGTCGCCTCTGCCTATCGTGTTCATTACCGGCCACGGCGACGTTCCCATGGCGGTCGACAGCATGAAAAAAGGCGCCATGGACTTTATCCAGAAGCCGTTCAATGAAGAGCAGCTGGTGGGCTTGGTTGAGCGCATGCTGGAACACGCCAAAGACACCTTTGCCGACTACCAGTTGGCCGTGAACCGCGACGCCCTGCTGGCTAAACTCACCTTGCGTGAAAGCCAAGTGCTAGAGCGCATTGTTGCGGGTCGCCTGAACAAGCAAATCGCCGACGACCTGGGCATCAGCATCAAGACGGTGGAGGCGCACCGCGCCAACATCATGGAAAAGCTCAGTGCCAACACCGTGGCCGATCTGCTGAAAATCGCACTCGGCCAAAACGCCCCCAAAACTTGACGCTATTATTTTTATAGCCACTCGCGCCCGCTCTGCCTCCGCTGCGGGCGTTTTTACTTCAAGATCCGGAATGACCACCTCCCACACTGCCCAAATCATCGATGGCAACGCCCTCGCCGCTCAACTCCGCGCAGATGTCGCGCGCCGCACCGAAGCGCTCAAAGCCAAGGGGCTCACGCCCGGACTGGCTGTAGTGCTGGTCGGTGACAACCCGGCCTCCCAGGTTTATGTGCGTAACAAGGTCAAAGCCTGCTCAGACGCAGGCTTGCACTCGGTGCTGGAAAAATACGAGGCCACCATGACCGAAGCCGAGTTGCTGGCGCGGGTCGAAGCCTTGAACAACGACCCCGCTATCCACGGCATCTTGGTGCAACTGCCACTCCCCGCCCATATTGATGCGAACAAGGTGATCGAAGCCATTGCCCCCGCCAAAGATGTGGACGGCTTCCACATCGCCAGCGCTGGCGCCTTGATGGTCGGTCAGCCCGGTTTCTGGCCTTGCACGCCCTATGGCTGCATGAAGATGCTCGAGAGCATCGGCTACGACCTGCGCGGCAAGCATGCCGTGGTCATCGGCCGCTCCAATATCGTGGGCAAGCCCATGGCCATGATGTTGCTGCAAAAAAATGCCACCGTCACCATCTGCCACAGCGCGACACCCGACCTCAAAGCCATGACCCTGCAGGCCGACGTGGTGGTGGCTGCCGTGGGCAAACGCAATGTTTTGACTGCCGATATGGTCAAACCCGGCGCAGTGGTGATCGATGTGGGCATGAACCGCAACGACGAAGGCAAGCTCTGCGGCGACGTCGACTTTGCCGGCGTGAGCACCATCGCCAGCCATATCACCCCGGTGCCCGGCGGCGTCGGCCCGATGACCATCACCATGCTGCTCGTCAACACCATGGAGTCGGCCGAGCGGGATGCGGCTGTACGGGGGCTTGTTTAATCCGCCCTCGCCCGCATCTAACCCGTATTCACTTTACACACACTGGCACCATGAATTCACTGCTCCAAAACGCGCCCCTGCCCCTTTTTGACCGCATCGCCCCGGCGGAAGTCGGCCCTGCGGTGGATGCGCTGCTGGCACAGGCCGACGCGGCGTTGCAGCAGGTGACAGCAGACGACTTTCCTGCCGAGTGGAAAGCTATCGCATCGGTACTCGATGTCGCTACCGAGCGCTTGGGTTTGTCCTGGGGCGCCGTGAGCCACCTCAACAGCGTCGCTGATAGCCCTGAGCTGCGCGCGGCCTACAACGAGGCGCTGCCCAAAGTGACCGAGTTCTGGACGCGCCTGGGTGCAGACGAGCGCCTGTTTGCCAAGTACAAGGCCATTGACAAAGCCACCTTGAATCCAGAGCAACTGCAGGCCCACAAAAACGCAGTGCGCAACTTTGTACTGGGCGGCGCGGACCTGCAAGGCGCAGCGCGTGAACGTTTTGCTGAAATCCAGGAAAAGCAGGCAGAACTGGGCCAAAAGTTCAGCGAGAACACACTCGATGCCACCGACGCCTTCAGCTACTACGCCAACCTGGCAGAGCTCGATGGTGTACCGGCCGATGTGGTGCAAGCCGCCCGCAGTGCCGCAGAAGCCGAAGGCAAGGAAGGCTACAAACTCACGCTCAAAATGCCGTGCTACCTGCCGGTCATGCAGTTTGCTACCAGCAGCGCACTGCGGGGCATGCTGTACCGGGCCTATGCAACCCGTGCGTCCCAAGAAGCGGCCGAGGAATTCCGCAAGTTCGACAACACCGAGGTCATTAACGGCATCCTGGCCCTGCGCAAAGAAGAGGCCCAGTTGCTGGGCTACCCCGACTTTGCCACGCTGTCAGTAGTGCCCAAGATGGCGGACTCCCCAGAGACCGTGATTCAGTTCCTGCGCGACTTGGCCCGAAAGGCCCGTCCGTTCGCCGAAAAAGATGTGGCCGACCTGCGCGCGTTTGCGAAAGATGAGTTGCAGCTGAACGACCCACAACCCTGGGACTGGCCCTACATCTCGGAAAAGCTCAAAGAAGCCCGTTACGCCTTCAGCGAGCAGGAGGTCAAACAGTACTTCACCGCCCCTAAAGTGCTGGCCGGCTTGTTCAAAATCATCGAAACGCTGTTCGATGTAGAAATCAGCCCTGACACCGCACCGGTGTGGAATCCCGGCGTCCAGTTCTACCGCATGGAACGCGTCGGCCCACAAGGCCGCAGCCTGATCGGCCAGTTTTACCTGGACCCGACCGCCCGCAGCGGCAAGCGCGGTGGCGCCTGGATGGACGACGTGCGCACCCGTTGGCTGCGCCCGGACACCGGCACCCTGCAAACCCCGGTGGCCCACTTGGTCTGCAACTTTGCCGATGGTGTTGAAGTGAATGGCGTCAAAAAGCCGGCTTTGCTGTCACATGACGACGTGACCACCCTGTTCCACGAGTTCGGTCATGGACTGCACCACATGCTCACCCAGGTGAACGAGCGCGATGTGTCAGGCATCAGCGGTGTCGAGTGGGATGCCGTGGAACTACCTAGCCAGTTCATGGAAAACTTCTGCTGGGAATGGAATGTGCTCCAGCACATGACTGCCCACGTCGACACTGGTGAACCATTGCCCCGCGCATTGTTTGACAAGATGTTGGCCGCCAAGAACTACCAAAGTGGCATGCAGACGCTACGCCAGATCGAGTTCGCACTGTTCGACATGCTGCTGCACTCGCAGCACACACCCGGCGACGACATCATGCCCTTGCTGCAGCAGGTGCGCGCCGAAGTCGCAGTGCTGCATTCCCCGAGCTGGAGCCGCTCGGCGCACACATTCAGTCACATCTTCGCGGGCGGATACGCTGCGGGCTATTACAGTTACAAGTGGGCGGAAGTGCTCAGTGCAGATGCCTATGCGGCTTTCGAGGAAACCGCTGCGGAGGATGGAACAGCCGACCCCAAAACTGGCGAACGCTACCGCACCGCGATCCTGGAAGCCGGTGGAAGTCGCCCGGCGATGGAGTCCTTCAAAGCATTCCGGGGGCGGGAGCCGTCCATCGATGCGCTGTTGCGGCACCAAGGAATGTCCGTACAGTAAACACCGCTCCCCTGTTGCCTTTTTAGTTTTTTACACCTTTTGATGCCCTATACGATCATGCAGACTCGAACTACCATCGCCATCGGATTGATCGCCGTGTCTTTAACCGGACTGGCACAGGCACAAGGGGTGTACAAAATTGTGGGGCCGGATGGCAAGGTGACTTTCTCCGACAAGCCCCCCAGCGCAGCACAGGCAGCAAGTGGTGCAAATGTACAAGCGGCCAATGCGGGGGGAGCGGCTGGCACCGCAGGCCTGCCTTATGAACTGCGCCAGATCGTGGCCAAATTCCCTGTCACGTTGTATACCTCTGCACAATGTGCTCCGTGTGACTCTGGCCGCACCTTGCTGAAGTCCCGCGGTGTTCCCTTCAACGAAAAAACCGTCTCCAACGCGGAAGACAACGAGGCGTTGCAACGGCTCTCAGGCGAATCCACGTTGCCGTTTGCCACCATCGGTGGGCAAAAACTCAAAGGCTATTCAGACGCGGAATGGGTGCAATATCTGGATGCGGCAGGCTATCCGAAAGACTCCATCCTGCCAAAAACCTACCGCTATCCAGCAGCTACGCCTCTGGTGAGCATCCAGAAAGCAGCACCGGCGAAAGCGCCTGAAGCGGCCAAGCCTCCCGTGGAGCCGGAAGTAGCGCCGAGACCAACGGCGCCCTCCCCCTCTAACCCGGCAGGCATCACCTTTTAAAAGTAGCCGGCAAAACCTCGGCTGAATGCCGGCATCGCTGCCGGAGAAGCGCTATGCGCGTTTCAACCAGGCTTCGATGCGCGCCAAAGTGTGAGGATCTGAAACACCGGTGAGTGGGTCACACAGAACCAAACCGGTCGTGCCCCCGGGAAAGGCGCCTGCGTCATCGTCCAGGATAAGGTAGTCCCGAATATCGTGGCGTTTGATGGCGTCAGTTATCGACTCCACCCGCAACAATCCACGGTGGGTCATTCCCAACACACGGGGGCCCAGTGGGCCCAACAAGACCTGCATTTGCTCCACAGAGCACTGTTTGCGCCAGGTGGAGTGGATGATGATTTGCACCTCAGAGTGCGCTTCCAAGAGCCCGGCCAGATGCGGCACCCAATAAAAGAGCTGCAACCGTTCTGAAAACGCACTCAGGCTGAGCCCGGAGGTCGGCCAATCGACGATCTCTGTCGCTTTGTGGAGTACGCCATCGAAGTCCAGAAAAATAATGCGCATGGTGAATACCTCCTGCCATCCGGAATTTCGGACAAAAAAAAGCCCATGATTGACATGGGCTTTTTTCATTTTTGGCGGAAACGGAGGGATTCGAACCCTCGATGAGGCTCTACACCCCATACTCCCTTAGCAGGGGAGCACCTTCGGCCACTCGGTCACGTTTCCTAGCAGCCAGAATTATCGCATGAGTCTGGGCGCTTTTTTCCAAACTCGCGTACCTTCATCACAAAAGCTTGCCTGAGAGCCACATTTCATCGGCGCACAAGGACCTATTCAAGCTCTTTCAACCAGACCAACATGCTTCCCCGCCGCAGGACGTGGCCAGAGCCGACCTTCAAATGAATGCGATGGCCTCGGGTGGTGCAGGCCTTGATCTGACGCAACAGCTCGGACAGCTGTGCCGCTTGCGGTATCTCGCCATACAGCGTTTTAAGCCAATGGCGAATGACATTGGCTTGGCGCGCAACAGATATGGCTTGCAAAGGCCGGATCAGCGGCAATTGCATCTCGGCGTGCGCAATCTGGCTCCAGTCTTCAGATGCCAGCTCCTCCAAAAGCGTGTTCGCTTGCGCAGCGTGTCGCGCACTGCGGGTGAAGGTATCGCGAAACTGCGGAAACACCGCTTCCAGTGCCGGCATCACTTGGGCCCGGATGTGGTTGCGGGTGTAACGGACATCCGCGTTGGTGGGGTCGTCTACAAATGACTCGCCTTGCTGCGCCAACCACTCACGCAGTGTCTTGCCGGCGACCTGAAGCAGCGGCCTGTGAAAATGCAAACCGCCACGCTGCCAGTGTGCCGGCATTCCACTGAGGCCTGCCATGCCCGCCCCGCGGCTCAGCGCCAGCAGCATGGTCTCGACCTGGTCATCCGCATGTTGAGCCAGCGCTATCGATTGAATAGTATCTCCCGCGATCCTGGTGCCGGCTAGAGACTCAAAAGCCTTATACCGGGCGATGCGGGCTGCATCTTCAGGACTTTGACCCAGTGCCGGATGGGCGGCCACCTTCGCAATGTGCAAAGGCACCGCCAGACGCGCACAGGTTTCTTGGCAATGCTGTTCAAACTGTTGCGCTGCAGACTGCAGGCCATGATTCACATGAATTGCGACCACCTGCCCCGGCCACCGCGCTACACACGCCAACAGCAGCGCGGTGGAATCTGCGCCTCCGCTATAGGCTACCCCCAAAGGCAATGCGGGCCCGAAGGCCCGCATTGCGTGTTCAAGAGACTGTGTCATGTGTCATGCAACACGGCCAGGCATTTACTTCCCAGTAGCCTTGGTGTCGGTGAATCGGCCGTAGCTCTGGAGACGCTCGTAACGGCGATCCAGCAGCTCTTTGACCTTCAAGTCACTGATTTGGCGATAGGCATCGGCCAGCGCCCGCTTCAAGAAAGCGGCTGCCTGCTTGGTATCGCGGTGAGCGCCGCCTACTGGTTCATTCACAATTTTGTCCACCAAGCCCAATGCCTTGAGGCGGTGGGCCGTAATGCCCAATGCGTCAGCCGCCTCTTGCGCCTTTTCAGAGGTTTTCCAGAGGATCGAGGCGCATCCTTCAGGGCTGATCACCGAGTACACCGAGTACTGCAGCATGATGACCTGGTCGGCCACCGAAATCGCGAGTGCACCGCCTGAACCGCCCTCGCCGATGATGGTCGTGATGATCGGGACTTCGAGCTGCGCCATTTCAAAAATGTTGCGGCCGATCGCCTCGGACTGTCCACGCTCCTCGGCATCAATCCCCGGATAGGCACCGGGTGTGTCGACGAAGGTGAAGACCGGGAGTTTGAATTTTTCCGCCAGCTTCATGAGGCGCAAAGCTTTGCGGTATCCCTCGGGCTTACTCATCCCGAAGTTGCGCAAGCCGCGCTCTTTGGTGTCACGCCCTTTTTGCTGGCCGACCACCATGCAAGGCGTGCCATTGAACCGGGCCAAGCCACCCACGATACTCAGATCGTCCGCGAAATGGCGGTCACCATGGAGCTCCACGAAGTGGGTGAAGATTTCGCCCACATAGTCCAGGGTATAGGGGCGCTCTGCATGGCGAGCGATTTTGGTGATCTGCCAAGGGGTCAGGTCACTGTAAATGTCTTTGGTCAGCTGCTGGCTTTTTTTGCTCAGCTGGTCGATTTCCGCAGAAATATCGACCGCGGACTCGTTTTGCACGTAGCGCAACTCTTCAATCTTGCCTTCGAGCTCCGCAATGGGCTGCTCAAAATCGAGGAAAGTCTTTTTTGCCAACGTTTTTCTCCTTCTTGCGGTACGAGCGCCCAAGCGCCCCACCCGTTAGTACGCGACCGGTAAGGGGTCGAGAGACCGCCAAATATACCAAGTTGCAACACTGCAATATGGCGCCCAGGCTGCCGCGACTTCGCGTGCATCACTGCGGCTCACCACATCACCCGAAAAATAGTTCTGGCTGATGCCAGTGATCAAACCGGCATCATCCAATGGCAGCACATTGGGACGCATGAGGTGGAAAATCATGAACATCTCTGCCGTCCAGCGGCCTATACCGCGTATGGATACCAGCTCTGCGATGATTTCTTCATCGTCCATGCTGTCCCAATCTTTGACGTGCAAGGCACCATTGTCAAAGTGCAAAGCCAGGTCCACCAGATATTCGACCTTGCGGGCACTGAGGCCGGCGGCGCGCATGTCATCCACCTTGAGCTTCAAGACATTGGCGGGCGTCAGCTTCTTGGGCAACAGGCTAAACCGGTCCCACACGGTTTGGGCAGCTTTCACCGAAATCTGCTGACCGATGATGCTGCGCGCCAAGGTCACAAAGGCGTCGCCCCGGGTTTGGAGGCACGCATCCCCGAATTGCGGGATCAGGCGCTTCATAACCCGATCCTTTTTCATCAGGTGTTTGCAGGCCTCTTCCCAAAAATAGGGGGTAATGACTGCTTCGGCAGTCGCAGGAATTGCAACCGCCATTACGCTGCCGCCTCCCAAGTCGTCCCTGCGGCGGAGTCCTTCAGCACAATGCCCTGGGCGAGCAGCTCCTTGCGGATCGTGTCTGCCAACGCAAAGTCCTTCGCGGCTTTCGCAGCGGCGCGCTCCGCGATTCGCTGCGCAATGGTCGCCTCGTCCAGCCCTGCTCCGGATTGCAAGTACGCTTTGGCGTCCGCTTGCAGCAGGCCGATGCAGCCGCCCAACGCCTTGAGGAGCGAAGCACTCTCCACCGAGCGTGTGCGGTTGACCTCGCCCGCCAAATCGAAAAGCACAGCAATGGCTTCAGGGGTCCCAAAATCCTCGTCCATCGCAGCCTTGAAACGGGCTGCGAAGGGGTTGGCCCAATCAATGGCCATGTCCAACGGTGCAGCGACGGTCAGTGCGGTATACAGGCGCTTGAGTGCCTGGCGGGCATCATCCAAATGCGCGTCGCTGTAGTTCAGGGCACTACGGTAGTGGGCCCGCACGATGAAAAAGCGAACGGTTTCAGCATCGTATTGCTTCAAGACGTCGCGGATGGTGAAGAAGTTTCCGAGCGACTTGCTCATCTTTTCGTTGTCCACGCGCACAAAGCCGTTGTGCATCCAAAACTGCGCCAGCGGCTGGCCGTGGGCGCCTTCGCTTTGCGCAATTTCATTTTCGTGGTGGGGGAACTGCAAGTCCGCGCCGCCACCGTGAATATCAAAGGTCTTGCCCAACGTGGCGCAGCTCATGGCCGAGCATTCAATATGCCAACCGGGTCGGCCTGTACCAAAAGTACTCTCCCACTTCGCCTCAGGTGGCTCTTCGGGTTTGGCAGACTTCCAGAGCACAAAGTCCAAGGGGTCTTCTTTTCCGTCTTGAACCGCCACTCGCTCACCGGCGCGCAGTTCATCCAGAGACTTGCCGGACAGCTTTCCGTAGCCTTCAAACTTGCGGACGGAGTAATTCATATCGCCATTGCCCGAGCGGTAAGCCAAGCCCTTGGCCTCCAGCTCGCCAATCAGTGACAGCATTTGCGGCACATATTCAGTGGCGCGAGGCTCCACCGTAGGCGCCTCAATGCGCAGCGCGCCGATGTCGGCATGCATGGCTTCGATCATTTCATCAGTCAACTGGCGGATCGTGATGCCGCGCTCCAGAGCACGCCTGATGATCTTGTCATCGATGTCTGTGATGTTTCGCACATACGTCACCTTCAAATCGCTGGCCTTCAGCCACCGCTGAACCACATCAAAAGCCATCATCATCCGTGCGTGACCGATATGACACAGGTCATAGATCGTCATGCCACAGACATACATGCGCACGTGACCGGGCTCAAGAGGAGTGAAGGGTTGCAACGAACGCGTAAGCGTGTTGAAAATGCGCAAACTCATGGGTATCAAAAACCTGAACACAAAAACAACGAGCCCGCTACATCACAGAAGGACGCAAAGAGGGCTCGCAAACAATCAAATTGGGGGGGATGTCCTCGGGGCTGCACGCTAACCCCTCGGCTACAATGCCCGCAGTATAAAGCCCTGCGCCGAGGGTGACTCACCGAGCAAGTTTTCAAAGGCACTATGAAGCAAGCCCCATCCCCGCTTTTTTCCGCAATCCGCTGGGTTGCACTGGCCGCTACCTTGTCGTTTGGAGTAGCCCATGCCGACGACTACACAGATGTTGCGCAACTGGTGCGCAATGGAAAGCTCCCGGAGGCCATGGCCAAGGCGGATCAGTATCTTGCAGCCAAGCCCCGTGACCCACAAATGCGCTTCCTGAAGGGCGTGATCCAACGTGATTCCGGCAAAAACACCGAGGCGATCGCAACCTTCACACGGTTAACTGAAGACTATCCTGAGCTCCCGGAGCCCTATAACAACTTGGCAGTCCTGTACGCCGGTCAAAGTCAATTTGACAAAGCGCGTACGGCCCTTGAAATGGCGATCCGCACCAACCCCAGCTACACCACGGCCCACGAGAACCTGGGGGATGTGTATGCCAAGTTGGCTAGCCAAGCGTACGGGAAAGCATTGCAACTCGATGCGAACAACGCGGCGGTGCCGCCAAAGCTCGCTCTGATCCGCGAACTGTTTAATCCGGCTACATCCAAAGGCCAGCGTCCGGCGTCAACACTGTCTACCCCGGCACCCGCGGCGCCTCCACCCGTGGCAGCGCCGGCAAAGCCGGCCCCAGAGCCTGTAGCCAGCAAGCCCGCAACCCCCGCTGTGTCGGCAGCGAACGCAACACCGGCGCAGACGGCAACAGCGGCAGCCGCCCCTGCTGCCCAACCTAAAGCCGAACCAGCATCAGGTACCGATGCACGCAAAGACGTCGAAACTGCTATACGGAATTGGGCGAAAGCGTGGGCTGCCCGCGATATGAAAGGCTACTTGTCAGCCTACGGACGGGACTTCGATACACCGGGTGGTGTGAAGCGGTCTGCCTGGGAAGAAGAGCGTCGCCAACGCATTACCGGAAAGTCAAAAATCACGGTTACGGTCAGCAACCTCAACATCACTGTTAACGGCTCGAAGGCGACCGCGAAATTTCGCCAAGATTACAAAGCCAACGAGCTGGCAGTGTCCAGCCGGAAAGTTCTGGAGCTCACCAAAACTGGTGATCGCTGGCTGATTGTTCGCGAATCTGTTGGCAACTGAGGCGTCGGAGCACTGTCGGAACGTGTTCGATAGCCTTTTGCGCACATTGAAATCCAATGTGCCCCATATCCGCGCCTTTCTGTGGACCCTCCCGTTGTTTGCCGCAGGACTGGGTTTGTATCCAGGCGATGCATCGGCAAATCCTGTTAAGACTATTCCGGCCCAAAAGCCGGCAGTTAGCCCAGCTTCTAAAAATCCTGCCAAGGACGACACTGGCGCTGCAGAAGCACGGCTGATTGAGGTCTACGGCCTCATAGGGCGGGGTGAAAATCGGTCGGCGCTTCTTAAAGCAGAACGCCTTGCGGCCGACTTCCCCACTTTCCAGCTTGCACAACTGGTCTACGGCGACCTGCTGGCTTCACGGGTACGGCAGGTGACCACGCTGGGCGACGTTCCGCCTGCGATGGCCAAAAGCGCGAGCGAAGCGCTCAAAGAACTGCGTGAGGAATCCAGCAAGCGGGTGAAGGCGCTGAAAGAACGGCCACCGACAGGCATGGTTCCTGCGCAGTTTCTGCAACTCGCTCCGACCACCCGCCACGCGATTGCAGTCGACGCCTCCCGGTCACGCCTGTATTTGTTTGAGAACGCAGGGAACGGCTTAACGCTGATTGCGGACTATTACATTTCTGTCGGAAAAGCGGGAATCTCCAAAGCCGTAGAGGGTGACCAGAGAACGCCTTTAGGCGTCTACTACATCACCAGCAATTTGGACCCCAAGACACTCAAAGACTTTTACGGGTCCGGTGCTCTCCCCATCAACTATCCGAATGTTTTGGATACGAAACGCGGGAAAACCGGCAGTGGCATCTGGCTGCATGGAACCCCGCCCACCCAGTTCGCCCGTGCCCCCCTGGCAACGGATGGCTGTATCGTCCTTGCAAATCCGGACTTGGAGCGCATCATCAAAACAGTCGCGATCCGGGCAACACCGGTCGTCATCGCGCCGCAACTGCAATGGGTGCCGGCAGTGAACGCAAAAAACGCCGCGAAGGGATTTGAAAGTGCCCTTCTCGCCTGGCGCAATGCGAAAACCGGCGGCAATGTACAGCAGGTGCTGAGTTTCTACACCCCGGACTTCAACAGCAACGGGAAAACGCTCCAGCAATGGACTCCTTTGTTGCGCGGAGAGATGGAAAAAATCAGGGGAAGAACGATCCAGCTAAAGGATGTCTCTTACCTCCACTGGATTGATAGCAACGAAACCATGGTGACCACCTTCGGCGAGGTGGCCGAAGGCTCCCGTATTGGCTGGACAAAGCGGCAGTACTGGAGCTACCAGAATGGTCAATGGAAAATTTTTTACGAAGGAATACTCTGATGCACGTGTGGATTCAACGAGGACTCAAGGCCCTGACCGTTTGCACCGCCCTGCTCTTGCAACAAGCAGCGGTGGCGCAGGATGTTGCCCCTAAAGTCGTGTTTCAAACGACCCAAGGCAATTTCACGGTGGAGGTTTATCCAGACAAGTCACCCAAGACCGTCGAAAACTTTCTGCGGTATGTGAAAGACAAGCATTACAACGGCACTGTCTTTCACCGCGTTATCCCCAATTTCATGGTGCAAGGCGGCGGCTTTACGGCCAATATGCAGCAAAAAACGACCCGGGACCCGATCCCCCTGGAAGCCAACAACGGTTTGAAGAATGACCGGGGCACTATCGCGATGGCGCGCACAGCCAACCCGCAAAGCGCGACCGCGCAGTTCTTTATCAATGTGGTGGACAATCAAAACCTGAATGCACCTCGCCCTGATGGCCATGGCTATGCTGTTTTCGGCAAAGTCGTCCAGGGCATGGATGTGATTGACAAAATTCGTGGTGTTCCGACCACCAATGCAGGCATGTACCAAGATGTGCCACAAACCCCTGTCGTTATCAACTCGGCCACTTTGGCCCCTTAAATCATGAGCAATCCTCAAGTCGAACTCCACATCACCGGCTACGGCGTTATCACCATCGAGCTGGACCAAGAGAAAGCCCCCAAGTCCAGCGCCAACTTTTTGGCGTATGTGAACAAAGGCCACTACAACAACACGATTTTCCACCGCGTGATTCCGGGCTTCATGATCCAGGGCGGCGGCATGGAGCCGGGAATGGCCCAGAAGCCAACCGACGCTCCCATCGAAAATGAAGCCAACAATGGCTTGAAGAATTCGACGTACACCCTGGCTATGGCGCGCACTGGCGACCCGCACTCTGCGACTGCACAGTTCTTTATTAACGTCGCGGATAACGGCTTCCTGAACCACACCGCACCCAGCATGCAAGGCTGGGGCTACGCTGTGTTCGGCAAAGTGATCGCCGGCTCTGAAGTGGTTGACAAAATCAAGGCTGTCAAAACCGGCAAAAAAGGCTTCCATGATGACGTGCCTAAAGAGGACGTGATCATCGAAAAAGCCGTGGCGCTGTAAATGGAAAAATGCCAGTGGAACTGATTGCACAGCCCCACTGGCGGCGGGTGGATTTCATCTCGGATCTCCACCTGCACTCCAGCGAGCCCCAAACACACGCAGTTTGGGCCCGCTATATGCGGGACACCAAAGCAGACGCACTCTTCATCCTCGGCGATTTGTTCGAAGTCTGGGTGGGCGATGACACCCTCACGGATGCACAGAGTTTTGAGTCTGCTTGTGTATCGACTATTCGCAGCACCGCAGCGCGGATACCGGTGTATTGCATCGTCGGTAATCGCGATTTTTTGCTCAGCCAAACGTTCTCTGCTGCGGCACAAGCTCAGCTCTTGCCCGACCCTACTACGCTGACTTTCGCATCTCACCGGATTGTGTTGACCCATGGAGATGCTTGGTGTGTGGATGATGTGGATTACCAAGCATTCCGCCGCACCGTAAGGTCTGCCGACTGGCAAGCCAACTTTCTGAAGCGCCCGCTACCGGAACGCAGGGCCATCGCGAGCGACATCAGATTGCAGAGTGAAAAAAAGAAAGAAGTGGCCAGCTACGCAGATGTGGACCACTCCGTAGCGCAAGAGGCGCTCGCGTCCGCCGACGCAACCTATCTCATCCACGGCCACACGCACAAGCCTGCGACCCACGAAATGGAACACGGAACACAGCGCTGGGTCCTGAGCGACTGGCACATCCAGGGGAAAGCTAGTGACAGAGCAGAGGTGCTGAGGCTAGAGCTGCAGCCGATCTCGGACTCGCTCATGTGGACCCGCCTCGCCCCGCACAACGCCTGCTGATCAATCAGGCAGGCTCGTAGCGCTCTCCGTGCCGCAGAGCTGAGCGGCACGGATCCGCTTCTTTAACGCTTCAACAGAACTTTCAACACATTTTGCAAACGGCGCGCTTGTGTCGCGTCGTACGCTGCTGCCAATACTTGGGCGGTATCTTCAGCCCAGGTTTGAGCTGGTGCGGGGTCATTGCGACGGGTCAACAGTTGCAACTGCATGCCGCGTCGGGCATCCAAATGCTCGGCGGGAGTCGGCACCTCCGCTGCCATTTCCAGGCGCAACAAGTGTTGCGAAGCCACCTCGGACTTCACAGCAGCCGAGGCACTGACAGCCTTCACCCATGCATTACGGGCCTGACCCGCGGCACGGCCACCCAGGTCTTGAGCCGTAGGCAACAACGCAGCATCGCGCTTTTCCCACGCAGACAACAACTGCACCAAGGCCTCGCCATGAGCTTGGGCTGCCAGCTTTTTGAGCGCGAATTGGGCGTTTTCCATCGCTTCGCGTTGCGCACGGAAAGCGGTGTCACCCAAACGTGGCGCGCTGCTCATGGGCGCACGATTGCGGTCGCCCATGCCGGCGCGGTCATCGCGACGAGGCGTACGGTCGCCGAACCCGGGCTTGCCGGCATCACGCCCACCGCGCCCTGCATCTTTGCGGTCGCCAAATTTGGACGCGCGGGGATCTGCAGGAGTTTCCTTCTTCATACCGGGACGGTCATCTCCGCGCACCGCCACCACCGGCTTGGGCGCTGGCTTGGGAGCGACCACAGGCGCTATGGCGGCCGAGGACTCACCCTCTTCAGCAGCTGCTTCGATTGCTACACTTTCGATAGCTACCGACGCAGATTCCGCCTGGGTAGACACCGGATTTTCTTGTTGAATCAAGCCTTGTGCTGCCTGTTCACCGGCGCCTGCCGCGGCCACATCCGCCTGGGCTTGGGCTTGACCATGCAGCGCAGCGTCGAGCGCTGTCATGGCTG